>NZ_JAFIBW010000001.1:1800000-2100000 GCF_017833295.1 Methylobacterium sp. PvR107
GCATCACCACCGGACCGCGCGTATGCGCCGAGTGATCAGGTCCGCGGGCCATTGGTGACACGCGCTTCGCGGCCTTGGCCATGCTCCGGACGGTTATCCTGCGCGGCTTCTATCCGACGCCTTTGAACCCCTGCGCGGCGGCGTCCGCCGGCTGTTCCGGCTCGGCTCGAAGACGGTGTGCGGCAACGAACGAGAAGCGACGCCGCAAGCTCAGGATCGGCCGTTCGATCAGGTGCCAGGACACCATCGCGAACAGGACGATGCACGGGAGCGCCATCAGCACTTGCTGAGACGTATTCCGCACCGGCACCACCGCAACCAGAGCCTGCTGGATTGGCCAGCCGTACAGGTAGATTCCGTAGGAGTAGTCGCCGCGTTTGAGCAGGGCGGGAACCCAGAGATCCGTCACGCCCAAGCAGACGGTGAGATAGATCAGCGATGGAAGGACCATGAGGTTCAGGAACGGATGGACCGGTACCGCCGTGACGGCCGTCAGGTCGCACGCACCGGCGACAAACACGATGCCCCCCGCCAGACCGATCAACCGCAGGTCGTAAGGCAGTCTGTAGCGGTATAAGTAGGCTGCGATGCCCAGCAGGAACGCCACGTAGAGGCGCGACGCCTTATCGACGAACACTTTGTCGGCCACGCGAACCGGGAGGGTGACGGGGTCACCGAAGGCGCCGAGGCCGATGACGAAGCCGAGCAGGATCACGGCGCCGGCCGCACCCAGCACGAGAGCCGGACGCCGCAGCAGGCCCGTCAGGACGCAGGCCGACATCAGCGCGTAGCAAGCGATCTCGTGCGGGATGGTCCAGAGCGAGCCGTTGACGACATCGGTGGGGTTGTGCGCGAACACGCCCGGCAAGGTGTAGATGATCAGGCCCAGGATATTGGCGAAGTAGCGGTAGGTCTGCGGGTCAGTGGCGTAGCGCGACAGGGGCAGGTCGGTGAACAGCGGCCCAAGCACCACTGCACTGAGCACGATCTCGACGGCCAGTGCGGGGATGATCCTGAGCGCTCTGTTGAGCAGGAAGTCCCGAAGCCGGAGCCGCAGCGCGCTTCCGGTAATCAGGAAACCCGAGAGCCCGAAGAAGGCTGCGATGATGCCGTAGCTGCCGAGTTCGAAGAAGCCGTCAACGCGGGTGATCTCGTTGTTCACGATCGCGCGCCCGTGCCAGACCACGACAGACACAGCCAAGACGATTCGCAACAGATCGAAGCCGGGGGCAAGGCCGCCGCGGCGGTCGAGAACAGATCCGACGGTTTGCATCCGCGCGTCCGGCCCCTGTGCTGTTGCCGCGCAGCCCTAGCACGTGAGACCTTGCCAAAATGCGCTGCCGGCCACGGTGCGTCGTCGGGCTCAAGGACGAGCGTGGGACTGGCTACCGACGCGACGGCTCCTCCTCGATCGCGGAACTGCATCCTGCGCTAGATCGTCTGAAGGGCGCCCGTCGCTTTCCAGCGCAGAGACGCTTCGATCGTGAGCGCCACGGTGGGCAAGACGTCCGGGAGCGCGTCGGGCCTGAACCCGGCGACCCTCAGGTTCTCGCCGCCATCGCTGGCCGCAGCGCCCGAGTCAGTCTGCGTCGTGGATTGAGGGCGAGCGGTGATCATCGCACCTCGACTACCGGCTGTCGGGCCTCGGCCGGGCGATGCGGGGTGAGCAACAGCCTGAGCTTGTCCATGTAGAGATAGACGACGGGCGTGGTGAACAGCGTCAGGGCCTGGCTGACCGCGAGGCCGCCGACGATGGCGTAGCCGAGAGGCTGGCGGATCTCCGAGCCGGTGCCGGTGCCGAGCATGAGGGGAACGCCGCCGAGCAGCGCGCACAGCGTCGTCATCAGGATCGGGCGGAAGCGCAGCAGGCACGCCTCGTGGATGGCCGCCTCGGGGGATTTGCCGCCCTCGCGCTCCGCCACGATGGCGACGTCGACCAGCATGATGCCGTTCTTCTTGACGATGCCGATGAGCAGGATGATCCCGATGATGCCGATCATGTCGAGCGGTCGGCCGACCAGCATCAGCGTCGCCAACGCGCCGAGGCCGGCCGAGGGCAGCGTCGACAGGATGGTCAGCGGGTGGATCGTGCTCTCGTAGAGCACGCCCAGGATCACGTAGACCGCGAACAGGGCGGCCAGAATCAGCGGCGGCGTCGAGCCGAGCGAGGTCTGGAAGGCCTGGGCGTTGCCCTGGAACGCGGTGGCCACCGAGGACGGCATGTGCAGGTCGGCGGCCGCCTTCTGCACCGCCGCGACCGCCGCCCCGATGGTAGCGCCCGGGGCGAGGTTGAAGCTCAGCGTCACGGACGGGAACTGGCCCTGGTGGTTGACCACCGCCGGCATCGTGCCGGTCTCGATCTTCGCGATCTGGCTGAGCGGCACGGAGGTGTCGTTCTGCGAACGGACGTAGATCCGCTGCAGGGCGTTGGGCCCGAGCTGGTAGTGCGGATCGACTTCCAGGATGACGTAGTAGTAGTTCAGCGGCAGGTAGATGCGCGCGACGTGGCGCTGGCCGAAGGCGTCGTAGAGGGTGTTGTCGACGGCGGCGGGGTCGATGCCGAGGCGCGAGGCGGCCGTGCGGTCCACCACGACGTTGAGCATCCGCGCAGAGGATTGCTGGTCGCTCGCGACCGCGGTGAGCTCGGGCAGCTTCCGCAGCGCGTCGAGCAGCTTCGGGCCGTAGAGGTCGAGCTCCGACAAGTCGATGTCGGTCATCGTGAATTGGTATTGCGTCTTCGAGACGACGGCGCCGATGGTGATGTCCTGGGCGGCCTGCATGTAGACCTTCATGCCCTGGACCTGGTCGAGGGCCTTCGACAGGCGGGCGATGACCTGATCGGCCGTGACGTTCCTCTGCTCGCTCGGCTTGAGGCTGATGAACACGCGGCCGTTATTCTCGGTCACGGTCGGGCCGCCGGGGCCGATGTAGCCGGCCACGTCGGCCACCGCCGGATCCCTCATGATGATGCCGAGGATGCCCTGCTGGCGCTGTTTCATGCCCTCGGGCGAAACGTCCTGGGCCGCCTCGCTGATGCCGACGATGAGCCCGGTGTCCTGCTGCGGGAAGAAGCCCTTGGGGATCGTCCAGAACAGGTAGCCGGTGAGAACGATGGTGCCGAAGAAGGTCAGCAGCGTGAGGAAGCGGTGGCGCAGGGCGATCGTCAGGCCGTCGTCGTAGCGCGCCGTCAGCAAGGTGAAGAAGCCCTCCAGCCAGCGCGAGACGCGACCCGGGGCCTGCTCCTCGTGGCCCGGCAGGAGCCGGGCGCACATCATCGGCGTCAGCGTCAGCGACACGACCACCGAGACGAGGATCGAGACGGCCACGGTCACCGCGAACTCGCGGAACATCAGGCCGACGATGCCGCCCATCAGGAACAGCGGGATGAACACGGCGACGAGGGAGATGGAAATCGACAGGATCGTGAAGCCGATCTCGCCCGCCCCGTCGAGCGCCGCCTGCATCGGGCTGGCGCCCTCCTCGATGTGGCGGACGATGTTCTCGACCATGACGATGGCGTCGTCGACCACGAAGCCGATGGCAATGGTCAGCGCCATCAGCGACAGGTTGTCGAGGCTGTAGCCCAGCACGTACATGACCGCGAATGTGCCCACGAGGGAGATCGGCACCGACACGGCGGGGATCACGGTCGCCCAGAGCCTGCGCAGGAACAGCGCGATCACGCCGACCACGAGCGCGATGGTCAGGAGCAGCGTGAACTGCACGTCCTTGACGCTGGCCTGGATGGTCTGGGTCCTGTCCGAGGTGATCCTCACGTCGATGCCCGGCGGCAGCGAGGCCCGGAGCTGCGGCAGGGCCTTCTTGATGGCCGCCACCGTCGCGATGACGTTGGCCCCGGGCGCCCGCTGCACGGCGAGTGCCACGGCCGGCTTCTCGCCCACCCAGCCGGCGATGGTCACGTCCTGGGGCGCCTTGACCGCGCGCCCGATGTCGCGGACCCGGATCGGCGCCCCGTCGCGATAGGCCACAATGGCGTCCTCGAAGCCGGCGGCCGTCGTGAGCTGATCGTTGCTCTGCAGGGCCACGGCCTGCTGGCCGCCGTAGAGCTGCCCCTTGGGCTGCAGCACCGTCAGGTTCGAGAGCGCGGTGCGGACCGTCTCGAAATCGAGGTTCTCGGCCGCGAGCTGGGCTGGGTTGACCTGGATGCGGATGGCCGGACTCTGCAGGCCACCGATGCCGACGAGGCCGACGCCGGGGACCTGAGAGATCTTCTGGGCCATGAGCGAGGAGGCGTAGTCGCTCACGGTCGTGATCGGGAACACGTCCGAGGACATCGCGATCAGCAGGATCGGCACGTCGGCCGGGTTGGTCTTGCGGTAGGTCGGCGGATTGAGGAGCGCCGCCGGCAGCTGACTCTGCGTGGCGTTGATGGCGGCCTGCACGTCCGAAGCGACCGAGTCGATGGTCCGGCTCCGGTCGAATTGCAGCGAGACCTGGGTGAAGCCCGTGCCGCTGCTCGACGTCATCTGGGTCAAGCCGGGGATCTGGCCGAACTGGCGTTCGAGCTGGGTCGCCACCGAGGAGGCAACCGTCTTCGGGTCGGCGCCCGGCAGTTGGGCCGTGACCTGGATCGTCGGCGAGTCGACGTTCGGGAGCGAGGCGACCGGCAGGAGCGTGTAGCTGATCGCGCCGAGCACGACGACGGCGAGCATGAGCAGGCTGGTGGCGATGGGCCGCCGGATGAAGCCGGATGAGATGTTCACGGCAGCATCCCCGCCGAGGCCGTGGAAGTGTCGGGCACGTGGTCGGGCGATGCGGGCGTGATCCGCGTGCCGGGCTTCAGCCGGTACTGTCCCTGGACCACGACCGTCTCGCCGTCCCTCAGGCCCTCCGCGACCAGCGCGACGCCGCGGGTGCGCTGCTTGACCTTCACCGGCCGGACCGCGACGGTGTCGTCCGCCCCGACCACGTAGACGAACTGGCCCTTGTCGCTGACCTGCAGGGCGTTCGTCGGGATCGTCAGCGCCCCCTTCTCAACCGAGGTGGTCACCGCGGCGTTGACGAAGCTGCCGGCCCAGAGCTGGCGCTCGGAATTCGGGAAGACCGCCTTGAGCTGCACGGTGCCGGATTTCGGGTCGGCCTGGTTGTTGATGAGCAGCAGCGTGCCGGTGTCGAGCTTTCGGTCGCCGGACTGGTCGTAGGCGGTCGCCGCGACGGGGCCTCGGCCAAGGGCTGCCTGCACGGCCGCAATGTCACTCGTGGGCAGGGTGAACAGCACGCTGATCGGCTGGACCTGAGTCAGGACGACGATGCCGCCAGCATCCGTGGGATTGACGATGTTGCCGACGTCGACCCGTCGGATGCCGGTTACGCCGTCGAAGGGCGCGCGCAGCGTCGTGAAGTCGAGTTCGGTCTGCGCGTAGTCGATGGCGGCCTGGTCGCCCTTCAGCGCGCTCTCGGTCTGCGCGATCATCGCGCGCTCGCTCACGACCTGCTGGTCGGTCGCGAAGCCTTTCTGCAGGAGAGGCTCGTTGCGGGCGAGGTTGGTCTTCTGGTTGGTGAGGAGCGCTTGGTCCTTGGCGAGTTGCGCCTGCGCCTGTTCGAGACGGGCCTGATAGATGCGCGGGTCGATCCGGGCGAGCACGTCGCCGCGCCGGACGAACCGGCCCTCCTCGAAATCGGCGCTCTGAAGGTATCCGGTGACCTGGCTGCGGATGGTCGCGACGTTGAGCGCGTT
This sequence comes from Methylobacterium sp. PvR107, assembly GCF_017833295.1. Classification (NCBI taxonomy): domain Bacteria; kingdom Pseudomonadati; phylum Pseudomonadota; class Alphaproteobacteria; order Hyphomicrobiales; family Methylobacteriaceae; genus Methylobacterium; species Methylobacterium sp. PvR107. The sequence continues at coordinate 1,805,699 of NZ_JAFIBW010000001.1, forward strand.
CACCGTCCCCACGCCCGTCAGGATGATGGGCACGTCCTGCTTCCGCACGGCGGCCGTCACGACCGGGACCGGTGCCGGGGCGCCGGCGTCCGGGGCGGGCCGGGGCGCCCCCTCGTGGCGATAGGCGGCGACGCCGACGGACCCCAGGACCAGGACGGCGACCGTGACCTTCCAGAGACCGTGGCGCGGGGACCGCGGGGCTTGTCCCTCGGTCGAGGATGCGGGCGTGCCCATCATCGTGCGGCTCCCGATCGACGCAGGACGCTCTCGACGAGGATCCCCGCGAGGCCGCAAATAAGCAGGACCGCCATCCAGGGGCGCGGTTGCGGCACCGAAGCGGCGAGCAGCCAGACAAGGGCGATCCAGCCCAGAACGGCGGGGGCCAGAGCGACGTCTTCGACGACGAGGCCGAGAAGTTCGCGGGCGACGGCTTTGACGGCGTTCATGGCGGATTGGCTCAGCGGAGGATCAGCGAGAGGCCGATGCCCGCGCGACGCCGGCAAAGCGGCACGGCGAGCGAGGCGACGGCGAGGAAGCCGAGGGTGAGCCCGATGATCGACCAGTCGGAGCCGGGCCAAGCCAGGCCGATGCCCTCGCCGACCCAGAACGTGCCGAACGCCGCGAGCAGCACCCCGACCGCGAACTTGAGTGCGTTCTCCGGCACCGTCGACAGCGGGCGGTGGAGGATGAGCCCGAGCGCCGCCACCAGCAGAAGCGCCGCGACAGCCCCGACGCTTGCGGGGACGAGGAGCCCGACGCCACCCGACCCGACGGCGATCACGATGAACACGACCTCAAGGCCTTCGAGCAGGGTGATCTTGAACGCGGTCGCGAACCCGACGAAGTCCAAGGCGCCAGCGGCGCGACCGGCCGACCGAAGGCTGCCGGCCTCTCGGTCGTAGGCGGCGGCCTCGTCGTGTAGGGGAATGACGCCGGCAGCCCGCAGGACAGCCTTGCGCAGCCAACGGAGGCCGAACAGCAGGAGCAGCCCGCCGACGACGAGTTGGACGCCCCGGATCGGGATGCGAGTCAGCAGGGGGCCGAAGAGCAGGACGACGGCCAGCAACGTAGCGAGGGCGGCAGCCGTGCCGGTGAGGGCGCTGCGCCAGCCGCGAACCGCATCGACCGCCAGCACCACGGTCAGCGCCTCGACGAACTCGACGGTGGAGGCGAGGAACGCCGCGATGGCTGCCGGCGATGCTTGAATCCAGTCGACGGCCATTCGGAGCGCCCTCTCGCCAGTGAGCCTTCGCGCAGCGGCTTGCTCGACCGCAAAGTTGTAGCTATCACTACCTTTGTCAAGCGCAATGAAGATATCACTACATCACGAGGTCGGGTAGCTCGATGCGTGTGCTGGACGGAGGAGACGCCGTGACGGAAGACTTCGGCGCTACGGTCCGACGCCTGACGCCGTCGCTGACGCCGTCGGCAGCCAGGGTAGCGAGCTATCTCGACCAGAATCGCGCGACGGTCCTCGCAAGTTCGGCCGCCCAGATCGCGGCGCAGCTCGGCACGTCGGACGCGACGGTCATCCGGGCTGTCCAATCACTCGGGTTCGACGGCCTGACGGATCTAAAGCAGGCGTTGGCCGCAGGCATGGACGACCGCGGCACGCCGGCGGCCGACATGCGACGCACTCTCGCCGGCGTCGGCGAGAACGCGGGCCAAGCCATCGACGCCGTACTGGCGGCCCACGAGGAGGGAATGGCGGCGCTACGGTCGGAGGATGGAAAGGCGGACATCCTCGCGGCCATCACCACCCTGCATCTGGCGACCCGCATCGGCGTGTTCGGGATCGGGCCCTCCGCGCACCTCGCCCGGTATCTCGCCTTCCAGCTTACCCGATCGGGGCGGTGCAGTTTTCTGCTCGATGCCACGGGTTGGTCGCTCGCAGACCAACTGCTCGGCCTGCAGGCCGGCGACGCGGTCCTGCTCCTCGCCTACGGCCAGCCCTATCGCGAGGTTCAGGCCGTGATGGCCGAGGCCCGTCGCCTCGGATTGCCGGTTGTGCTGGTGACCGACACGCACAAGAGCGCGTTGGCACGGCAGGCAACGGTCGTGCTGCTGGCAAGGCGCGGTCGCGCGAACGAGGTCGCGCTTCACGCCACGACCCTGATCGCGCTGGAGGCCGTCACCCTCGGCCTCGCCGCGGCCGACCGCGAGCACGCGCTCCAGCAATTGGCCAACCTTGACCGGCTGAGGAAGCTGGTCGGCCCCTGAAGGGCTCGCGGGACACCCCTTCAAGGGCCATGTCATAGGCAGCCCTGGTCAGGCTTAGCTCCGGGGACTGATTCCGCCTGGAGATCGTGCAGGCGAACTCGACGTTCAGTTTGATCCACGGACCGCCGTCCTGCCACACCAGCACCGCGACGTGCTTGGGCTTGCGGGGGGCTCGTGCCCGTAGACCCAGCCAGCGGCCTTCGCCGCACCGAGGACGCGCGCCGGGTCGGTGGGCCCGTCCGCGTGCTTATGGTCTGGGGCGGGGTGATGTGGCTTCCTGTGCTCGATCCGAACGGGCTCGCGACCGTCGGCGGCAATGAGGGTGACCTTGATTTCGGAAGGCCGGCGCTCGCGCTCGAGCGAGACGCGGAGCCCCTCGCTCAGTGGGGACAAGTGCTGACCGCCCATGCGATGCGGGAGGCGATCCGCCGGGCGAAGGCACACGGGGTCAGCGCCGTCGCCCTGCGCAATTCCGGGCATTCTGGCACGGCCCTGTACTTCACCCTGCTGGCCGCGCGCGACGGCTGCGTCGCGATCCTCTCAACGAACGCTCGCCCGGCGATGGCTCCCTGGGGTGGTCGGAAGAAGACGGTCGGCACCAATCCACTGCTCGTACGCGGCGAGGCTCGGGAAGCTGAATAAGGCAAGGGCACGGTCGCTCGCGCCTTCGGGGGGGTCGTAGCCGTGGTGCGTGCCGCCATGGCGGTTGACGAAGTCGATCCACCGTCGGCCGAACGCCGCGAACTCGGCGATCTTCTCCGGATCAATGATGTAATCCACCGCGCAGGTGATCAGGCTGCGCCCTCTTCATCGGGTCCCGAGTTCGAAGCCCGCGCAGGCGGAAAGTATTGCGGGCTCTCTCGCCGGTCGAACATCCCGTAGTCGCGGATGATCCGCACGACTCGCGTTCGCGATCTCGCTGCCCCGGATGATGGGTCGGTCGCGGCGCGGGCATCCGTCCAGGATAGCAAGGCCAGCACCTTTCCGGGCGTAGTGAAGGAGTCGAACGCGTCCCACGCCACGAGCCCATCGGCTCGGGGATCAAGGCCGAGGGCAGGCAACACGCCGTCGTCGCTCGCAATGAGCGCGGGTCGATCCGGAAGCATCTCCATCAAGGTACACACCTTGGCCACGCCGACCTCGGTCGAGTCGAAGCGCTGTTCCCGGATCGGGTAGCCATCGGGCGGATGACTGTCCGCCATGACCTCTCCCACGCGGAGATGATAGTCAGCAAAGACTTCGGACCGGCCTTTCCCCTGGATCAGGTGATGGCCAGCATGGGTGCGCCAGCGGATCACCGATTTCTCGTCCCGCCATGTCGAGTGCGAGAGCACCCAGCCCGGCCGTCTCCGGCTCGTGAAGCGCTCATTGTCGATGAAGCCGTCGATGCCCTCAAGCTCCGGCTTCAGCACCCGCGCGTGTTCGAGATAGGCATCCTTTCGGCCGTCGCCGGGCCGGACCTCGAAGATGACGGAGAACATGGGCTCCTCCCTTGATGTCGGTCTGGTTCGAAGCGGGACTGGCTCACCCCGACATGAGGCTGGGCCTGCCAGTGCGCTCTGACATCGAGGCCGGCTTCGGACAACGCGGCGCGCCAGGACCCTTCAGGGAAGCGATGGGCAACCGATACAGCCGGCAGGAAGGTCGCCCCATGGACGTCCAGCATGGGTCGGCCTTGGATCGTGCCGGGTGATGGCAGGCGGCACAGGGAGCGAAAGCCCGGATCGCGTATCCTCGACCCGATGACGCTCATCACGGTCTTCCATCTCACGGGGCGTCATGGGCGGCCACCTCCCGCGTCGAGGCCCGACTCTCCGCATAGCCGTGACGCCGGATGAACGATCGCTCGATGGCGAGAAGGGCTCCGCTCTCCGTAAGGGCGGCCGCGTTGCGCCGGTGCGTAGGATCTGCTGCCAGGGTTTCCCGGTAGCGCTCGTACAGGTCGAGGCTCGTAAATTCGATCAGCCCGTAGCCGATGTTCGTCGGCCCGGCGAAGTCGGTCGGAAGATAGTAGCCGACGACGTGGCCGCCGCAGTCACGGATGACCGGCGTCTCGTCCTCGACATAAATACGAAAGGCGTCGATCCGGTTCGGATCGAGCGTGTAGCGGAGGCAGAGCGTGTGCATGGGCGTTTCCCGCGTTGCACCTCGCAATCTGATCCCGAGACTCCGTCTTGTCAGTCACGGACGCTTCGGTCCCGACCGAAGCGTCGAGGGGTGCCGCCGGTGGCGAGCGGGTGTAGGCTTGGCCCATGTCGTCGGGTCCCGCACTCTCCGAGATCGGCGCGCTGATCGGTGATCCCGGCCGCGCCAACATCCTGTCGGCCTTGCTCGACGGACGGGCGTTGACCGCGACCGAACTGGCCTGGACGGCCGGTGTGGCCCCGGCCACCGCGAGCGAGCACCTGACGAAACTGGTGACCGGCGGTCTGCTCTCGGTCTCGCGTCAGGGTCGGCACCGGTACTTTCGCCTCGCCTCCGTCGAGACCGCCCGCATGCTGGAGGCCATGATGGTGATCGCGAACCGGGCCGAGCCAAACGAAGCACCACGGCGCGCGACCCCGCGGATCGATCCGGCCCTGCGCGAGGCCCGTACCTGCTACGATCACCTTGCCGGGCGGCTCGGCGTCGGGATCGCCGACGCGATGGTCGCAAGGGGACTGATCTTGCTCGGAGAGGAGGCGGGCGAGGTGACCGCGTCGGGCCGCGCATGGCTGGCCGAGTTCGGCGTCGCGGTCGAACCGGCTGGACGAACCCGCCGCTTACTCTGCCGTCCCTGCCTGGATTGGAGCGAGCGGCGGCCGCACCTCGCCGGCCGGCTCGGAGCCGCTCTGTGCCGCCGCTGCGAGGACCTCGGTTGGATCGAGCGTCAGCGGGAGGGGCGCGCCGTCCGGGTGACCGACGTAGGCCGGCGTGGCTTTGCGGGTGCATTCGGTTTGGCCGAATGACGAGGGGCTATCCCGCGCGCCCGAGAAGCCGCAGATGCCGCCACGCGCTCAGGAACAAGCGCAAGCGTATGTGACGATGGTGTCCTGTGTGGATGGCTCCCGCATCGCAAGTGGCGAATTGAGCTTCTTTCGCGTCGGTCGGGTGCAGTCTGCTTCGATGCATCCGCCGCCCGAATGCGGATTGGCGGAAATCCACACAACCCAGACGCTCATGTGCTCGCTTCGCGATGGCAGAACATGGCCTGAAGCCGCTCGCCCGCTTCTCAGCAAAGGCAGGGGAAAGCGGCCATTTGCGCGGATGGCTTGAACGGCAGAAAGCGCCTCGCTGTCACGACCTCAAATTGCGGTTGTTGGTCCGCTTCGGGTGCGAGCAGGACATGTTCGTGACGAGCCATGAAGGCTTTCCGACCTCACGAGGCTGGCCACCAGCGGGCTGGCCAGAACCATCTCGACAGCGAGCTTGAGCCGCGGCGACCAGTGCTCGAGCGATCCGAGCGGTGTTGCCGCTCAATCATGGACACGAATGCGCTCGGCCATCTCTCCCTGGCCGGGTCTCCACACAGGCGATCTGGTATTGCTACCTATCCTGCGTCTCGAATCTTAGCGTCCGGGCCGAGTTGATCCGAGATTGAAAGCGACGGACCGCAACCCAGGTGACGCCGCACGGCCCAAAGTCTCGCAGGATGAGAACCAGTTGTCATCAGGTCTGTCCTGTCGGAGAACAGCGGACACCCTCGGTTCCCGGAACGGCCAGAGTCAGCGGAGCGCGTTCAGCTGCGTTCGCCAGTATGCCGAAAGCGCCGATCGGGCAGTCAGCCACTGAGTTGGTGCTTTCGACGCCGAACCGCGGAAAGCGCACACCATAGATAGTTGTCGCGTGTCAGAACCCGGGGCGGCGCGCGTCGATGCCAGTACGGCCCTCCCACGGGCGCGGATACCGGGTCAGCGCGTCGCAGGCGCGCCGGCGCTCGGGAAGAACAGCTGTTCGCCGCCGACCTTGTATCCCGCGATCGCCTGCTGGCCCTCCGGCGAGACAAGCCAGTCGATGAAGGCCTGTCCCTGCTTTGCCTTCACGCCAGGGTGGCTGTCGGGGTTCACCAGCATCACGCCGTAGGGATTGAACAGGCTCCGGTCCCCCTGAACCAAGATGACCAGGTCGGCGCGATTCCTGAACGCGAGCCACGTCCCCCGGTCGGCGAGGATGTAGGCGCCGAGGGCCGAGGCCGCGTTGAGCGCAGGGCCCATGCCCTGGCCGACGTCCCGGTACCAAGGGCCGCGCACGGCCGCGAGATCGACGCCCGCCTCCTTCCAGCTGCGCAGTTCGGCGCTGTGTGTGCCCGAGCGGTCACCGCGCGACACGAACGCCGCCTCGCTGGCCGCGAGCTTGGCGAAGGCCTCGCGCACGCCCAGGCCGCGCACGCCGGCCGGGTCGGAGGCCGGGCCGATCAGCACGAAGTCGTTGTACATCACGTCGTACCGCGTCTTCGCGAAGCCCTCGGCGAGGAATTTGTCCTCGGCCGGACGGTCGTGCACCAGCACCACGTCGGCATCGCCGCGGCGCGCGGCGTCGAGCGCCTGGCCCGTGCCCAGAGCGACGACCTTCACGTCGATCCCTGATGTCTCCCGGAAGAGCGGGAGGATGTGCTTGAACAGCCCGGACTGCTCGGTCGAGGTCGTCGAGGCGACGACGATCGAGGTCGGTTCGGCGTCGGCCGGCGGCAGCCGGCCGGCCGCGCTCAGGAGCGCGGCCAATGCGAGGGTCAGGAGGCGACGACGGAAGGGGTCCACGGCAACTCCGCAGTGAGGTAGGCCCGCGCCTCGGACGTGCGGGGCGACAGAAGGATCTGGCGGGCCGGACCATGCTCGACGGCGCGCCCGGACGCCAACACGATCGCCGTATCGGCGAGGCGCGCCACCTGCCCGAGATTGTGTGAGACGAGCACAACCGTGGTGGCTGCCCGCGCCATCGCGGACACCAGTCCCTCGACGATCTCGGTCGAGGCTGGGTCGAGGTTGGCGGTCGGCTCATCGAGGAGGAGCAGGCTGGGGCCGACCGCCCAGGCACGGGCTAGCGCCAGCCGCTGCTGCTCGCCGCCGGAGAGCCGCGTCGCGGGATCGCGGGCGCGCTGGGAGAGGCGGACAAGGGCGAGCGCTTCCTCGACCCGCGCGGCCCGCGCAGGACGGGGCAGGTTTCCGAGAGCCAGCGCGACGTTCGCGGCCGCGGTCGCGCGGATCAGCGCCGGCCGCTGAAACACGAAGGCCCGCCGGTGCGGGCCGACCCGTACCGTTCCGCCGTCCGGCCGCAGGAGCCCGTCGATGACCCTCAGGGTGACGCTCTTGCCCGCTCCGTTAGGGCCGATGACGGCCGTGACGCTGCCCCGAGCGACCTCCAGGCAGAGACGGTCGAGAACCGTTCGCCCGTCCAGGGACAGTGTCACGTCCTCGAGGCGGATGGCCGGCGTCGCGCTCATCCATACACCCGCGCGGCGTGCCGGCGGAGCAGGGCCACGGCGACGTTCACCATCAGAACGAGGCCGATCAGCACCAGGCCGAGCGCCAGGGCGAGGCTGAGATCGCCCTTCTGGGTCTCCAGCGAGATCGCCGTCGTCATCGTGCGGGTATACCCGTCGATGTTCCCGCCGACGACGAGGACCGCTCCGATCTCCGAGATCGCCCGGCCGAACGCGGCGAGCGCCGCGGTCACCAGGGAGAAGCGCACGTCGTAGATGATCGCGCAGGCCTGACGCGGCGCGGAGAGCCCGAGGGAGCGCAACTGCTCCCCGAGATGCACCCGGGCGTCGGCGACGACCTGCTGTGTCAGGGCCGCGACGAGCGGCGTCGCGAGCGTCGCCTGTGCGGCGATCATCGCGCCGGGGGTGAACAGCAGGCCGAGCGGTCCGAGCGGACCGGAGCGGGAGAGGACGAGGTAGAGCGCGAGGCCGACGAGCACCGGCGGCAGCCCCATGAACACGTTCAGGATGCCGACCGCGGCGCTGCGTCCGGGAAATCGGGCGACAGCCACGAACGCACCCAGGGGTATGCCGAGCACGAGACCGATGCCGACGGCGCTGAGGCTGACACGCAGCGACAGCCACGCGATCGCCAGCACGTCCCGATCCAGACTGAACAGGCGGGACAGGATTTCCTGGAGCGTCTGCATCATGCGCCCGGGACGGGCCTTGGGAATGTGACGACGCGGAAGGCGAGGTCAGCCGATGAGTCCGACCTCGAAACGCAGGTTCGGCCGAATGGACCTGTCATGCCTACCAGGGGAGCGCGTGCGGATAGTCGGTGAGCATATCGCCCGGGGCGACAATTGTCGTCTCGTCGGGACGTTCGACGCGGCTATCGCTCCCCGTCATGGCTGTGAGCAAGCCCTCCCCTGTGCGGGGGCGCTCCAGGCAGAGCCGCACGTGTTCTCGCCGACGCGACTTCGTCCGGGGAGTCGAACGCGGCGCGCGCCGGGTCGACCGCCACGCCGCCCCTTGATCATCGAACCCGGATGGCGCATCGCCCCCATGATGATCCGGAATGCGTCCTCGGCGCTGATCCCGCTTCGGGAGGCGGCGAACCTGCTGAGCGGCGCGGCTGCTCCCGTCGCCCCCGCGACGGTCACGCTCGCAGCGGCGCTCGGGCGCGTAGCCGCAGGAGTGGTCATCGCGCGCTCCGCCGTGCCAGCCGGCCTGACGGCGATGCGGGACGGCTTCGCGGTCGAGGCCGCTTCGGTGGGCGGCGCGTCGGCCTATGCGCCGATCTTCCTGGGGCGGCCACCACCATGGGTCGAGGCCGGACAGCCGCTGCCGTCCGGCACCGATGCCGTCTTGCCCCCGGAGGGGTTTTTGGACGGCATGGTCGTCGCGGACATCGCCCCCCGGGAAGGTGTGTTCGGAACGGGCGACGACGTCGCTGGCAGCGAGAGGCTGATCGAGGCGGGCACCCGGATCGAGCCGCTTCACCTGCTCGTCCTGGAGGCGGTTGGCCTCACGGCGGTGGACGTCCGTCAGCCCCTCTTGCGCGTCGTCACCGCGGGGGCGACCGGTCTCGATACCGTGTCGCCCCTGCTCGGGCGTCTGATCGCGCGGGCAGGCGCGGCGACCGAGGCGGTTCGCGTCCAGGGCGTCCGGGACATCGCCGAGGCCCTCCGCGGCGGCACGGCGGACGCGGTGCTGGTGATCGGGGGGAGCGGTTTCGGCCGCTCGGACCACAGCGCGGCGGCCCTCGCCCTCGCCGGAGAGGTCCGCGCGCACGGCATCGCGATGCGGCCTGGGGAAACCACCGCCGTCGGCTCCGCAGCCGGCAAGCCGGTTCTTCTGGTGCCCGGGCGTCCCGAGGCCGCGCTCGCCGCGTTCCTGGCCCTCGGCCGTCCTCTCATCGCACGGCTCGCCGGCGCGCAGGAAAGCCTGCCTCGGCGGCAGGTCCTTCTCCGGAAGATCGTCTCGTCGATCGGTCTGTCCGAGGTCGTCTTCGTCCGAAGCGGGCCGGATGGCGTGGAGCCGCTCGGTGGAGCCGGCCTGCCGCTCAGTCGGTTGGTGCAGGCGAACGGCATCGTCGTGGTCGAGCCGGACAGCGAAGGCTTCCGGGCCGGCGAGGAGGTAGAGGTTTGGGCCCTGTGAGTGCCGACTCAGACCGTGACGGGGCGCCGGATTTCGCCGCGCGTCTCGCCGCGGCCTCGAGCCAGGAGCAGTTTCTCACGGTACTGAGCCGGGACGAGGCGCTCGCGCGGTTCCGGGCGGCGGTCCCGCACACGCGCCTGCCTTCGGAGGCGGTATCCTTGGAAGGAGCGCTCGGGCGCGTGCTCGCCCGCGACGTCGCCTCCCCGATGGATGTTCCGCCCTTCGACCGTTCCCTGGTCGACGGTTTCGCCCTGCGCGCGACCGACACGGAAGGTGCAGGGCCGGCGAGCCCGCGGCGCCTCACGCTGAACCGCGAGATCCTCGCCTGCGGCGTCGCGCCGACAATCGTCGTCCAGCCGGGAACGGCGACGCCGATCGCCACCGGCGGCATGATCCCGCGCGGTGCCGACGCCGTGGTGATGGTCGAGCACTCGGAATTCGACGCCGGGAGCCTCGCCGTCGATGTCCTGACCGCGGTTCGGCCCGCGCAGTTCGTGGGCTATGCCGGCGCCGACATGGCCCGCGGCGAGACGGTGCTGCGCAAGGGCGCGCGGATCACCGCCCGCGAGATCGGCATGCTGGCGGCGTGTGGTCTCGCGGCCCTCGACGTCACCAGACGCCCGCGCGTCGCGGTCCTGTCCACGGGGGACGAGCTGGTCGCACCGGGCGAGCCCCTGCCCGAAGGCGCGATCTACGACTCCAACGGCGCGATCATCGCGGCCGCGGTGACGGAGAACGGCGGGGAACCGGTCCGGCTCGGGATCGTGCGCGACGAGGCTTCCGTCCTCGAGGCGGCCCTCCGGTCCGCCCTGCGGGACAACGACCTCGTCGTGCTCTCGGGAGGCACGTCTAAAGGTGCCGGCGACGTCTCGCACCGTGTGCTGTCCCGCCTCGGCGAGCCGGGAATCCTGTTCCACGGCGTGGCCCTGAAGCCCGGGAAGCCGCTCTGCGTGGCGGTGTCGCAGGGAAGGCCGGTCATCGTCCTGCCGGGGTTCCCCACCTCCGCGATGTTCACCTTCCACGACTTTGTCGTGCCGTACGTGCGGGCGCTTGCCGGGTTGCCTCCGCGGGAGGACGAGACGATCGCGGCGCGCGTGTCCCAACGGGTGCCCTCCGAGCTCGGTCGCACGGAGTTCGTGATGACCTCGCTCGCCCTCGGTCCCGAGGGTGCGATCGCCCTGCCGCTGCCGAAGGGCTCGGGCTCGGTGACCGCCTTCTCGCAGGCGGACGGGTTTTTCGCGGTTCCGGCCGCGCGCGCAGGCGTCGAGGCGGGAGAGGGCGTCGCCGTGGTTCGCCTGGGCGCCGGCGTACGGGCGCCCGACCTGACGATCGTCGGCAGCCATTGCATTGGTCTGGACCGCGTGGTCGGCCTGCTCGCCGAGCGCGGCTACCGCGCCCGCACCATCTGGGTCGGGTCGGCCGGCGGCCTTGCCGCCCTGCGGCGCGGCGAATGCGATGTCGCCGCCATGCACCTCTTCGATCCCCAGACGGGCCGGTACAATGCCCCGTTCCTCACCGACGGCATGTCTCTCGCGCCCGGCTGGCGCCGCCTCCAGGGCGTCGTGTTCCGCCGGGGCGACGCCAGGTTCGACGGTCGCGACGCCGCGGACGCGGTCGCCTCAGCGCTCGCCGACCCCGACGCCGTGATGGTCAACCGCAACGCCGGATCGGGCACGCGCCTGCTCGTGGACGGCCTGCTGAACGGTGCCCGGCCGGCGGGGTTCTGGAACCAGCCGCGCTCGCACAACGCCGTCGCCGCGGCGGTCTCGCAAGGAAGGGCGGACTGGGGCGTGGCCATAGCGAGCGTCGCGGAGGCCTACGGGCTGGGCTTCCGTCCGCTGACGGAGGAGGCTTACGATCTGGCGTATCGCGCGCACGCCGAGGCCATGCCGGCGCTCGCGGCTTTCCTAAGGCTGCTCGGCGAGCCCGAGACGGCCGCGGCGCTGCGCGATCTGGGCTTCTCGCCCGCCGCCGAGACCTCGTGACGCGCGCACGGTTGGCCGGCCTCGTCGCGGGCGGCGTGCCCCCGAGCCGCGATGCCGTGGACCCAAGTCGATGAACGGAGACGGACAATCCTGTCGGCCGCCGGGATGATCGACGATGCCGTTTCGCGTAGGGACGCCTGCGAGGCGCTGAGGCCTCCAGCGAAGCGGCGGTGTGCGTTGGGCGAGGACACGAGCATCAGTTTGCGGATCGAGCTCGGCTCGGACACCCTGCTGGGACCGGGCAAGGCCGCACTCCTGAGCGGCATCCGCGACACCGGCTCCATCGCCGCCGCGGGGCGACGGATGGGCATGAGCTACAAGCGAGCCTGGTACCTCATCGATACGTTAAACAAGGCGTTCCAGGAGCCGCTCGTCTCAGCGAGCAAGGGGGGACGCCGAGGCGGCGGCGCTATCCTGACGCGCACGGGCGATGCCATCCTCGACAGTTACCTGCGCATGGAGCGGCTCGCCTCGGAGGCCGTGGCGGGCGAACTCGACCTTCTCGCTTCGCTGATGAAGCCCGATTCCTAGGATCGACGCCGCCGCGCCGAGGCGCGTCACCAGCAGCAGCGGAGTCGCGAGGTTGAACGTCGCTGGCCCGGTGGCCCGCGGCTCGGCGCCGGCAGGCCTTCTGCTTCCGGCGTTGCACGCGGCCTTCGCCTGCTGTCCGCCGTCACGTTCCGGCGGCACGCCTGGGCGCGCCGCCGGAGGTCTCGCCGCCTACTCGGCGGCCATGGGCGTCGCGTGGACGGCGGAGACCCGGGCCGCGCAGAACTTGAACTCCGGGATCTTGCCCATCGGGTCGAGCGCCGGGTTCGTCAGCAGGTTGGCCGCGGCCTCGGCGTAGCAGAACGGCATGAAGATCATGCCGGCCGGTACGTCGCGGTCAGAGCGCACCTTCAGATGGACGGCGCCGCGGCGCGTCTCCAGCTTCATCGTATCGCCGGGCTCCAGCCCGAGCCGGTAGAGCTCCTTCGGAGCCAAGAAGGCGACCGCCTCGGGCTCCAGCGCGTCGAGGACGCCGGCGCGCCGGGTCATCGATCCGGTGTGCCAGTGCTCGAGGACGCGGCCGGTCGACAGGACCATCGGGTAGTCGTCGTCCGGCAACTCGTCCGGGGGCACCACGGCGGCCGGGACGATCTTCGCGCGCCCGCTCTCCGTGGGGAAGCCGGCGTAGAAGATGATCTCGTTGCCGGGCTTGTCCGGGGCGTCGACCGGGTAGGTCACGGCGCCCTCGCGCTCCAGGCGCTCCCAGGTGATGTTGTTGAACGACGGCATCACCATGGCCATCTCGCGGAAGATGTCCGCCGGGCCCCCGTAGTTCCAGGGCAGGCCGAGGCGCTTCCCCAGTTCCTGGATGATCCACCAGTCCTGCCGCGCGTCGCCCGGCGGCGACACCACCGGCCGCGAGATCTGCACGCGGCGGTCGGTGTTGGTGAAGGTGCCGGCCTTCTCGGCGAAGGCGGAGGCCGGCAGCACCACGTCGGCGTGGAAGGCGGTCTCCGTGAGGAACAGGTCCTGCACGACGAGGTGGTCGAGCATCGCCAGGGCGTGCCGGGCGTGGTTCAGGTCGGGGTCGGACATCGCCGGGTTCTCGCCCTCGACGAACATGCCCTTGATCTCGCCGGCGTGGATCGCCCGCATGATCTCGACCACGGTGAGGCCCTTCTGCGGGTCGAGCTTCTGGCCCCAGAACTCCTCGAACATCTCCCGCACCGCGGCCTTCTCGACCGACTGATAGTCCGGATAGACCATCGGGATCAGGCCGGCGTCGGAGGCGCCCTGGACGTTGTTCTGACCGCGCAGCGGATGCAGGCCGGTGCCCGGACGCCCGATCTGCCCCGTGATGAGGGCGAGCGCGATCAGGCAGCGCGAGTTGTCCGTGCCGTGGACGTGCTGGCTGATGCCCATGCCCCAGAAGATGATCGAGGACTTGGCGCGGGCGTAGAGCCGGGCGACCTCGCGCAGGGTCTCCGCGTCGATGCCGCAGACCGAGGACATTTTCTCCGGCGTGAACTCGACGATCTTCTCCTTCAGCGCCTCGAAGTTCTCGGTGTAGCCGGCGATGTACTGCTCGTCGTAGAGCCGCTCCTCGACGATCACGTTGAGCATCGCGTTGAGCATCGCGACGTCCGAACCGGGCTTGAACGCGAGGTGCTTGTAGGCGTGCCGCGACAGCACCTGCCGGCGCGGGTCCATGACGATCAGCTTGGCGCCGCGCTGCTTCACGGCGTTCTTGAGGAAGGTCGCCGCCACGGGGTGGTTCACGGTCGGGTTGGCGCCGATCACGATGATGACCTCGGCGTCGAGCGCCGCCGAGAACGGCGCCGACACGGCGCCCGAGTTCAGGCCCTCCATGAGGGCGGCCACCGACGAGGCGTGGCACAGCCGCGTGCAGTGGTCGACATTGTTCGAGCCGAACCCGAGCCGCACCAGCTTCTGGAAGAGGTAGGCCTCCTCGTTCGAGCCTTTCGCGGAGCCGAAGCCGGCGAGTGCCTTGCGGCCATGCGTGTCGCGGACCGTCTTGAGGCCGCCGGCGGCGCGGTCGAGCGCCTCCTCCCAGGTCGCCTCGCGGAAGTGCGTCCACGGGTTGGCCGGGTCGACCTGGTCGTTGGCGTCCTTCCGAACGTTGTCCAGGCGGATCAGCGGCGCCGTCAGGCGGTGGGGGTGGTGGACGTAGTCGAAGCCGAACCGCCCCTTCACGCAGAGCCGGTTGTGGTTGGCCGGGCCGTCCACGCCCTCGGCGTAGACGATCTTCTCATCCTTCACCTTGTAGGAGACTTGGCAGCCGACGCCGCAATAGGGGCACAGCGAGGTCACCTCGCGGTCGGGATAGACCGTCCGGGTGTTGTGCTCGGCGTCGAGATAGGCGGACGGCATCAGCGCGCCGGTCGGACAGGCCTGGACGCACTCGCCACAGGCCACGCAGGTCGAGCCGCCCATCGGGTCGTCGAAGTCGAACACGATCTTGGCGTCAGCCGAGCGGTAGGCCATGCCGATCACGTCGTTGACCTGGACTTCGCGGCAGGCGCGGACGCAGAGATTGCACTGGATGCAGGCGTCGAGATTGACGCTCATGGCCGGGTGGCTGAAGTCGCCGGTCCAGCGCTCGGCCGCGGGGAAGCGGCTCTCGGAGACGTCGAGGAAGTCAGCCTGAACCCAGAAGTGCGATGTCGGGTCGTGCGAGGTCTCGCGCTCGGGCTGGTCGGCCACGAGCAGTTCGAGCACCATGGCGCGCGCCTTGGTGGCGCGCTCGGTCGCAGTCTTGACCTTCATGCCCACGGCCGGCGTGCGCTTGCACGAGGCGGCCAGCACGCGCTCGCCCTCGATCTCGACCATGCAGGCGCGGCAATTGCCGTCCGGGCGGTAGCCGGGTTCGGGCTTGTGGCAGAGGTGCGGGATATGGGTGCCGAGGCGCTTGGCGACGGCCCAGATCGTCTCGCCGGGGCCGGCCTCAACCTGCTGTCCGTCGAGCTCGAACGCGATGGTCGGCGGTGCGCTCGGGCGCTCCGTCAGATTGTGCAGGCCCGACGGCTCCGGTGCCGCCTGGCCGCCCGCCTTCGCTCCTTCCGAGTAGGAGCCGCCGGCCTCCGGCTTCGGGCCCTGCGCGGGGCCGCCTGCATCCTGCAGACCGTCGGCCCGGATCTCAGTCTTCTCGGTCTTGTCGCCGTGCTGTTCGGGGGCGTTGCTCATGCGGCCGCTCCTGGCTCGGACATAGGGATAGGGTTCGCCGGCGCCATCGGTTGCCTCACTCCGCCGCCGCGGCGCGCGGGGCGGGGAACAGATCCGGGAAATACTTGATGACGGTGCTCAGCGGGTTCGAGGCCGCTTGGCCGAGGCCGCAGATCGAGGCGTCCCGCATGCACTGGGACAGCTCGCCCAGGAGCTCGGTGTCCCAGACGCCCTGCTCCATCAGGATACGGGCCTTCTGGGTCCCCGAACGGCAGGGGGTGCACTGCCCGCAGCTCTCGTCCTCGAAGAACCTCATCAGGTTCAACGCGGCGCCGCGCACATCGTCCCGGTCCGACAGGATCACGACGGCGGCGGACCCGATGAAGCAGCCGTACTTCTCCAGCGTCCCGAAATCGAGCGGGATGTCGTTCATCGACGCCGGCAGGATGCCGCCCGACGCGCCGCCCGGCAGGTAGCCCGCGAAGGTGTGGCCGTCCGCCATGCCGCCGCAATACTCGTCGATGAGTTCCTGGATGGTGAGGCCGGCCGGACCGAGCTTCACGCCCGGTTCCTTCACGCGCCCCGAGACCGAGTAGGAGCGCAGTCCGACGCGGTCGTTGCGGCCGTGGCTCTTCCACCAATCGCCGCCCCGCTCGATCAGGTCGCGGACCCAGAACAGCGTCTCGATGTTGTTGATCAGCGTCGGACGGTTGAACAGGCCGACTTGGAACGGGAACGGCGGCTTGTGCCGCGGCAGCCCGCGCTTGCCTTCGAGGGACTCGATCAGCGAGGATTCCTCGCCGCAGATGTAGGCGCCAGCGCCGCGGCGCAGGTGGATGCGCGGGCCGCCCTCGGGGAGCTTCGCGATCTCGCGCGTCAGGATCTCGCGGGAGATGGGGTACTCGTCCCGCAGGTAGATGTAGACCTCGGGCGCCTCGACGACGTGGGCGCCGATCAGCATGCCTTCGAGGAAGCGGTGCGGATCGGTGTTGAGGTAGAGCTGGTCCTTGAAGGTGCCGGGCTCGCCCTCGTCCCCGTTGACCGCCATCAGCCGGGGCCCGGGCTCGCCGCGCACCGAGCGCCACTTGCGCCCCGTCGGGAAGCCCGCGCCGCCGAGGCCGCGCAGGCCGCCGTCGTCGAGCACCTTCAGGATGTCGTCGACCGGTAGGTCACCGCTGCGGAGCCGGTCCAGGGTCGCGTACCCTCCGGCAGCCCGATAGGCCTCATAGTCGACGTAGTCCGGGATGTGAGCGTGCGTGTCGCCGGCCTCGACCGCGGCCGTCACGGATGCGAGGTCGGCCTTGTGCAGGAAGTTGTGCCCGACCTCGACGGCGGGCGCGTGGTCGCAAAGCCCGACGCAGGGCGCGCGCACGACGCGGACGGCGTCGGAGGCGAGTTCCCGCTGGAGCGTCTCGAGCAATTCCTCGGCGCCGAACATCGCGCAGGTGATGCTGTCGCAGACCCGGACGGTCAGCCTCGGGATGGAGGCGTCACCCTCCTTCACGACGTCGAAATGCGCGTAGAAGGTCGCGGTCTCGAACACCTCGGCGAAGGCCAGGGCCATCTCGTCGGCTAGCGCCGCCAAATGCTCGGCGCTGATCTGGCCGTAGGTGTCCTGGATCAGGTGGAGGTGCTCGATGAGCAGGTCGCGCTGGCGCGAGCTGGAGCCGAGAAGCTCCTCGATCTCGACCTTCGCCCGCGGCTCGACCTGGCGCCCTTTGGGTACGCTGCGCGCTTTGTTCCGCCCCCGGCCGGGATGCGAGAAGGTCCTGACTGTCCCCGGTGCCTCACTCATTGCGGTATCTGGTTCTCAACTGCTGGGGCGGGTGGTCGCGGCGTCCCGCGGTCCGATCAAATTTACTGGCCGCCGAAGGCCCGGAGCGGCTGGCCGGCCTCGGACCGGTGTTTCATCGCGACGGCTCTCGTGACCTCGTCCAGGGACGTGACCCTGGGCCCAACGACGGAGCGGAGCTCGGTCTCGAACGCGTCCAGCGCGTCGTTCAAGCGGTCCATCAGAGCGTTCGGGGCGTCTGCGGCCGGTGAAGCGATCGCTTTCGCGAGCGCGTCGCGCACTCGGTCGGTGAGCTCCTGCGTGAGCGGTGGTTTCGCTTCGGCGTAGTAGGCGTCCGTCACGATGGTGGCCCAGTCCGCCGCAGAGGATGCGTCACCCATGTTCATGCCTGCGCGATCGAGGGAAGGTTGAAGTCGTGCATGGCGTGCCCGTTCGGGTCCATTGGCGTGGCGTTCGCTCGTGGCATACCAAATGGCAGCCGTTATAGCGGAGGTGTTATATCGTTTTTGAAGGCGTTTCAATTTGCACGGGGCCGCGGTCACGCGTCCCGGCGGCGTGGCTGATGCTTGCCCTGAGCCATCGAGCGGGGCAGTGGAAATGTCACGAGAGCGGTGGTCAGTGGTGTCCGGCATGCGCGTTATCGGACTGGCCGGGTGGAGCGGGGCTGGCAAGACCAACCTGCTGGTTCGGGCCATCCCCGTGCTCGTCGCGCGCGGGGTGAAGGTGGCGACCATCAAGCACGCCCACCACGACTTCGACACGGACTGGCCCGGGAAGGATTCTTACGAGCACCGCAGGGCGGGGGCGAGCGAGGTTCTCGTATCGTCGGGCCGGCGGTGGGCGCAGGTCCGCGAGCTGCGCGACGAGGCGGAAGCGACCCTGGGTCAGCTCCTGCGGCGGATCAGCCCCTGCGACCTCATCGTCGTGGAAGGGTACAAGCGGGAGCCGATCCCCAAGATCGAGGTTTATCGCGCCAACAACGGCCGCCCACCCATACATCCTCTGGACACCACGATTGCGGGCATCGCGAGCGACGTCGAATTTCCGACATCGGGCATTCCCGTCGTAGATTTGAACGACGCGGCGGCGGTGACGGGGCTGATGCTCGACGTGGCCGTTTCCTTCGAAGACGTCCTCGGGAGGCTCTAGCCGGATGGCCCAGCTCAGCGACGACTGCTTCGCGTTCGGCGGCCCTCTGATGACCATCGAGGAGGCGCACGCATTGTTCGGCGAGCGGCTCGTGGCGGTCGTCGGCACCGAGGACGTTCCCGTCTCGGACGCCGATGGACGCATCCTGGCCGAGGATTGCGTTGCGCCCATCGACGTCCCGCCGTTCTCCAACTCGGCCGTCGACGGCTACGCGGTCCGTTTCACGGACCTGCGCGCCTCCGATGCGACAATCCTGCCGGTCGGCGCGGTCGTCGCGGCCGGCGGCTCGTCCGAAGGCGTGTCGATGGCGGGCTCTGCCACCCGGATCTTCACCGGGGCCCCGATGCCGGCGGAGGCCGACACCGTCTTCATGCAGGAGGACGTCCACGTCCTGCCCGACGGCCGGGTGTCCTTGCCGCTCGGGCTGAAGCGGGGCGCCAACAGCCGCGACGCCGGCGAGGACGCGGCGAAGGGCTCGTCGATCATCCCGGCCGGCCGGCGTCTGCGGCCGCAGGACTTGGCTCTGGCGACCGCGGTCGGCCTGCGCACGCTGAAGGTTCGTCGCACCCTGCGGGTCGGCGTGTTCTCGACAGGCAACGAGCTCGCCGCGCCGGGGGCGCCCTTGAGGCCGGGCGCGATCTACGACTCGAACCGCGTCCTGCTGCTCGCTCTTCTCCGGCGGATGGGCGTCGCGGCGCGTGATCTCGGCATTATCCGTGACGACCCGGCGGCACTCGCGGCGCGGCTCTCGGCGGCGGCCGCCGAGCATGACGTGATCCTGACTTCGGGCGGCGTGTCGACCGGCGACGAGGATCACGTGAAGACCGCCGTCGAGACCATCGGCCGCCTCGTGTTCTGGAGGCTGGGGATCAAGCCGGGACGGCCGATCGCGATGGGCATGATCGACGGCAAGCCGTTCCTGGGCCTGCCGGGCAACCCGGTGGCTGTCTACGTCACCCTGGTGTTCGTCGTCCGGCCTCTCCTCGCCCGGCTCGCCGGCGCGGCTCACGCGCCGCCGCTCGGATTCACCGTCAGGGCGGCGTTCTCCTATCGGAAGCGCGCGGGGCGCAGGGAGTTCGTGAGGGCCAGCCTCGCTCAGGACGCCGACGGCACCTGGGAAGCCCGGAAGTTCCCCCGCGACGGCGCGGGAATGCTGTCGTCGCTCACCGAGACCGACGGCCTCGTGGAACTGGAGGAGAGCCGGATCGAGGTCGTGCCGGGCGACGTCGTGCGGTTCCACCCGCACGAAGCCCTTTGGTAGCGAAGCTGTACTCAGCGCCTCGCCAGACACAGACCGGGCTGGAGCATTGCCGGGCTCGGGCTTCCGTTATATCAAATCTGCTATATCGCTTGTGACTGGCCGTGCGAACGGCCGCTCGATCGGCGGGCGTGGGCAACAATGTTCGATGGTGTCTGGCGGAGCCAAGCAGGCGCGGAGCTTCGCCTCCTCCAGATGGGCGAGGCCGTCTCCGGAACCTACACCGCCGCCAATCCCGGTTTTGCGCACACGCATCGAAGCCGCATCCTAGTCGGCACGGCCGAGGGCGACATCATCGGCTTCGTAACCAGCACGTCTTCGCCACAGGAAATCACGGCCTGGACAGGGCGCCTCGTCCGCGCCGACGAAAAGACTGCCGAGGAGATCCACGCGGTCTTCCATGCCGTCGAACGGTGTTCGCAGCCGCAGGCCGTGGACAGTCACATCGCGCTAGAAACGACCGTCTTCTCAAAGGTCGAGAACGCCTGTTCATGAAGGCAACGCCGCTTCCATCCTCGATAGCGTCCTGAGAAACGGGCGCGACACCGGAACGAGGAGCGGTCGGCGCATCGATTGCCGACAAAGATCGGGCTTCCGGTTCGTCCGCCCTCCCGTCATCGTGGCATCGGGTACGCGAATGGCCGGAATAGGCGCGCATCGGCCGCCTGGAACCGGCCCGAAGCGGATGATCCCCCGCTGGCCATTCTCATGTCGGCGGCCGTCAACGTCAGCTGCCCTGGCGCGCAAGCCTATCGCTCACCGTAACCCGGACGAGAACAGGCGCGGGTCGGCTGCCCCCTTCGGGTTAAGTCGCCTCTCGAGAATTGCGAGAAGCTGTACGGTTCGTACCGCGTTTTAGTTTCGTCGCGGTACCTCTGTTGTAGCCAAGAGCTGGTTTCGGCTCACGATCAGTGTATTAGATCTCCAATGCAGGTGTAATTACTCAGGTCCAATCTGAATATTGAGTGCATTTCGAGACACGAGGGAGGGCGCATGGGCACACACCCTGGTCGAACGACAGACGAGTGGGCCGGCATCATCAGCGAGGCGTATGCTGCTAAAACACGGCCACCATTGACACGCCAACTCGTGAAGGAGGTTCGTCAGGTGATCGCCGAGGCGCTTCGGGAAGCAGAGGCAGCGAACAGCCCGGACAGTGAATGGTGCGAGCGCGTCAACCTCGTTCTGGATCGCAGCGAGATGTCGCTCCATGCAGCCGTGGGTCCTCGGCTTGCCGCGATCGATGATGCTGCAGGAACGGCCGTGATGATGCACCGTTCGGAAGCGGGACGACCCTTGCGCGCCTTCGGCGGGCAATAGCCAATGCGACACGGGGTGCGCCTGTACGGATCGACGGCGTTTCATAGGCAGCAACACGGGAGCGGCGGGAGCGAGACCATGAGTTCCGTGAATGAGGTGTGTGAGGTCACCGGTCCCGGTCCGGCATGGCCAGCCGCCAATGCGGATTGGCCGACGATCCGTGACTGGCGCAAGGAAACCCGGGAGGGACTGATCGCGCGGCGTACCAGCATCTCGGCTGAGGATCGGTCCGCCTGGAGCGAGAGGATCAGCCGGGCCCTGGAAGCGGCTCTTGAGCCGTACGCCGGCAGACTGATTGGCTTCTACTGGCCGTTCCGCGGCGAGTATGATCCCCGAGCCGTTCTCACCGCGATGCGGGAGCGCGGCTCACGCCTTGCTCTGCCGGTGATCGTCGAGCGCGGGCAGCCGCTCGTCTTTCGTGAGTGGTCCCCTGGCAGCCTGATGGTGCAAGGAACTTGGAAAATCCCGATGCCTGAATCGGGCGAGGCAGTCTTCCCGGACCTCCTCGTGGTGCCGCTGGTTGGGTTTGATAGGCAGGGCTACCGGCTCGGCTATGGCGGCGGGTTTTACGACCGGACGATTGCCGCAATGCCGGAGAGGCCACGCACCATTGGCGTCGGATTCGAACTCGGACGCCTGGAAACGATCTGCCCGCAGTCGCACGACATTCCGCTGGAGCGGATTATCACGGAGCGGTGACATCACCTCACCAGCCGATTTTCGACTGGGCCGATCGTTTAAAATGACCGAGGTTACTTGTCGAAGGTGCCGGTGATTAATGACGCCGACCCTCCGATGTTCTGAAGGCGGTCGCGGTCTGCCTTCATCGCCTTACAGGATCTCGCGGACTTGAGGCGCATGCGAGGGGAGACTTGGACCGTCGATATCCTCTATTAAAGCGCCTTCCGGAAGCGTTAGCCGCCCTGCCCTGACAAGGGAGCCCTATGCGGACCATTGCAATGGATCAAAGCTTGGCCGAATCAACACCAAGGGTCGGCAGCTAGGCCGCGCCTTTAGATCTCGCTTGCCGCTGAGGCCTGAGTCGATCGGTCGAGATGCCGAAGCTCGATATCCATTGCTGGCGCATGCTTACGGAGCTGACGCAAGTCGCTGCGGTGCGCTGCCCGCGTATGCGAGCCGAGCGTGCTGGTGGGATCAATGGTGGGGCGGACAGCCGATATTTGCGAAAAATGCTGCTCAATCAATTGTGTCTGGCGGAAGGGGTGGGATTCGAACCCACGGTGGAGTTGCCCCCACGGCGGTTTTCAAGACCGCTGCCTTAAACCACTCGGCCACCCTTCCCGGCGGATTCCGCGACTGCACGGTTACGGCCCCGGAAGAGGGTGCGTCAACCGGAGATCGAGCGGTTGACCTCCCGGAACATTCCGCCTATCTCACCGGCCACGCCGGAAGCTGCGGAATGCAGCTCGGGCGGCGCCCACCCGTCCGCGTGACAGACGGGTCGGGCCTACGGCCGATTGGGGGATAGTTTAACGGTAGAACGGTGGACTCTGACTCCTCTAGTCCTGGTTCGAATCCAGGTCCCCCAGCCACCTGAGTTCCTAAGTCATTCTGATCGCTGAGCATTAGGTCGCGCCGCACTGCGGTGGGGCCCCCTGCTACACACCGCTGCTACATAGGCCGCCCCCGGCGGCGAAGGAGCGGTGTGGGTGGACTCGCGAACCTCGTCCTGCGCGGACGGGTCTTCTATTTTCGGCGTCGCGTTCCGGCCGATCTCCGGAAGCAGTTGGGCCAGCGCGAACTTGTGCGCAGCCTTGGGACCACCGACCCGAGGGCTGCACGGTCAAACGCCTGTCGGCTATCTCTCGCTGCGGACGGCCTGTTCGCGAGCCTGCGCGCGACCCCGATGCTGACCGACGCCGAACTCACCCGCCTCGTGCAGGAATCCACGCCTTCATTCTGCAGGGCGACGATGCGGTTCGGCTCGCGAGGGCTGAACCGCTGCCTGCACACTTTGTGGCGGCCAAGCGCGATTCCTATGGAAAGGTCGCCGCCCGCGCCCGCGAGGCGCTCGCCAGCGATGGGTTCGGCGAAGCTCGTGAGATCACGGCCTCGCTCCTACGCCGGCAGGGCATCGCGACGGCCACCTGTCGCGTCGCCGAGTGGAACCAGGTACGCCAGGCGGTGGTCAAGGCCGGCATCGACGTCGCCGAGGCGATGCAGGCGCGCTGCGCCGGCGACTTCGAGCACGAGCCGAAGGACCGGCGCCTGAAGACGGCGCTGGCCGCTCTGGCGTCCGAGCCGGCTCGTGCATCGACACCGGCAGTCCCCGCGGCTGCGCCGTCCGCAACGACCGCCGGGCCCGTGCCGCGGGGACGGTTACGTTGATGCCGTTGTCCGAACTCTGGCCGGCCTGCTGCGAGAAGCAGACCGTCTCAGGTGCCTGGGAAGGACAGACGGCTTCACAGGCGCGAGCCACCTTCCGCCTCTTCATCGACGTGTGCGGCGACAGACCATTGGCGGCCTACACCCGCTGGGACGCGAGCCGTTTTAAGCAGCAAGCCGAGCGCCTGCTGGCGCTCTATAGAAAGTCTCCCTGCTACCGCGACAAGAGCGTTGCCGAAATCATAGCGCTGTACGCCAAGGATGCGGCTCCGACCGGGGGCAAGCCGCTCACGGCCAAGACGATCAAGCGCCACTTCTCGGCACTCTCGACGTTCTGGGCCGCAGCCGAGGCCGGTGGCGAGGTCGCGAGCAACATCGTCAAGGGCTTTCGCTTCGGCGCAGCCAGGAAGGCTACTGAGCAGCGGCAGATGTGGGAGAGGACAGAGCTAGCGCGCCTGTTCGCCACCCCGATCTGGACCGGCTGCCTGTCGGAGCAGAGGCGGACGACGCGGGGCTCGCTTTCTGGGCGGCCTCGAAAGCGGCCGGCGTGTAAGTCATCTTGGCAGCGATCGCGCCGGTGCCGAACAGCATGGCGGCGGCGGCAAGAAGGCCGAAGAGGATGCGACGCGTGGTCATGGGCTCGTAGATCCATAGGAGTGAGGAGGTGCGGGGTATGATGTTCAGTTGGACGCCTGAGTGATGGCGCGGTCGGCATTCACGCGCTCCGACCAGTCCTTCGCCTCGGCCTGACCCTTGAGATTGATTAGTTTAGCGGCGTCGACGTCGACGTTCTTGAAGTCGGCGCCGGTGACCGTGGCGCCGGTCAGGTTCGCCCCCGACAGGTCTGAGCCCATCAGCACCACGTCGGTGAGGTCGGCGTCTTTGAGGTCGGCGTATTCCAGCCGCGATCGACCGAGGTTGGCCCCCTTCAGGTTGGCGCCCGACAGGTTCACCGAGGTGAACACCGCTCGCATCAGACCCATGGACTGGTTCTTGATGTCTGCGCCGCCCTTGAGATCGACCAGCGTCGCACCGCTCATGTTGGCGCCCTTGAAGTCGCCTATGGGCATGGACCGGCTGAGATCCGCACCGCTGAGGTTAGCGTCCCGGGCGGTGATCCCGAACATCTTCGCGTCAGTGAGCTTGGCGCCGGACAGGTCGGCCTTCAGGAACCACGCCTGTTCGAGGTTCGCCCCGCTGAGGTCGGCGCCGCGAAGGTTGGCCTTGTTCAGGCGGGCGGTCCTCAAGTTGGCGCCTCGGAGGTTCAGCCCGGACAGATCGAGTCCGGACAGCGCCTTGTCGTGCAGGTCGACGGGCTTGCCGTCAGCGGCCTTGATCATCGCCTCGACGTCGGTGCGGCTCATCTCGGCCTTGGTCATTGCGGGGGAGGACATGTCGGCCCCGAGCAGCAGATCCTGCTCGGCGGCGGCAGGGCTGGCGGCAAGGGCAGCGAGCATGAAGCTCAAGGCGAGGCGGCGCATCGGTTCACTCCCATGGGGTGCCGTACATCGCCGGCACCCGTATCGTGTTCATTGTGCCGCGATGCTATGCCGGGCCGCTGCACCCGGTCGGTGACCCAGGTCACACAAGTCCGGTGCGGCGGGAGAAAAACGCAACGCAAGCCGGACGATCAGCCCGTCGTTACGGCCGGGGGACGACGCCAGCCATGACGGACGCGCAGAAGGTGGAGCGCTGGATCAATCGATTTCCGCTTCTTCGAGCACTCAGCCCGGCTCACCTTCAGATCGTCAGGGGAACCGTGCAGTTCCCGGTTCTGGACGCCGGAGCCATCGCGTACGACCTCGATGGCGAATGCACCAACTACCTGATGTGCCTAGAGGGCCGCACGCGCATCTTTCGCACGTCGGAGGGCGGGCGTGAGGTGCTGATCTACAAGGTCGGCCCAGGCGGGACCTGTGCCCTCACCACGCAGTGCCTTTTGTCTGGCGGCACCTTCCCGGCCCAAAGCGTGGCCGAGGAGCGGACCGAACTCGCCGCCCTGCCGGTGAGCACGTTCCAGCATCTGATGGACGATAGCTCCGCCTTCCGCAGCTTCGTCATGGACGATTACACGCGGCTGATGTCCGGTGTGTAGGGCGGTGACAAAACCATCCACTGGAGCGTCGGCGTCGTGCTGATGCGGGCGGCGTAAAAGCCGGCCAGTGGAGAGGCTTCTCTTTCGAGAGGAGCCGGGGATGTTCGCCGTGGAAGTTTACGCGGCCGTTCGGCAGTTCGTGTTTATCGAGGGCAACTCTCGGCGTGAGGCGGCTCGCGTGTTCGGGCTGAGCCGAGAGACGATCGCCAAGATGTGCCGGTTCTCTCTGCCGCCGGGCTATACGCGCTCGAAGCCGGTCGAGAAGCCGAAGCTTGGGCCTCTTCTGCCGGTGATCACGGCCATCCTGGAGGCGGACCGGACTGCGCCGGTCAAGCAGCGGCACACGGCCAAGCGGATCTTCGAGCGTTTACGCGACGAGCACGGCTATGCCGGCGGCTACACGGTGGTGAAGGACCACGTGGGTCGTGTCCCTGATGGTGGTGTAGCTCGGCGGTAGCGAAGAGGCCCGTCCGCGCGCCTTCCACAGGGCTGTGGCGGGCGGGGCTCCTCGCGGGGTGGTCATCGGCGGTTGCCGGGTAGGGTCGGGTTGCGAGCGCCAACCCCGAACCCGAGAGACCCCCGATGACCGACGAGATGATGGCCCTGCGCGGGCTGATGGAGAAGAGCGCCGACACCGATCTGCTGCGCGAGATGATCGGCTTTGCGGCCGAACGCCTGATGGAACTGGAGGTGGGCGGCCTGACCGGGGCCGCCCATGGCGAGAAGAGCGCAGAGCGGTTGGTCCAGCGCAACGGCTACCGTGACCGGGATTGGCAGACGCGGGCCGGCACGGTGGAGTTGCGCATTCCGAAGCTGCGCAAGGGCAGCTACTTTCCGGGCTTCCTGGAGCCGCGCCGCATGGCCGAGAAGGCGCTCACGGCTGTGATCCAGGAGGCCTACATCCAGGGCATCTCAACCCGCTCGGTCGATGACCTCGTCCAGGCGATGGGCGGCACAGGCGTGTCGAAGAGCCAGGTCAGCCGGCTCTGCCAGGAGATCGACGAGCGGGTCGGCGCGTTCCTCGATCGGCCGCTCGAGGGCGAGTGGCCGTATCTCTGGATCGATGCGACTTACGTGAAGGTGCGCCAGGACGGCCGCATCGTCTCTGTCGCCGTGATCGTGGCGGTGGGCGTGAACACCGACGGCCGGCGCGAGGTGCTGGGCATGGATGTCGGTCCCTCCGAGGCCGAGACGTTCTGGACGGACTTTCTCCGCAAGCTGGCGCGCCGGGGGCTGCGCGGGGTCAAACTGGTGATCTCGGACGCCCACGAGGGCATCAAGGCGTCGGTGGCCAAGGTGATGAACGCGACCTGGCAGCGTTGCCGCGTCCACTTCATGCGCAACGTTCTCGCCCATGCCGGACGCAGCGGGCGGCGTGTCGTGTCCGCCTTCATCGCCACGGCATTTGCCCAGGATGACGCCGAGGCGGCCCGTCAGCAGTGGCGGCGCGTGGCTGATCAGCTCCGGCCGAAGGTCCCCAAGCTCGCCGCCCTGATGGACGAGGCCGAGCCGGACGTGCTGGCCTACATGGGCTTCCCCACTCAGCATCGGGTCAAGCTGCACTCCACGAACCCGCTGGAACGCCTCAACGGTGAGATCAAACGCCGGACCGAGGTGGTCGGCATCTTCCCCAACGAGGCGGCCATCACCCGCCTCGTGGGCGCGATCCTGCTGGAACAGAACGACGAGTGGGCCGTCCAGCGCTCCCGCTACATCACCCTGGAAAGCATCGCCCCGATCGGCGATGATCCCCTCGTCAGCCTGCCCACCCTGGCAGCCTGATCAATCCGGCCCAAACCGGTGATCGTGGTGGCCACGCCGAAGCTACACCACGCCAGGGGACACAACCACCACGTGCGGATCTGCCGGTCGCAGGGGCGGGAGACCTTCGTGCCGCTGGCCCACCCGCCTGGCCATGCCCAGGTCGACTTCGGCGAGGCGGTGGCCACGATCGGCGGCGTGCGTCGCAAGATCCATTTCTTCTGCATGGACCTGCCGCACTCCGACGCCTGCTTCGTGAAGGCATATCCGCGGGAGACCACCGAGGCGTTCCTCGACGGGCACGTCGCCGCCTTCGCCTTCTTCACGGGCGTGCCGCTGTCGATCCTGTACGACAACACGAAGATCGCGGTCGCCAAGATCTGCGGTGACGGGCAGCGCGAGCGCACGCGCGCCTTCACCGAGTTGGTGAGCCACTACCTGTTCCGCGACCGCTTCGGCCGTCCGGGCAGGGGCAACGACAAGGGCAAAGTCGAAGGGCTGGTCAAGTTCGCCCGGTCCAACTTCATGACCCCGGCTCCGGAGGCCGCTTCGTTCGAGGCGCTGAACGCTGATCTGGAGCGACGCTGCCGAGTCCGGCAGGATGAGTGTGCCGGTCGGTCTGCCGAGCTCATCGGTACGCGGCTCGTGGCCGACCGTGCGGTCCTGCGCGCCCTGCCGGCGGTCCCGCTGGAGCCGTGCGAGAAGCGGGCTGGTCGTGTCTCCTCGACCGCGCTGGTGCGCTATCACGGCAACGACTACTCGGTGCCCACCGCCTACGGCTTCCGGGATGTGCTTGTGAAGGGCTTCGTCGACGAGGTCGTGATCCTGTGCGGCGGGATCGAGATCGCCCGGCACGAACGCAGCTACGGCACCGGCGTGTTCGTCTCCGAGCCGCTGCACTACCTCGCGCTGATCGAGACCAAGCCGAACGCCCTCGACCAAGCGGCGGCCCTCCAGGACTGGGATCTGCCCGAGGTGTTCCAGCACCTGCGCCATCTCCTGGAGGCGCGCATGGGCAACCGGGGCAAGCGCGAGTTCATCCAGGTGCTGCGTCTGATGGAGGCGATGCCCAAGGACGTGGTGGCCGCAGCCGTCACGGAGGCGATCCGGCTCGGGGCGATCGGCTTCGATGCGGTCAAGCTGATTGCGCTGGCCCGACTTGAGCACCGACCGCCCCGGCTCGACCTGGCAGCCTATCCGCACCTGCCCAGAACCACGGTGCGGACCACCGTGGCCGCCGACTATGCCGTGCTGGTGCCGGAGGTGGCCGCATGAGCCCGGCGCGCGACGAGACCACGCCGGGCGTCCTGCTGGCTCACCACCTCAAGCAGCTCAAGCTACCCACGGTGCTGCGCGAGTACGACAAGGTTGCCCGCGAGTGCGCCCAGGGCGGCCTGGACCACCCGCGCTACCTGTTGCGGCTGGTTGAACTGGAGCTGATCGACCGTGAGCGGCGCATGGTCGAGCGCCGCATCCGGGCGGCGCGCTTCCCGGCGGTGAAGAGCCTCGACACGTTCGACTTCGCCGCGATCCCGAGCCTGAACAAGATGCTCGTGCTGGAGCTGGCCCGCTGTGGCTACATCCTCGGCCGGGAGAACGTCATCACACTTGGCAACTCGGGCACTGGCAAGACCCACATCGCCTTGGCTCTCGGCTTGGCGGCTTGCCAGAAGGGCTTCTCGGTCACGTTCACCACCGCGGCCTCGCTGGTCAACCAACTCTTGGAGGCGCGCGACGAGCGTCGTCTGCTCCGGCTTCAGCGTGAGCTGGCCGCGGCGAAGCTCCTGATCGTCGACGAACTCGGCTACGTGCCGCTGTCCTCGACGGGAGCGGAGTTGCTGTTTGAGGTCTTCTCGCAGCGCTACGAGCGTGGCTCGACCGTGGTGACCTCGAACCTCCCGTTTGAGGACTGGACGTCAGTTCTGGGCTCGGAGCGGCTGACCGGCGCGCTGCTCGACCGGCTGACACACCACGTCAGCATCCTGAGCCTGAACGGCGACAGCTACCGCCTCAAAACTTCCCGCAGCCGGCGCGGCCGGGCCGAAGGGGCGGAGCAAAACCAGACCACCGCCGATCCTCACGACCCCGAGACGGGCGAGATCCCGCCGGCCTGACCCTTACGATCGGGCCCCTTCTCCGTTCAGGCTGCACGTTGCCAGTGGCCTGATTTTGCTCCGCCACGGCGGCCTGGAATTGGTCCGCCCTTTACAAGCGTCCGTCCCGGCCACCCAGTGGACCAAATGACGTTTAGGCACCAAATCCGAACGGGATGACGCACAGCCGCGAGTGCGCCGTGGGCTTTCATGCGCAACCGTCAGAAAGCAAACCGGCTTAAATCGTGCCAACCCAGTCGACGAAGCTTCCCGGCCGGATACCAGATTGCAGACATCGTAGATCCTACCCGACCAGCACGACGGCCTTGCGCAAGTAGGATGGACGCTCGATCTCCTCGACGATGAAGTGCGCGACGTCAGCCCGGGAGATCAGTCCGTTGCACCACGAGGACGGGTCGGAAAGGACCTTGTAGCGCCCGGACGCCGACCCGGTTGTAAGAACGCCAGGCCTGACAAAGGTCCAGTCGAGGCCACTCTTGCGGATGCGCATTTCCTGCACGTCTTTGTCGTCGTAGGCCCGTCCGAAGACGAGGCGGAACGGAACGCGTTGAAGGAAGCCGATCGCCTGCCGACTGTCGCCCGTGCCGAAGCCCGTGACTGCGATGAGCCGGCGGACGCCCGCCTTCTCCATGGCGGGGACCAGCACGCCGGTTGCGTTAGAGAACAGATTAACGGGACCAAGGAGATCCTTCATCGGAACGCCAAGAGCTTGAACGACCACGTTGACGCCTTCGAGGGCGGAGGCGACATCGACCGCGTTCAAGGCGTCGCCGGGAAAGCGCTCCAGGCCGGCGTCGCTCAGTGTCATGGCGGAAGCGGATCGGGCGAAGGCTCGCACGCGATGCCCCGCCGCCAAGGCCGCCTTGACGGTCTCAAGGCCGATGCCGTTGGTGGCTCCGATGACGAGGACGTGGGCCATGTGCTTCCTACATTAAGTCAGGTGCGACTAGCCCCGACGCAGCGCGGCCGCGCCATGCGGCCGTTTGACCTTGGCACACGCGATCTCGGATGGATCGCCGCCCGCCATTCACGGTCACACCGTGGGGCTGGGAAGGGTCAGGTCCAGCTGCGCACTCTCTGTGTCCCGTCCCATCCTGCGGTCGAGGACGCGAAGGACCGGCGTGACGGTGACGCCGTGCAGGAGGATCGAGATGAGCACCGTCAGCCCGGCCGTGGCCCAAAGGAGATCCGTCTCCTCGAAGACGGCATGACCGGTAGCGAACGCGAGGTAGTAGATCGTCCCCAACCCACGGATACCGAAGAAGCTCACGACGGCACGGTCCTCGGTGGATCGCCCGCTTCCGAGCAGTCCGACCCAACAACACAAGGGTCGCGCGACGAGAAGCGCTAGCAGGGCGAAGGCAACGGCCGGCCAGGTCAAGGCACGGAGCAACCCGCCGCTGACGAGCACCGCCCCGAACCCGATGAGCAGCACCATCATCAGAAGGCGTTCGAGTTCCTCGGCGTAGTCGTGCATCTTGCGATGGTATTCATGGCCGCGACTGGATGCACGCAGCGCAAGGGCCGCCGCGAAGACGCCGATGAAACCGTATCCGTCAAGAATCTGGACGCATCCATAGGCGATGCAGGTCACACCGAGCGCCACGAAGCCGTCTCCGGTGCGGGAAAGCTTCGACAGGTTCGGCAGGTGAAACATCAGCCATCCCAACGCTTGGCCGACCGCCGCGCCGAAAACGGCCCCCACGGCGATCTTCCAGAGCACGTCGATCGCAAGCCAATGCGACCACGACAATCCGGCAAGACCGCCACCGGCGAGGCCAATGGCGAGGTTCACGAAGGGAAAGGCCAAGCCGTCGTTGAGCCCTGCCTCCGAGGTCAGGGCGAATCGCGGCTCGTCCTCATGGTCCTCGTCGGGATGACCAACCTGAACGTCGGAAGCCAAGACCGGATCCGTCGGAGCCAAGGACGACGCGAGGAGCAGTGCCGACGCGAGACCAAGCCCAAGCAGGGTCGATCCCAGCACGGTCAAGGCGAGGATCGTCAGCGGCATGCCAATGCCGAGGAGCCGCCACGTCACCGACCAGGTTCGCCATCCGAACAGGCGGTCGATCTTGAGGCCTGCTCCCATCAACGAGATGACGACCACGGCCTCGGTGGCATGCTCGATCAGCTTGGCGTGGGAGCCGGGATGGGGTGTGATTTCCGCGACCACCGGGATGGTCGACAAGGCCGCGCCGATGCCGACGCAGCAGATGGGCAGCGAAAGAGGCAGCGCCCGGAGCACCATCGGCAACCAAGCCGTCAGAAGCACCAGGACACCGAACCCGGCGGCGACGAAGACATAGGTTTCCATAACGACTCAAACGATTCCGGAATTGATTGTTCAATGAAACGACGTGCCCGCGACCATGGCGACGGGGCTGTATCGCTGCACCGACATCTCTCGAACGAGACCACCGTGTCAGGGCGGTGAGTGCCTTCAGGTCTCGCTGGCTCGGTCGTCGGTCCGTCGACGAGGCTTCCCCTCGTCGTCCAGTGCCACGTAGGTGAAGACCCCTTCGGTGACCTTATCCGGATTGCTCCCGGTACGGTCCCGGATCCAGGCTCCGATCCTGACACCCAACGATGTCTCACCACTTTCCTGCAGAGTGCAGTCGCAACTCACCTCGTCACCGAGGGCAAACGGCCGGAAGAAGCGCATCGCGTCGATGCGGACGGTCGCCACGCGGCCATTGGTTCGCTGGGCGTCGAAGGTGCCGCCAGCCAGATCCATCTGCGAGACCGTCCAGCCTCCGAAGACGGCGCCAGCAGCGTTCGTGTCGCGCGGCATGGCGATGGTGCGCAGGTGCGGGCCATCGGGGACGCTCGGGAACGTATCGGTCATGTCTGACGCCCCACCCTTGTGCGTTCAGGTCCGCGACCCGACCAGTGGCGAGGTTTCATACTGGGCAAGAAGTTCGGCCGGGTCCTTGTAGGTCGCGATACAGCCGGCCTGCATGAGCTCCTCGGCCGTCCACCCGCCCGTGAGCAACCCAATCGTGCGGATGCCGGCCTTGCCGGCGGCCTCGGCATCGTAAGGCGTATCGCCGACGACGACGGCGTCCTGCGCTGCTATGTCGTCGAGGCGCTTCAGGGCGGCCTGGAAGATGTCCGGGTTCGGCTTGCTCTCCTCCGCGTCGTCCGACGACGTCTCGATGGCGATGAGCTCCTCGATGTCGGCGATCTTCTTGTAGGTCTTGAGCTCGTCGCCCTTGGCGGAGGAAGCCAGTGCGAGTTGCTTGCCGTCGGCCAGCAGGCGTTCGACGAGTGCCCGGACCTGCGGCAGGCCCTTGATGGTCGGCAGGTAGCGCTTCTTCAGGATCCCCGAACGGTGCTCCTCCAGAGCGTCGCCTTTCTCGGCGATCTCAGCTTCCGACAGGAATACCGGCATCAGGAGGTCCCCTCCCTTGCCGATCTGCCTCCGCAGGTCCTCGAACGGGATGTCGTGACCGAAGTCCCGGAAGGCATCCTGCCAGGCACGGGCGTGCTGCGGAACCGAGTCGATCAGGGTGCCATCGACATCGAAGATCACTGCGGTGGGCATAAGTCGCTTTCTTGTCTGTGTTGGGCAGCGGTGGACATTCGGGAGACTGCTGTCCTTTGCCTATTCGAGGCGCATGGCGCCCGTCGCCGGGTCTGAAGCGGGCCCGGCCGAAACGGTGGCGGCATCGATCAGGCGTGTCGTCCCTCGACCTTGGTGTAGGTCCCGGACGAAACCTGCTCGGCGAGCTGCGCCTTGAAGTCGGCGATGCCGAGGACCTGGACGGGAGTGCCTGCGTCGTTCAGGAACTCGTAGAGGGCATCCTCGACGTTGCGGTTGCTGAAGAACACGATGGCGTCCTTGTTGCCGCCGCCTTCCATGTGCGGTTCGCCGTTCGCGGGCCCGGAGACGAAGCTGCCGGTAGGTCGTGTCTCCGTGTGGGTCCCGTCCTCGCGGTAGAACCGGAGCTCTCCCTGCATCACGAGCGTCACGTAGGGGCACTTGTGCCGATGGAGCATCACCTTCTGGTTCGACGCGAACTTGAACACGACGTCGACGATGCGGTTGTCCTCGTCGACCTTGTAGACGAAGAACGCGATGTGTGGCAGCCAATCCAACGTCCGCCAAGTAATGTTGCTGTCATCGAAAACGTAGTCCGACATCCGGTCTCCTCCCGCTCGTTTTGTTCGTTCGGGGCCGGGCACGACTGGCGCATGTGCACTGCCCCGTGGTCGTGTTTCAGCCGTGCGGCTTGAACACCACCTTCGTGCAGCTGTCTTTCTTGTCCCGGAACATGTCGTACAGGGCC
Source organism: Methylobacterium sp. PvR107 (assembly GCF_017833295.1). Classification (NCBI taxonomy): domain Bacteria; kingdom Pseudomonadati; phylum Pseudomonadota; class Alphaproteobacteria; order Hyphomicrobiales; family Methylobacteriaceae; genus Methylobacterium; species Methylobacterium sp. PvR107. The sequence continues at coordinate 1,839,261 of NZ_JAFIBW010000001.1, forward strand.
GGGCCATCCTCCAGGTTCGTGGAGCGATGACTGATGATGAAGGACGGGTCGATCTCGCCGTTCTGGATGCGCTCCATCAGGGGCTTCATGTAGCGGACCATGTGGGTCTGGCCGGTCTTCAAGGTCAGACCCTTGTTCATCAGGATGCCGAGGGCGACGGGACCGACCGGGCCCGCGAAGACGCCTGGCATCGAGACGTTGCCGCCGGGGCGGCAGGCCAGGATGGCCTGGTTGAGGGCGAACGGACGCTCCAGGCTAACGGTGTGCTCCATGATGGCCGAGGAGACCTTCTGTAGCGTGGTATCCGCCCCGTGCGACTCCATACCGACCGCCTCGATGACCGAGTCCGGACCGAGCCCGTGGGTCATCTCCATGAGGGTGTCCTGCACGTTCTCCGTGGACAGATCGATGGTCTCGGCGCCGGCCTCCCGGGCCAGCGCGAGGCGCTCGGGAACGCTGTCGATGGAAATGACGCGCTTGGCGCCCAACATCAGGCAGCACTTGACCGCGAGCACGCCGACCGGACCGCAGCCCCAGATCGCCACGGTGTCCGCGGGACCGATGTCGCAGTGCTCGGCGGCCTGGTAGGCGGTCGGGAAGATGTCGCTGAGGAACAGGACCTGCTCGTCGGTGAGACCCTCGGGCACGACGATAGGGCCGACGTCGGCATAGGGCACCCGCAGGTACTCGGCCTGGCCGCCCGGGATGCCGCCGGTGAGATGCGAGAAGCCGAACAGTCCGGCGAGCGGATAACCGAAGACCTTGGCCTGCATCGCTCCGTTCGGGTTGGTGCGTTCGCAACAGCTCCAGTTGCCCCACTTGCACTGGCGGCACTCGCCGCAGCAGATGGTGAAGGGCACGACGATGCGGTCGCCGATCTTGAGCTTCTGATTGTCCCGACCGACCTCGATGACCTCACCCATGGTCTCGTGCCCGAGGACGTCGCCGCACTCCATCGTGGGCATGAAGCCGCCCATGAGGTGGAGGTCCGAGCCGCAGATCGCGCAGGCTGTCACCCTGATGATGGCGTCACGACCATGCTCGATCTTCGGGTCCGGCACGGTGTCGCACGAGATTTTGCCTCGGCCCTGCCAAGTAAGTGCCTTCATTTCGATGATCCCGCTGGAAAATATTGCGCTCAAAACCGTAGGAAAAACCATCCACGGTCGAGTGCTACGCATATGACAACCGACTGTTGGGTCGCTTGATCCCACGAAGGCCAATAAGAATTTCTGCGGATGAGACCGACCGCTCGCCTTTCGGGACGCTGGCCCATCGTCCAAGGCGCCGCTTGCGAGTGTGTGGACACCGGGCCATCGCCGCTGGCTGCTTGGCGGCGGCGACGGGTTGCGACGATGGCAGCGGTCGACACGGGTCTGCCCCGCGTTTCGTGCTGCGGCGCAACATTCGATGCCGGGCACGGTTTGACTGACGCTAGCCTCGCATCGCCGCGTGAGGGACGGCATCCCAGCGCTCGCTCGTGGAGCCGGTTCGGAGGTGCTGCCATCCCTCCGGAGAACCACCATGATGCGCCTGGTTGCCGCCGCCGTTCTCGCGACCCTTCCGCTTCCCGCCCTCGCATCGTCCTGCGCCGAGCAGATCGGCACCGTCGAGCGTCGCCTCGACAGCGCCGGGGCCGTTCAGGTCTCCGGCCTGATGGAGCGCCACGAGCTACGAACGGATTCGCCACGGGGCCTGACGACCGTCCGCGCCGGCTCCCCGAGCGATCCTTAAGCGGTCTCGACCGCCGACCACATCGCCGCCGCGCGAACCCTGATCGTCCGGGCGACCGCCGAGGACCGGGGCGGCGACAAGCGCGCCTGCGAGAATACGATGACCGCGGCGAAGGGCATGATCGGCGCCCTGCCGTAGCTCGCGATCCGCATCATACTGGGCCGTCCCCGAAAGCATCTCGATGACATTGCGTCCCGGACCTACGTCGAGGGAGTCGAGCGAGCGGTCCTTTGATCGGCCCGGCGCCTTGGCACGCCGATACGGTAACAGGGCGGGAAGTCGCGCCGACGACCTGTTCGTGCCGTCGGGCTCCGGTCACGGCCCGCGGCTGACGGTCCAGCTGTTCGTGTTCAGAAGCGGAGGAAGTCGGAGTCAGGCGGAGGTGGCATGTTCCACCTGCATGACCACACGAGGCCACCCTCTACAGCATCTGTGAGGACGCCAACCCCCGGCACGTCCGCCAAGAAGAGATCCATGGCGCGGCTGGCGGCCACGATTGCTTCGCTAACGCCGTGCGCCTCGATCGTCTCGGAGGCGATGTCGACGCTTCCGTGAGCCCGGCTCCGGGCTATGCGCAATCGATATTGCATTCGAATCAATAACTCAAGTTAGATATCTCTATTCGTGACATACATTACTATATAAAAATCACATTTTGGACATAAGATCAATATCCACAGAGGCTTATCAACCTTGGCCAGTGCGTAATACCACCGCTGGGCGCAACCTACAGCTTGCCACAACCGGAAGTCGCTTGATCGAGCGCGGCGACATCAGTATTGCTTTGCCGGGGAACGGCCCGGATAGGAGTATTTGGGCAATGTATCCTATGCATAGTGTCGCATATAGTGGAAGGCCATCAGTTTTGATTGTCGACGATGAAATCATCGAGAGACATTCGACGGTTGAGTCGTTGAAAATTGCTGGATTTGAAACCGTTGATGTCTGCAATGTGGCCGAGGCTGTTTTCGCACTCGAAATGGTGAGCGGTATTCGTGTTGTACTCACAGACATTGATCTAGGAGATAGTCTCGATGGGATCGTGTTGGCCGCTTGCGTAGACAGGCGCTGGCCCAGTGTCGGCATCATTATGACGTCTGGCAAGATCGAACCCATGCCGGGGGATGTGCCAAGCCGGGCATGCTTCCTGCGGAAACCCTATTGCGAAGCGAGAATGCTGGCGACCGTGCGTGGGATGATCGAGCAGAGTGTGCCTTGAAGCGCCGGCCTGAAGTCCGAGAGGTTGGACGATCGTTTGGCGGCTACCCGGCGTACACTTTCCGCAGTGCAGGGGCAGGCGCCGACACAGAACAGGGGCCCATCACGTTGGCGATCTTAGGGAAGGTGCCGCCGGGGTTGGCTGATCGGGCACCCTTCCGACAAGACACCCTGCGCACCGGGCGGTGGCGGGGCGAAGTCGATTTCGGGTCGAAAATCCCGGGCGTCTCCAAGTCTCAACGGTACCATCAGGAGATCGAGACGGCATGGGGGGACGGATGCCGCCCGGATTGCGCGACCCTACGGTGACTGAATTTGGACGCCTTCACATAGGTGGGGAAGCCAATTCTCGGTCTCTTCGCTTACGCCGGTGCCGCCGGCCGACCTAGATCGCTTTCTGCCGTTCAGCCGATGCCGTGAGAATAGCCGCTTTTCTCCTGCCTTTTCCGAGAAGCGGACAGGCCGGTTCCGGCCAGCATCGGCCGCGTTGGCGGGCGCCGCTGAACGGCCGGGTTGGGTAGTTTCCTGCCCGACCGCTTCCGAGCGGCGGATACATCGAAGCAGGCACCGCCATGGGCATGTCTTTCGGCGCACTACGGTTTTCTGCGAAGTCTACCCCTCGGAGGCCCGCAATGAAATTGCTTGATCAACTGGGTTCCAGACCCTTGGCACGGATGATCGTTGCCGCGGCAGGCGCCTTTAGAAACGAAAGAAAAGCCTCGGCCCGAGCCTTGTTCGCGGTGGCCGAGATCCCTCCAGCCAGCACCACGAAGGACTGAACTTCCGCAGGCAAGGGGCCGACCACGTCCACCCCTGAGACCGACAGCAACTCAGGCATCAGTTGCACGGCAAGGTCCGCCTCGCCCCGAGCGACAACGTCACCTGTTAAGCCGTTCGGGATAGCCTTTCCTTTGGCCTTCACCGCGTCCGCGATCCCGAGCTTCTGGAGAGCAGCGGCGAAGACCGCCCCGCTCGCACCAGACGTGCTGTAGGCCACCGACCCTGCGCTGGTGAGCGCCTGCTTGAGCGCCTCGGCAGAGCCGATGTCGGGTCGGGCTGCCCCCTTCTTGACGGCAAGGCCAACGCCCGTGCGAGCGAGCGTGGCCGCGGTGCCGTCTACAACTTTGCCCTGCTGGATAAGGGCTGTGATCAGAGGCGGGGTTAGAACGACGACGTCGAACGGCTTGCCCGCCTCGACCTGCGCCTTAAGGATCGCAGAGGTGTCGTAGGTGACGATGAGATGGTCGCCGCTCGCCCGCTCGTATTGCGGGATGAGGTCGTCCAAGGCGGTCTTGAGTCCCTGCGAACAGAGAACGGTGACGTCGGCCGCATGGACGCCGGTAGCGATACCCCAGACCGAGATCGCGAGTAGGCTGAGCGTGCGCAACCTTCCTACCAAACTGACCATCGTGCCCCTCATGCGTTCGGCTCTACTATTGCACAGACGCCGACGAACGCACCATGAGCGCAGGCGCTTGCATGCTGCGATCGCTTCAGAAATCGCGTTGCTTTGCTTAGGTTTCGTCGGCGTCTGAGCACTAGCGCACGCTTCGGATCGGCTAGGCCGGCATCCGTCCGTCCGGCTGTAGCGGTCGACGGCCTGGGGAAGTTCACGCGACAGCCGGGAGAGGAGTCCCTCTTGGGACAGCCCGGTCCGCTGCGTCAGGGTCGCCAGGACGTCTGGGCCGATGGCCTGCTCAAGATGCCGCGGCGCGATTTCATGCTTCAACCCCTGGTCGACGCAGGATTGCGCGGTCGCCCCGTGCCCTGCCTGCTGGAAGCGGTCCAGCATCTCGCCGAGGCCGCTGTTGAAGAACCCGCCGGGCGCCTCGCCGCGCCTGTCCCCCAGCGATTCGCCGAGTTCGCCGCTCGACCCAGCCGACGCCGCACCCTGGCCCGCAGGAGCGGGAGCGGACTGGCCAGCCCCGCCGAGCATCTCCGCCAGCTTGTCACGGTGTCTCCGGGGCATGGCGGCAGCATCGGGACATGCCGCCCTCGAAAGCGGGCCTTGAACGCACGAGGGCGGCGGCCGGGTGCAGGCACTGCCATGGGGCCACCCCTCCCGCGACCGTGACCCGGCGCACGGAACGTGGCCCGGGCCGGGACCGTTGCTGGTTCCCGTGGCCGCCATGGCCGCGAAGGAGAACCGCCATGAGCAGCACCACCGACAAGATCAAAGGCCTCGCCAACGAGGCCGTCGGCAACGTGAAGCAGGGCATCGGCAACGTCACGGACAACGACAAACTGAAGGCCGAAGGCAAGGCCCAAGAACTTAAGGGCGAGACCCAGAAGACCACGGGTGACGTCAAGGACGGCGCCAAGCACGTCGCCGACAAGGTCACCGGCAAGGCCTGAAGCGTTCGCCCCGGGGCGGTTCCGCGCCCCGGGGAGTACCGACGTGACGGCCACGGCTTCGACAGAGACCGTCGTGAGCCCAGGCATAAGCTGTTTCGACGGGAGCAGCCCACCTTGCCGCGCTCGCCGGTCAGGCCGATATCCGATTCGCAGCCGGACCGTCGCCTGCGACCAGCATCGCGGGCCCATGGACCAGTTGAAAGCGTCGCAGCCGACGCCCGAGATCGACCTCTCCTCCTGCGACCGCGAGCCCATCCATATCCTGGGCGCGGTGCAGGCGTTCGGCTTCCTCATCGGCGTCTCGCCGGACTGGATCGTCACTCGCGCTTCAGACAACGTCGCCACCTGGCTGGGCAGAACCGCCGACGAGCTCCTCGGCCTGCCCCTCGATGCCGTCCTCGACAGCGAGGCCATCCACGTCCTGCGCGGTCATCTCCAGACCCTGCGCGGGCCGGACGCCGTGGACCGGGTGTTCGGCCTCCGGCTCCTGCCCGCTGGCGAGTCGTTCGACGTTGCCTTGCATCTGTCGGGGGACACCATCGTCTTCGAGGCCGAGCCGGGCGCCACCGAGCACCTCAGCGCCGGCAACCTCGTGCGCGGCATGGTCACCCGCCTCCAGCAGACAGAGGGCTTCGACGCGCTCTGTCGAGAAGCCGCGCGACAGATGCGGGCGCTGACCGGCTTCGACCGTGTGATGGTCTACCGCTTCGCCGAGGACCATTCGGGCGAGGTCATCGCCGAGGCGGTTCGGTCCGGCCTCGACCCATATCTCGGACTGCACTACCCGGCGTCGGATATCCCCAAGCAGGCCCGCGCCCTCTACGAGCGCAACTGGCTGCGCATCATCGCCGACGTCGACGAGACGGGCGCCGCCGTGGTGCCGCCGCGCGATCCGGCAGGGCAACCCCTCGACCTGTCCTTGTCGACCCTCCGGACGGTCTCGCCGATCCACCTCGAATACCTGCGCAACATGGGCGTGTCGGCCTCGCTCTCCGTGTCCATCCTGCGCAACGGTCGCCTGTGGGGCCTGTTCGCCTGCCACCACACCGAGCCGCGCCACATCTCCCTCGAACGGCGGACCGGCGCCGAGCTGTTCGGGCAGATGTTCTCCTGGCTGCTGGAGGCGCGCGAGCGGCAGGCCGACGCCGAGCGCGAGGTCCGCTCGCGCGAGCTGCACAACCGGCTGCTGGGTGCCCTGGCCTCCGGCGGCACCAACCTGGAGAGCCTCTCCGACTTCCTCGACGACCTCTCGGCCATCCTGCCCTGCGATGGCATCGGGTTGTGGGTGAACGGCGAGATCACCCTGCAGGGCTCGACTCCGACCGCGGAGGAGTTCGCCGGGCTGGTGCGCTTCCTCAACCGCACGGCCGCGAGCAAGGCCTACGCGAGCGACGAGATCGGGCGCGTCCACGAACCGGGCCGGGACTTCACCGAGCGGGCGGCGGGCATGCTCGCCATCCCGGTGTCGCGGACGCCCCGGGACTTCCTGGTCTACTTCCGGCGCGAGGTCTCGCGGACCGTGACCTGGGCTGGCAACCCGGTGAAGCCCGCGACCCCGGGGCCGAACGGCATCCGCCTGACCCCGCGCAAGAGCTTCGAAGCATGGCGCGAGACCGTGCACGGCCGCTCCCTGCCCTGGGCGGAGGTGGAGATGCGGACCGCCGAGGCCCTGCGCATCACCCTTCTGGAGGTGATCCTGCGCCTCACCGATTCCGCCGAGAAGGAGCGCAAGGTCGCCCAGGAGCGCCAGGAGCTCCTCATCGCCGAGCTCAACCACCGGGTCCGCAACATCCTGAACCTGATCCGCGGGGTGGTGACCCAGAGCCGGCCAGCGGACGGCGTGGACAGCGCCTTCGCGACCGTGGTCGGCGACCGCATCCAGGCGCTCGCGCGGGCCCACGACCAGATCACCTCGTCCAACTGGGGTCCGGGTTCCCTGCGTGACCTCATCATGCTTGAGGCCGGCGCCTACCTCGGCCCCAAGGCCGGCCGGGTCGTCCTCGACGGGGCGGACGTCCTGCTGGAGCCTCAGGCGTTCTCGACCCTCGCCCTGGTCGTGCACGAGATGATGACGAACTCGGCCAAGTACGGCGCGCTCTGCGACAGCCTCGGCCGGGTCGACGTGCGCTGGGAGCGGGACGCCCTCGACCATCTCGTCATCCGCTGGCGCGAGACCGGCGGTCCGGCGGTGCGCGCGCCCACCCGGCGCGGCTTCGGCACGACCATCATCGAGCGGTCGATCCCGTACGAGCTCAAGGGCGAGGCGGAAGTGCGGTACGAGGTGGCCGGCGTCGAGGCGCGCTTCACGATCCCGCCGGCGTTCGTCCGAAACGCCCCGCGCGCCGCGCCCAAGGCCGTCCGGGCGGCCCCCGCCGAGGCTCCGCGCAGGCTCACGGGTGCCGTGCTGGTCGTGGAGGACAACATGATCATCGCCCTGGAGGCGGAGGAAATGCTCGTCTCGCTCGGCGCCACCAACGTGGACATGGCCTCCTCGACGCGCGAGGCGCTCCGCCTGATCGATGCGGCGCCGCCGACCCGCGCTCTGCTCGATGTCAACCTCGGCTCCGAGACCAGCATCGCGGTCGCGCGCAAGCTCTTCGAGCTCGGCATTCCGTATGCCTTCGCCACCGGCTACGGCGACGGCTTCCGCATCCCGGAGGACCTCGCGCAGGTACCGGTCGTCAACAAGCCTTACGGCGCGGATGACCTCATGCGCGCCTTCCCGGCCTGAGCCCGGTTTCGGGCGCTAATCAGGGCGGTGATCGGGCTGACCGGCGGGTCGGGCGATGTCGACCGCCGTCCTCGTTGCACCAGGGTGTTCGGCCACGAAGCGCTCGAAGGTCGCGCGATCCTTGGCGCGCTTCAGCTTGTCGACGAAGCCCTCGAACTCTTGGAGACGCGTTTCGAGGTCGCGGCGCTGCGCCTCGATGCGGCGGATCTCGCCGTCGCGCCATTCGTCGAAAGCGGTGTTGCCGCTGGTCCGCGCCGGGGTGAACCGTGGCCGCTCACGGGTCACGGCACCGAGGCCGAAAGGTCGCCGCAGGCGTTCGAGGCCCGGCAGGCCGGACAGCCTGAGATCGCGCGCTACGAGCGCCTGCCGCGCCACGAGGACGAGGCCGGCGAAGCCGCCGACATAGAGGGCGTCATGAATCCAGGGCATGATGGGCATGGCAAAGCTCCTGGCGCCTGTAGGCGCCGTTGACGACGGCCGGAGCATGCCAACGTGCCGCTGCCGCAGGCTGAACGGGTCGGTTAAGGCCGGGTTAAGCCTTCAGGCCCTGCCGACCGGTCGCACGTCGGTGGCGGCCGCGAACGAGGTGAACCGGTCCGGCTCGTCGCGGGGCACGTCGAGGCTGCAGCGCAGTCCGTCGAGGGCGAACTCAAGACGGACCTCGCCGCCGAGTTCCCGGCTGACCCCGCCCGTGATCAGGCGCGTGCCGAAGCCGCGTTTGCCCGTCTCCCGCACCGGCGGGCCCCCGCTCTCCTGCCATTCCAGGGCGAGCCGCCTCGCGCCGCTCTCGCCGACCACGACCTTCCAGGTGACGTCGATCCGGCCCGTGTCGGTCGAGCGGGAGCCGTGTGTGGACGCCCCATCGGATTCAAGGGGGTGTTTGAGAGATCTGTGCGCGCAGGTTCAGGTGCTTCCGTGTGTCCGGCCTGTTGATGCAGCCATCCTCACGGCTGCTGGCCTGTATGAAGATCGCGGATCGGGTCCAAATCGCTTTTGCGCGCTCGAGGCGCCTGACATCCACTGGTTCTCCCAACCCCGTCTTCTGACCGTTGCGCCATACCTCTCGACTGACCTTCCCTGCCTCCCTGACGCCTCAGGCCGTGGCGATCACGCTGTGGCCGGAGCTCTGTAGGAGCCGCCATGGGCCATCAAGGCCCAGACGATCCGCGCCATCTTGTTCGCCAGGGCGACGGTGATCAGCATGCGCGGCTTGCGCGACAGTATGCCGGCCAACCATGCCCCAGCTTTATCGGGATCACGCGCCGCGACCTTGGTCGCAGAGCTCGCGCCCAGGATCAGCAACCGTCGCAAGCTGCGCTCGCCCATCTTGGTCGTTCGCCCGAGCCGCTCCTTGCCGCCGCTGAAGTGTTGCCGCGGGACGAGACCGAGCCAAGCCGCAAAGTCGCGCCCGCGGCGGAAGGTACTGGCGGCCGGTGCCAGAGCCACGAGTGCGGTCGCGATCACCGGGCCGACACCCGGTATCGTCATCAGCCGCTTGGCCACGGCATCGTCCTTCGCGCGTTGGGCGATCTCGCGGTCCAGAAGAGCGATCTGCGCCTGGAGCGCCTCCAAGCTGCCCGCAATGATGGCCAGGACCCGCCTCGCCTCGGCCGGCACGTCGGATGTCGGGTCGCGGACGATCGCCACGAGCTTGCCGACGTGCCCGACACCTTGGCGAACGACGTACCCGAACTCCGTGAGGTGCCCGCGCAGTGCATTGATCAATTGGGTCCGCTGACGCACGAGCAGGTCGCGCGTACGGAACACCACTGCGGAGGCCTGGGCCTGCGCACTCTTACCCTGAACGAACCGCATCGTCGGCCGCTGCGCCGCCTCGCAGATCGCCTCAGCATCGGCCATGTCGTTCTTCTGCCGCTTCACGAACGGCTTCACGTAAGCTGGTGGAATGAACCGCGTTTCGTGGCCTGCCAAGGCTATCTCACGGGCCCAGTAAGTGAGCGCTGGCGCATGCTTCCATAGCGACCACGCAACGCGGAAGTGTCGAGAAGGACGTCAGCACCTGATCGCGCCGCAGCTTCTTGCGGAAAACGACGGCGCCGCTCGTATCCGCGCCGTGAACCTGGAAAACTGATTTCGCCAGATCGATCCCGACTGTGCTAACCTCACCCATGGACGCCTCCTGCAGTGATGTTGCAACACCTTCACACTGGCACATCGATGCCGTCAGGGGGCGTCCACCCCTACGCTTCTGGGTGGCCTGATTGACGAGGGCCTACGATCGGAACGGGTGGAGTTCCGCCGGTCCGCTTCTGGGATGGCGATCCATAGGAGCGGACTGCGAGGCGGCGCTCATCCAGCAACCGTCGACGTTGCCCGACTCCTCGTGCTTCGGTCCCGATATTGGTCCGTCCGCCAGGATCGGATCATGTCCGTCGTGCGGTCCATCGTCAGCCTAGGACGATCCGTAGCTTGTTCGCGAGCTCGTCTCGTTGGTAAGGCTTGCTAAGGAGCGGCAGGTCTGCCGGCACCCCTTGCTCGTCGAGAGCCGTGCCCGTGTAGCCTGATGTCAGGAGCACACGCAGGCCAGGCCGCAGACGCCGTGCCTCGACGGAGAGCTGCACCCCGTTCATGCCGCCGGGCATAACCACGTCGGAGAACAGGATGTCGATCCGCTCCGGACCCCTCAGTCGTTCCAGGGCCTGCGCGGCGTGCGTCGCGGTGAGCGTCCGGTAGCCGAGCTCGCCCAGGCTCTCGATGGCCATCTCCAGCACAGCCGGCTCGTCCTCGACTACCAGCACCACTTCGCCCGAGGCGGCGCGGCGTAACGGCAGCGCGCCGTCCGGTCGGCTTGCCACCGCCTTCTCAGCCGAGCGCGGTAGGTAGAGCTCGACGGATGTGCCGCGCCCGAGCTCACTCCTAATCTGAGCGTGGCCGCCGGCTTGCCGCACGAAGCCGTAGACCTGGCTCAGGCCGAGGCCAGTGCCCTTTCCGACGTCCTTAGTTGTGAAGAACGGCTCGAACGCGCGGACGAGCGTGCCGGCATCCATACCATTGCCCGTGTCCGTGACGGACACGAGCACGAAGGCCCCAGGCCGCAGGTCGGGCCGATCCACGATCTCGTCGGCGTCAAGGTGTACGTTGCAGGTCTTCACCGTCAGTGTTCCGCCACCCGGCATCGCATCGCGCGCGTTCACCGCGAGGTTGAGCACCGCGCTCTCGAACTGGCCCGGGTCCAGCCGCACCGGGTCGAGGCTCGCGTCGAGGTTGAGACGGACCTCGACGGTTTCGCCCACCGCCCGCTGGAGCAAAGCCTCGAAATCCTTGAGCAGGCGGTTCGGGTTGACGGTCTCTGGCCGCAGCACCTGCCTGCGCGAGAAGGAGAGCAGCTTCTCCGTGACCTCGGCCCCGCGCTTCGCCGCGGTCATCGCCGAGGTCGCAAGGCGCTCCACGCGTTGCGCGTTGTCGGGTTTGCGCACGATCATGTCGAGGTTGCCCACGATGATGGTGAGCAGGTTGTTGAAGTCGTGCGCCACCCCGCCCGTGAGCTGGCCAATGGCCTCCATCTTCTGGGCCTGGTTCAGGCGCTCCTCGGCCTCGTGCTGTTGCGTCGTGTCCATGACGATGCCGGCAATCGTGCGCACCCTGCCCGCTGCGTCGAGGTAAGCCTTGCCCCGTAGCGCGATCCAGCGGATCGCACCGTCGTCGGCCCGCTTAATTCGGCAGTGCAGGTCGAAGCGCTCAGTGCCGGTCGACCCTTCCAAGGCAGCTCGGGCCATGCCGCGATCCTCCGGCACGACGTGGTTGAGGAAGGTCTCGATGCCCCAGGTCTCGACCGGATCGCGGTAGCCAAAGATTGCGTCGTGCCGTGGGTTGCGGCGCGAGGCACCGCTGCGCAGGTCGAGCTCCCAATCACCCATCTCGGCCGCCTCGAGCGCCAAGGCCAGGTTGTCGCGCGCCAGTTGCAACTCCGCCCGTCGCGCCTCGCGCTCCTGGGCCGTCGCCTCGGCCCGGGCGTACAGGAAGTCGACCTCGCGCAGGTAGACGCCGAGCAGGATGAACCCTGCAACAAGCGCCTCTAGGCGGCCCGCGAACCACCCGACCGTGCCGCGGGCGGCGCCTGGGAGGGTGACCATGTTGTCGAACACGAGCAGGAGCAGTGAGACGGCCAGCCAGAGCTGCAGGACGGTGCGCAGGCGCGTGGTCCAGCACAGCGCAGCCAGGGCCAGCACCGTCAGAGCGACGACGGCCGGGCCGACGCCCGAGGTCGTCAGCAGCCAGTAATCGTCGCCCTCGACGCTCTTCGGCAGGAGGTGGACGTAGCGGGTCACCACCACGGCCGTGAGCGCGGCGGCCGCCACTGTTCCTGCGACGGCGAGCAGGCCTATCCGGTCGGCGCGCGACGATGGCACCGACCCACCGTGCTCGCCGCCTTCCATGATGGCGTAGGGCAACGCGAAGAGCGGGGGGCCGAGATGCCAGAAAGTCCAGAGCCAGATCGTGGTGTCCGGGCCGTCGCCGAGGATGCGTCCTTGTGCGAGGACGTTCGGGAACGACAGCATCTGCACGAGCACGACCAGCGTCACGTAGAGGCTGCCGGTCCCGAGCACGAGCAGCGATCCCGAGTGGGTGCGGCGGTAATGAGTGAGGAAGAGGTAGGTGGTCAGGCCGTAGACCACGACGAGGGCCGATTGATAGACCGGCACGAAGCCCGGCATCGGCGGTATGGGCCGGCTTGCGAACGGAAGCAGCGCGAGCGTGACCGCGCCGAAGGCGAGGCTGACGAGGCCGGCGATCAGGCGCTGCGTCCTGCCAGCCCGGGCGGTGGCGAGAGTGGGACCCGTGGTGGCCGTGCCCATCATGTGTTCCGTGACGAAGCGCGAAGGCTGACCGTGCCGGCTAGTCGCTCGCGAAGCCTGGGCGTACCACGGCTCAGGCCGAGGCACCATTTGGCGACCCCGCGCTTTGGAACCGGCAGTCCGGTCAGCCGAAGGGCTGTGATGGAGCGCGAAGCCGACGGTCGGCCTCCGGGCGGCGGCTGAATGACAGCTCACCACTCCCGAGCCGAAGTTGCCGGAGGGCTGACGAATGGCTGCTTCCGGAAAGCGCCGGAGGCGTCACAGGCGGCCGGGTTGGGTCGGTAGGAGGCCGTCCGTTTTTCTGGCGACCCTGCTCTGAAGCGGACGTGCTGCTTACGGCCAGGCGTGAGCGCAAGGTGCAGATGAGGCGGGGCAGAGATGACGAGGCGGCGCTGACCGCCGATCTCGTGGAGCTGGCACGTTCCTATGGGCGCTAGGGCTACCGGAAGATCGGCGCGCTGCCGAAGGCAGCCGGCTGGTTCGTCGAGGACAGGCGGGTCGAGCGGATCTGGCGGCGCGAGGGACTTAAGGTGCCGGGCCGCCAACCGTAAAAGAGCCGGCTGTGGGACGGGGATGGCTCGTGCATCCGGCTCAAATCGGAGCGGCGCGTTCACGGGTGGCCCTACGCCTTCGTCGAGGCGCGCACGCATGACAGACGCAAGTTCCGGACGCTCAACGTCGTCGACGAGTTCACCCGCGCATGTCGGGCGATCCGTGTCGCACGCAAGCCGAAGGGAGCAGACGTGATCGACGTGCTCTCGGACCTGTTCATCCTGCGTGGCGTGCCGGGGCACGTTCACTCAGACAACGGGCCCGAATTCATCGCCAAATCGGTGCAGGCTCGGATAGCGGCAGTTGGCGCAAAGACCGCCCACATCGCCCCGGGCTCTCCGTGGGAAAACGGCTCCGTCGAAAGCTTCAACGCGCGCCTGCGGGACGAACTCCTGGGAAGCGAGATCTTCACCGCTCATGGAGACAGAAATCAGAATCGGGAGCTGGCGTCGACACGACAACACGGTATGCCCACATGGACCACTCGGCTACAAGCCGCCGGCGCCCGAAGTGTTCTGGCCAGCCATGGCGGCTTGGCCGGCTGCGCCTGCCCAACCGGCTCCGTCGGCGAAGCGACCCGCGGAACAACGGCCTGACCCTGACTCCACGCCTTGGACGGGCTAGAGCGTCGGGAAGATGTCCGCTCGGGTGCCCGTATCGCGCGGAAGCGGACCGGCGATAATCCACCTATGCCGGTGACAAATACGGTTCCTCTCCGCGGCTTGAAACCTCACGCAAGAGCACGGTGACAGAACGTTACGCGAGGGTCTTCGAAGGTCACATCGTAGCCATGTCGACCCGCGACGATACCCCGATACGTTGCATCGATTGCCGTGCAGCGACGGAGGATCGCAAATGTCCGGTGTGGCCGAAGCCGTCCATGTGGTGTGGGGGGTCAGTCGGGCGGAGGCGATCCGTGATGCCCTACGGTTGCAAGGCTGCAAAGCACGCGTCATCGCACTCCCAAATTGCTTGAGCGTCGGCCCCATCGATCCATCGGATCCGGACGCGCGCCGGAGGTGGGCCCGGGAGAACCTACGCGACGACGACGCGTCCGACTGGGACGAACCAGAGGCGCCCTGGACAGAAGCAACCGCCCCCGACGTTCACCCAATCGTCTGGGTCTGTCTGTCCAATGCCGCCGAGCACGCGAGCTTCCTTGCATTCACATCGCGCATGGCTGGCCGGCCCTTCGACATCGTCGACGCGACGGGGCTCGGCATCTCGACGGTCGGCGGCGTCTCGCCGATCTGGTCCCTTGGCCTGCTGCGGCCCGAAGAGATTGTCGCGTCCGGTCTCTCCGCGAGGCGCCGTCCGGTCGCACCCGCGGAGAGCGCCGCGGCCTCGGAGGCTTGGTCGCAGCTTCAGCGGGAGAATGCGCCGCTCCGCGTCGTGCGCGACGGCCAATTGGTGTCGGCTCCGCTGGAGCACTTCGACCCCGTCTTGACGGAGCTCGCGACACCGGACTGGGAGTTAGTCGTCAAGCTGATCGGCCGCGCCCTCCACCATCTGAACACCGAGGTCGACCCGCCGGGCCAGGGTACCGGCAGTGAATTCCTGTTCGCCCGCGTCCTCGCTCTCGGAGAAGCGGGGATCCTGGAGGTTACGGGCTCGGGACCGGGTATGCGTGAGTTCGAGGTGCGACGGCCCGCCATCCGTTCGTCGTCCTGAGCCGTGGGAGAAGCGTGTCTGGGCGGCGGTCGGGTGAACGTCCGCTTCGGCAGTTCGGCCTCCAGGAAGCGGACCGTCAGCAAACCACCCACCTGAGACGATCAGGCGAGCGATGCGTGGCGGCAGATGCCGGCCGTAGGCCGTTCCTCCGGTCTGGAGAAGTTTTGCCGGAAATCGGACGCGTTCATATCGATCCGAGGCAGTCGCAAGGGCCATTCCGCCGAATATTTTTGACCAGGCATCTAGCGGATTTTTTGATCACTGTAATTTTTCAAATCATCGGATCAAACTCTTCGCGTCGATCTCCGGCATCTTCGCCATCTGGTCGAGAGGCACGACCGCCATTACGTGGCCGTCCGGCATCTTGATGATGTTGAACTGCTTGCCGGTGGCTTTGTCGGTAGCCATCGCGACGAAGAGCTCCATCGGCGCGAACGGCGTAACGACGAAGTCGTGTCCCCAGGCGCCGACGAGGCTTGAAAGGGAGGCCATGGCCATGCTTGTGCCAGCGAGAAGATAGACGGCCGGCAAAATCGTGCGCACCATGATAGATCCCTTCCGGTTTGATCGATAGGATTTCGCAGGTTTGGACCGAGCAGTTACCGGCAGTGGATCGTCATCACGCGCCTCGTAACGGGCAGCCGCTGGCGGACGAAAAAGCGGCGGGGCGAAAAGCGAGGGACGGATGACGGCGCAGGGCGAGCAGCGGCGCGTCGTTCATCGGACAGCCTTCGGGCTCGTTCGTGGAGTCTCATACGCGTTACGTACCGCCGGCCGGATCGCCGGTGCGTTCTTCCTCGCGGCTTTCAGCATCCTCTTCCTGAACTACGTGGTCCTCTCGACCGACAAGGCGCACGCCTACCGCAATCTGGACCCAGGCCTTGCCGAATGCCGCGATGGGCTGGCGAACGGCTGGACGATCCTTGCCGATACCGGCCGTGAGAC
Source organism: Methylobacterium sp. PvR107 (assembly GCF_017833295.1). Classification (NCBI taxonomy): domain Bacteria; kingdom Pseudomonadati; phylum Pseudomonadota; class Alphaproteobacteria; order Hyphomicrobiales; family Methylobacteriaceae; genus Methylobacterium; species Methylobacterium sp. PvR107. The sequence goes on from NZ_JAFIBW010000001.1 coordinate 1,855,284, forward strand.
CTTGCGGTCGACGATGCCGATCGACGGTGACGGCTGGGTCGATGTCAGCAACGATGAGGACGCGGCGATCGACAGGGATTCCCGCTGGGCGACGCGGCTGCGCTGCGCCCTGCAGCGCCACCGCGTCTCGGCTCGCGCGCCCGGCGGCCGGGACCTCGCCTACCATTTCGGCTTCATCGAATTTCAGGAGGATGGCGAACCCTACGCCCTGGTTTCCCGCGAAGGGGCCAGCGACTCCGCCATCGACAGCGCGATGCTGCGCCACGCCATGGACACCGAGATGCGGGCCAAGGGCATGCCGGCCACGATGGTCAAGCCCGTCATCACCCAGCTCGACGCCCTGAAGAAGCATCTTTCGACCGGTTCGCACTACGTGATCGCATTCGTCCACGGCTGGCGGCACGACGCGCGGATCGGCGACCGGAACGTGGCGGATCTGCGCCTTTACGCAGCCCACGCCGCCCGATTTCTCTCACAGCGCTGCCCGAGCGATCCAAGCGTCTGCGATATGGATGTCACAGCGATCTATATCGGCTGGCGTGGAGCACGGGTCGACGAGCGCGGTCTCCGGCGCTGGTTCGGCGATACGATCGGTGGCTTTTTCGGAAATCTCTCGGCGGGCGCCACCTTGTTCGATCGGAAGCCGGTGAGCGAAGCCATCGCGCCTGCGGCGATCTCAGCCTTACGCACACTTGAGACGACGCTCAGCGCGCCGGGCACGCACAACAAGTTGATTGTCGCCGGGCACAGCCTTGGCGGCAACATGCTGGCGAGCGGGCTCAAGGATGACGTGATCAAGGCGGTGCGGCGCCATCGATTTGGAGAAACGCTACCGCCGATCCTCGGCGATCTCGTGGTCCTGATCAATCCTGCGTCCGAAGCGAGCAAGTGGACGTCTATCCAGCGCGAAGTCTGGATGAAGTTGGCCGACCATGCCGACGCCAACACGCCGGCTGCAGAGGTCGAGCGCGACGACGGTTACTTCCCCACCGACCAGCGGCCAGTCCTGATGTCGGTGACCGCGGCCCTGGCATTCCCAGCGGGCGGCTTGCGGCCTGGTGACTGTGCGTGGATCGGTCTCGATGTCGACGATGCCTATGCCGCTGCCCGCCGGAAAATCCGGAGCCGGCTCTCGGCGACTGACCACATGTTCGATGCGGGCGTCGACTATGATTGGGCGACCCACGATTTATTCCCGACCTTCAAATTCGATTTCCGCCCGGCGGCGGGCTTTCTCGACCGAGTGGCAGCAAGGTTCGAGGGCCGCCAGCCTCGCGGCGAAAGTTGTAGCGCGCCGGCGCCCGTCGATCTCGGAGCCGAATTGCTGACCCTGCCGCTACGCACCCTATCGCTGCTTGCCGCAACCTTCCCGTTTCAAAACACCGCGCGCGAGGATTCACACACCATCGGCAATCTCGATCCGCCGCGGCCAGCGGCCGGCGTGCTCGCCGATGCCCAGCCTTCGGCTGCGCCCTTCGGCACGACCCACGAACTGCTCGGTCTTGATGCATCTGGGCTTGAGCGGCACCACCCCTATGCTACCCTCGCTGACGACACCCTTGACTGCCCGCGCTCCGACCACTGGCTGACGCGAGCCCGAGTGGCGCGCGCAGCCCGACGCGGCAACTTCTGGGACAGCGCCGACCTCGTGCCTGGCAGCTTCGGCGAGAGCGGGCCGGCCGCACGCTTCCTGCACGGCCTTCAGTTGACAGGCATTGCGCCGATCACTCGGCCCAACGACCCTTTCTGGAATGTCCGGGCTTTCGACAACGCGCTCTCGCGCCACGACGGCTACCGACTGTCTTCGTTCATTTGTGCCTTGAATCAGCTCGTCATGGACAACATCACGGATGCGCAGTCGTTGATGAGTGATCACCAAGGCTCCCAGAGCCCATGAAGGCTATTGCAAAATACTAGTTTGATCAGATTTTGCTGCAAAGCGGATGATCGCAAATCCACTTACCGGATGCGCTGAGAGGGCTACCAGCGCAGGCAGGACATGGCCGAAAACTGCCCGTCATCTTCCAAGAAGCGGCGCCCGAGGAGCAGACATTCGCTTAATGATCCAAGTCGGTTACTGTCATGTGGGATCAGCAGGAAGACGTCCTTGCTCGGCGGCACGGGACGGAGATTGATAAATCTTAAGTGCGGGTCGCTGTGACGGATGTAATGGGGAAGGAGCGCACGCCCAACACCAGACCGGGCGGCGATGGATCGCGCGAATTGGTCATGCGCCCGGAAGGCTAGGTGCACGCGTGGGATATGCCGCGTCACCCACGCCGCTCCGGGAAGATTCGCATCCGCCTCGTCGAATCCAATTAAGACCGGTTCGGAGCGCGCCTCGCAGACGTCAGGGCATAACCTTCAGGCCGGCGCTAAACGAAGGTCTCACCCAGGCTGCGTTCCAGGGAGAGGGGCCGCCGCGAGGGAGTAGGTTTTCCACATCGACGGAGGCCGCTCGTGTTCGCAAAGTTCGACAGCCTGTTCGACCTGATGGCGGCGTTCCCCGACGAGCAGACGTCCGTTGACCACTTCCGTGCGATCCGCTGGCGCGACGGTGAGTTCTGCCCCACTGCCAGGGCAATCGCATCTATTCGTTCTCGGATCGTAAGACGTTCAAGTGTGGCGACTGCCGCAGGCGTTCTTCGATCAAGTTAGGCACAATCTTCGAGGATACCAAACTGCCGCTGCGCAAGTGATTTATGGCGATTTGGCTCATTACGAACCATCCGAAGGGCATTGCCAGCACGACGCTCGCCAAAGACCTTAAGATTGCTCAGAAATCTGCGTGGCTCGTCTTGCACCGCCTGCGGCACGCTGCGCGCACCAAATCGTTCAACGCGCCGCTCAAAGGCACTGTCGAGGCGGACGAGACCTACGTCGGCGGCAAAGAGGAGAACAAGACTGCCACGGACCGAAAGGGCGGCACGCCATGCTTTCGAATTCCGGGATCTTCAAAGCGAACGGCCGGGCGGGCTGGACCCTACGCCAGCCAGACGATGCGGAAGCGCCCGAGGAGGAGGAAGAGGAAGTGGATCAGGACGACGCAGAACAGCGCGCTCCCAAACAAGCGGAGCGTAGCGCCGAAATCCGGCAAGAAGATTTGGACGACGAACTACCGCCGCCCTCGTCTCCACGGCCTCCCCCTCCGCCTCCTGCGGAGCGTCGGGCATCACCCGCACGCGGAAACTATGGTATAGACGACAACGTTCCGTTCTAGATCGGCCTCGCGCCGGGTCTTTTACAGGCGCGGCATACTAGCTCGCACTTATGGTTTTTTATCTTCGTCGTAAGCTTCAAGTAAACGAACTGGGTCAATATCAGCCACTGCGCCGAGATCGCGAGGGCTCAAAACACGGGGTGGAATTTTGATTTTACAGCTAAGTGTTGATCAGCCAATGCCAGGACGCATCTGAAATTTAATGTGCGTGACTTGATAGTCGCCGGCAGGCAATGTCGAGCCGACACGGGTCAGGAAAAATGGCTTTTGACAATCGACTTCAATGACGCGAGTGCGCTGTTGAGACATGGGGCGTCCCTTTCGCAGGCAGCTCAGGCCGATGAACGAGTCGGGTCAAGCACGTATATTGGTCCTATCGGAAAGGCCATCTCAGAAGCGAAAATCTGATCGGAATCCATCCGGAAACACGTTCGCGATGTCTGCGTCTGAGCGTCCGCGAAGTTTGACGGAATGACCGGGAAAGGCGCCAAGCCGAACAGCCGGTTTTGCGCCCATTGGCAATTCGGCATGACGCAAACTGGCCGGAAGGAGAATGTCCGCTTCGGTGAGAGCGCACTGGAAACGCGGACGAGCCCCGACCGCGCAATCTGAGGTATACTGAGAGTCGCCTGGGGTTTCCCAAACGCGGTCGGATCACTCCCCACCCGCAGGCGCCCTGGACGGCATCGCGCACCCGATGTCGGGAGGAATTGGTCCCCGACTGCGCTGAGGGTGCTGACAATTTTACTTCATGCGAGCGGCGGCCCAGGCGATATGGTCGGCCATGAAGGTCGAGATGAAGAAGTAGGAATGGTCGTAGCCTTCGCGCATGTTGAGGGTCAACGCGATGCCGGCCTTCTTGCAGGCCTCCTCCAGCAGCCAGGGGCGCAGGCCGTCCTGCAGGAAGCTGTCGGCGGTGCCCTGATCCACCAGGAATTCGGGGAAGCGCTTGCCGTCCTCGATCAGCGCGGTGGCGTCGTGAGCGCGCCAGGCGGCCGGATCCGAACCGAGGTACTTCTCGAAGGCAGGCTTCGACCAGCCGGCCGTGGAGGGCTGGGCGATCGGCGCGAAGGCGGAGCAGGACTTGAAGCGCTCCGGGTAGGTTAGCGCGACGGTGAGCGCCCCGTGGCCGCCCATGGAATGGCCGAAGATGCCCTGACGGGTCATGTCGGCGGGGAATTCCTTGGCGATGAGCGCCGGCAGTTCTTCCGTGATGTAGCTCCACATCCGGTAGTTCTTGTCATAGGGCGCCTGCGTAGCATCCAGGTAGAAGCCGGCGCCGGAGCCGAACTGCCAATTGCCCTCTTCGTCCGGGATGCCGGGGCCGCGCGGGCTGGTATCGGGGGCCACGATGATCACGCCGTGCGCGGCGGCGGCCGCGCGGTACTCGCCCTTGTCCATGACGTTGGCGTGCGTGCAGGTGAGACCGGACAGGTACCACAACACCGGCACGGGGCCGTTCTCGGCCTGGGGCGGCACGAACACCGCGAAGGTCATCGGACATCCGGTGGTCTGCGCATCGTGCTTGTAGACGCCCTGCGTGCCGCCATGGGCGCGGGCCTTCGAGATGGTTTCCATCGGCTGTGATCTCCTGTGCGTGGGCTGAGACGATCGTCTTCAGAAAGTCGCGGCTCTCCTCCCCCTGCGGAGAGGAGTTGACGGTGGGGGTGGCTCGGCCAGCCTCAGCCGGCCGAGGGTCTCCCGACCAACCCCCATCCCTGGCCCCTCCCCGCACGGGGAAGGGTTGTCGAGTGTCAGTAGACGACCACGGATCGGATCGACTTGCCCTCGTGCATGAGGTCGAAGCCGTGGTTGATCTCTTCCAGCGGCATGGTGTGGGTGATCAGATCATCGATGTTGATCTTGCCCTCCATGTACCAGTCGACGATCTTCGGCACGTCCGTGCGGCCGCGGGCGCCGCCGAAGGCCGAGCCCTTCCAGACCCGACCGGTGACCAGCTGGAACGGACGGGTCGAGATCTCGCGGCCGGCCTCGGCCACGCCGATGACGATCGACTCGCCCCAGCCGCGATGGCAGCACTCGAGCGCTTGGCGCATCACGTGGACGTTGCCGGTGCAGTCGAAGGAGAAGTCCGCACCCCCGCCGGTGAGATCGACGATGGCCTGGACCACCTTGTCGGTGCCGACCTCGTTCGGGTTGATGAAGTGGGTCATGCCGAACTTGCGGGCCATGGCCTGCTTCTCCGGGTTGATGTCGACGCCGATGATCTTGTCGGCACCGACCATCCGGGCGGCCTGGAGGACGTTGAGGCCGATGCCGCCGAGACCAAAGACCACCACGTTGGCGCCGGGCCAGACCTTGGCGGTGTAGATCACCGCGCCGATGCCGGTGGTCACCCCGCAGCCGATGTAGCAGATCTTGTCGAAGGGGGCGTCTTCGCGGATCTTGGCCAGCGCGATGGCGGGCAGGACCGTGAAGTTCGAGAAGGTCGAGCAGCCCATGTAGTGGAACACGGTGTTCGATCCGGAGGGGCTGCCGCCGGTGGAGACGCAGGAGAAGCGGCTCGTGCCGTCCGGCATCACGCCCTGGCCCTGGGTCGCGCGGATCGCGGTGCACAGGTTGGTGCGCTGGGACAGGCAAGACTTACAGTTGCGGCATTCCGGCGTGTAGAGCGGAATGACGTGGTCGCCGGGCTTCAGCGTGGTGACGCCGGCGCCGACCTCGCGAACGATGCCGGCGCCCTCATGGCCGAGGATCGCCGGGAACTTGCCCTCGGAATCGAGGCCCGAGAGCGTGTAGGCATCGGTGTGGCAGATGCCGGTGGCCATCAACTCGACGAGAACCTCGCCGGCCTTGGGGCCCTCGATATCGATGGTCTCGATCGTGAGAGGCTTCTTAGCCTCCCACGCGACCGCGGCGCGCGTCTTCATCACGTGTTCCTATTGTCTGGATGATCACGGACGGCGCCGAACTGCCGACTCTTCGGCGCACCTCACTCAAGGGCTGCGCACCGAACGGTCCGAGGATCTGTCGCGTGTGTGATGCTTCTTGTGCCCGGATGCAACGCCTGCATCCGCGTTTCCGTCGGGGCGACCCCGTTCCGGTCGGTGCGGGACGTGGGTCGCCTCAGCGCAGTCCGAGTCGAGCGCGAACTCCAAACCATGGATCGCACTCTCCCCAGGACCTGGGGCACGCGGCTCGACCGTCTCTCTACTGTCCTGTGGGTGAGCCGGTGCCGGTTACGCCTCCGCCTTCCCGGGACTCCGTCGCCCCCGCTCTCTTGGATCGATCGTCGTCAAACGTCCGGCCGCGCACGCGACCGCAATCCGTCGTGGCGTATTCTGGCCGATCGCTGAACGGCCGGTGACGGATACCAGAGCCGGCGAAGCGGACGCTCTGCCCAGAGGTCTGTGGCCGACAGCTTCCATCCAATCGTCATTTCTCCGGACCGCTCACGAAAGCGGAGCGGTACGCCTCATCGGATTCCGTCGATGGCAATTCCGAGCTGTCGGGGACCGCGCAGTGAGGCACCGGGACGGTAGGGCGGCGGATCCTGCAAGAGGCGCGGCGATACGAGCCTGCGGCTCAGTGCGACGAGGGCGATCTCGGCCTCGATCCGCGCGAGGGGCGCACCAACGCAGTAATGCAGGCCGCCACCGAAGCCGAAGTGCTGGTTATCCTCTCGGTCGGGGTCGAAGCGGTCGGGCTCGGCAAAGCGCGCGGGGTCGCGGTTGCCAGCGGCGAAGACCAGGATCACAGGCGCGCCTTTCGGGATCGTCTCGCCGGCGATCTCGATAGCCGCCAGCGCCTTGCGGGTCCGGAAGTGCACCGGCGGATCAAAGCGCAGCAATTCCTCGATCAGCCGCGGCGACCGCTCGGGATCGGAGCGGAGCCGCTCCAACTCGTTGGGGTGACGCAGGAGCTGAAGCATCCCGTTGGTGATGAGATTCACCGTGGTCTCGTGGCCAGCCACCAGCAACAGGACGGCGGTGGCGATCAGGTCGAAGTCGCCCATGCGCTTGCCTCCGGCGGAGGCCGGGGCGGCAAGGCCGCTCAGCATGTCGTCGACCGGGCGCCGCCGCTTCTCTCGAATCAGGTCGCGCATGTAGGCGGAGATCTCATCGAAGGCCGCCACCGTCCTGTGTCGACCCGCCTCATCGTGGCGAGCGTCCGGCTCTATGGCGGTGGCGAGTTGCGTCGCCCAGGCCTGGAACCGCGGCTCGTCCGCCTCCGGCACGCCGAGAAGCGCGCAGATCACCGTGACCGGGAGCGGATAGGAGAAGTCATCCACGAGGCAGATCCTATCGCGGCCACGCCATGCGTCGATGAGCCTATCCACCTCGCGGACGATGCCTTCACGCAGCGCGTTCACCCGCCCCACCATGAACTGGCGCATCACGAAGCGTCTCAAAGTGTCGTGGTCGGGCGGATCGCGGAAGATCAGCGGGCGATGCGCGGTGACGATCCGGTTCTTGATCGGGTTGAGGAACCAGTCTCTCAGCGGGTTACCGGTGTGAGGACGTCTCGACGGCGGCAGGTCCTCGGAGCTGAGACGCGGGTCGAAGATCAGGCTTCGGATCGCCGCGTGTGCGCTCACGACGTAGCTGCCATCGCGCTGTCGCGAGACCGGGGTCTCCCTCAACCGCGCGTAGAGCGGGTACGGGTCAGCGCGATTGTTCTGCCGGATGATCTCGGAGAACAGCGCATCCCGCTCTTCGACGTGCGGAGGGGCGTCAGGCATGTCGGATCGCTGCCAAGTCCAGGCTCACCTGTCGGGTTGGCCGCATCGCGGCCACCGAACCATCCATCACGGGCTTTCGGTCGATCCGTTCGATGAGCCACCACTCGACAACAGTGGCTTGAGATCTCCGAGCACGGTCGGAATCAGTTCGGACACGGTGGGATGGATCGGGACCGCCCATTGCAGGGTCGGCGCGGTCGCGCCCACGTTCATCATGTCGAGGATGCCGTGGATCGCCTCGTCACCGCCGGTGCCTAGGATCGCCGCGCCCAGGATCGCGCGGCTCTCGGCATCCACCAGCACCTTCATGAATCCCTTTGTCTCGCCCTTCTCCACGGCCCGACCCACCCTGGTCATGGGACGGGTGCCCATCAGCGCCGGTCGGCCGCTCTGGCGCACCTCCGCCTCGCTCATTCCCACGCGGCCGAGAGGCGGGTCGGTGTACAGGGCGTAGCCGGGGATCCGGTCGCTGACGCGTCGGCTCGCTCCGTCGAGGAGGTTGGCGGCCACGATTTCGAAGTCGTTGTAGGCGGTGTGGGTGAAGGCGCCTCGCCCGTTGCAATCGCCGAGCGCGTAGACGCCCGGCACGCTGGTCTGAAGGCCGTCGTCGACGGTGATGAAGCCGCGCCCATCCGTGGCGATGCCGGCCGCGTCCAAACCGAGATCGTCGGTGTTGGGGCGTCGCCCCACGGCCAGCAGCACGTGAGTACCGATGATTTCCGGCTCGCCCTCGGTGCAGTCCACACCGACAGCGACGCCGTCGCCATGGGGCGCGAAGCGGATGCACTCGGCGTTCAGCCTCAGGGCGATGCCCTCGTCTCGCAGGATGCCGGCGACAGCCTCGGAGACGTCCGGGTCCTCGCGGCCGATCAGCCGCGGGCCCATCTCCACGACGGTGACCTCGCTGCCGAAGCGGCGGTAGGCTTGCGCGAATTCGAGCCCGATGTAGCTGCCGCCGACCACCACAAGGTGCTCCGGGATGGTGTCGAGCTGCAGCAGCGCGGTGTTGGTCATGAACGGCACCGCGTCGATGCCGGGCAAGGCCGGCACATGCGCGCGGCCGCCCACGTTGATGAAGATGCGCTCGGCCTCCAGCACGTCCCCGCCGACCAATACCGAATGGCCCGACAAGAACCGGGCGTGCCCCGAGAAGATGGTGCAGCCATCCATGCCGCGCAGCCAGTTCTCGACACCGGCCCGCGCCCGAGCCGAAACGCCCTGCTGGCGCGCGGCGACCGCCTTCGCGTCGATGCCCACACCTCCATGAAGCACGACGCCGTATTCCGCGGCGCGGCGGGCGAGGTGGGCGGCGTAGGCGCTGGCCACCAAGGTCTTTGTCGGCATGCAGCCGGTGTTCACGCAGGTGCCGCCGAATAACTTGCGCTCGATCACCGCGACCCGCTGCCCGGCAGCGGTGAGGCGCCCGGCGAGCGGCGGCCCGGCCTGGCCGGCACCGATGACGATGGCGTCGAACCGGCGTCCCATCACAGTGCTCCGAGAACGAGCGCCCCGGCGAGCAGGGCAACCGCGTCCTCGATGAAGGCGGCCGGGCGGTCCTTGCCGAAGGAGGCCGCGAGGCGTCCGCGCACCGCGGCGCCCCCGAGGGTCCCGATCACGGCGCCGACGATGCCCGCCACGAGCCCCCCGAGGAGCTGTCCGGATGGCAGGCCGATCGCCGCTCCGCTAAGGGCGCCGCTGAGCAGCCGGGGGGCGAACTGCATCGGGACCTTGCGGCTCGGAGTGCTCGGCAACTGGTCCGTGACGAACTCGCCCAGGGCCAGGAGCGTGAACACGTAGGGCGTGAACCGGTAGCTCAGGAAGGCGAGCCACGATCCGTCCAGGTTGAGCCACCCCAGGGCCGCGGCCCAACTCACCACCGCCGGAGCCGTGAACGCCCGAAGGCCCGCGATGACGCCGAGGAGCAACGCCAGAAGATAAAGGGTCACCGGTCGTCTCCTTCGCGGGGAATATCAAAGGAAGCCAATGTCATGCCGGACATCGGCCAGGCGCTGCGGAATCCTGCAGCGCCGTAGTTTTTGCACGTCGTCAGGAACGGGCCGCCGTATGGTCGTTTCTTGTTCTAGCCCTCGTTCAAGACGTCAGCGTGAGCACGGGCGAACTCGCCGACCGTCATCGAACGCTTGCCCGTCAGCAGCTCGACATTGTTGTCCGCCCCGGACATGGCTCCGTGTTGGTACTCTTCCATCGCGCCGGCGAAGTGCTGGACGATGTACGCAGGCACGCCCATCGCTGCCAGCGAGGCGCAGTATTCGTCAACCGGCAGGTCTTGAAAGACAATCTTGCGTCCGAGCGCCTCGGACAGTTCGGCGGCCATCTGATCGTGATCCATCTCGACCGGACCCGAGAGCGGGATGGTTTTGCCGATGTGGGCCGCGGGATCCTTCAAGAGGGCCGCGATGGCGCGACCCTGGTCGTCGGCGGCGATCGGTGAGTGCCGCCCCTTGCCGGCCGGCATACGCAGCACGCCCTGCCTCAGGTACGGGAGCTGCCATGGATAGAGCAGCCATTCGAGGAAGTAGGTCGGCCGCAGGTGGATCACCGGGACGCCGGACCAGTCGAACACCTGTTCGGCGATGAAGGTGTCGCGGCACGACGCGCTCTTCGAGTGGCGGTCTGCGGAACGTTGCGAGAGGTTGACGATCGTCCCGACCCCCGCCTCCTTGGCGGCCTGGGCGAAATTGACGGCGGCACTCAGGAGGCCTGGGGCGACCGGCCAGACGAAGTAAGCCGCGTCGACGCCCTCCATGGCGGCGCGGACGGTATCGATCTCCTGCAGGTCGCCGACGACGACCTCGGCGCCCAGCTTCTCCAGCGCCTCGGATCGGGCGTCCCGCTTGTGAACCATCGCCCGGACGGCGAGGCCGAGTTCGATGGACGACCTCACGGCGGCGCGGCCGGTGTCCCCGGTGGCGCCCGCGATCAAGACCTTGCGTGACATCGTCGGCATCCTTCTGCGTCCATGACCGAAACCATCCGTCGCCCCTCGTTTGCCGGGAGGCCTTCGCGACAGCGGTGACCGCGCCCTGCAGGGACGAGGGCGTCGTGGTGTGTGTGAAGCTCAGGCGTCGGCTTCCGGGCGCAGCCGGCTCGGTGGCACGACCGTGTCCACGCGCCCGGTCGCGACGTCGTAGACGACACCCGTGACGACGAGGCCGGCGGGCAGCCGGAGGTTGGCCTTCACGGCGGCCACGTCCACGGCCACCGCCTTGTAGGGATCCGTGATGGCCAGGCCTTCGAGGGCGGCCTCGTCAACGCGCAGGTACTCCGCGATCAAGTCGGGCACGAGTCGGTACCCGATGTTGATGCCGCAGTCGGTGTGGTGGAGGACGATCAGATTCCAGCCCTCGCCGATGTCCTTGCCCGCGCCCTGGGCGACCTTCCTGAGGATTGCCATCGTCTGGAGCGTCGTCATGTCGACGCGGCCGGCGACGTTGCGGATCACGACGGCCTCACCGGGCGCGAGGTCGAAGACATCCACGGGATCGACCCGGGGGTCGACGCAACCGACGATGATGGTTCTCTCGGACGGCAACATCTTGAGGCCTGAGGCGAACGTCCGCTCGGCGAAGACTTTGTTGCGCTGCGTGAGCGTCTCGACGAAGTCCATACTGCTCTCCTGTCGGTCCGAGGGACCCGGTCGGTCGCTCACTTGGCCGGATTGTTCAGAAGCATCCGCAGGGGGCTGATCGGCCCGAGCGGGATGAGCTGGAACTCCATCAGCCCAGCCGGGCCGAAGGGCAGTTTTTCCAGGAGTGCCTTGGCGTCACCGGCGTCGGTGACGTTCATGAGGAACACGACGCCGCTCTGATCCTGCTTCACGAACCACTGGTCGATCTTGCCGTCGAGGTAGAGAAGCACGGTCGCGCGCACCTCGTCGGGCAGCACCTTCTGCCAGTCCGCGGGGGTCGCCTTCGCGGTGAAGCTGCCGATGGCGAGGACCTTCGTCGTGGGCACGGGCACCGGAGCCCGCGACGCCGCCGTTTCCGGCGGGGTCCCCCCCTGGGCGTGGGCGGTGCCAGGCAGGACCGCCAGGGTGGCCAGGGCGAGGAGCCCAAGGCCTCGACCCGCGAGATCCCGAGCGACCGGGCGAGCGAAGAGGCGGTTCATGACAGCATCTCCGCGGCCACGAGGGCAGGCTCGTCGAGCTGCAGCCAGTGACCGGCCGATAGGAGGCGGAGGGAAGCGTTCCTGAAGTAGGAGGTGTACTCACGCGCGTGATCCGCGCTGAAGTAAGGATCGTTCTCACCCCAGATGACCTTCGCCGGGATGTCGAGCTTGGCCAGCTCGGGGATGCGCGCCGCGTTGCGCTCCATCTCGTCGAAAAACTGCGCCGTCATCTGCACGAAGGCCGGTCCGGCGCCATCCACGCGGAAGTTTTTGTCGATGACCGGGCCGAGGAAGGCGTCGTAATGCGCCTTGTGCTTGTCCGCGAGGTGCCGCTTGAAGGCCTCGCGCTGGAAGTTCACGACCCATCCGAACTGCTCCGGGCTCTGGATGAGGGCGCCCGACAGCGCCGCGAGACTTGGAGTTGCGAACAGGGTGATCAGCTCGGGCCATCGCGCGGCCGGCGATGCGGCGAAGGCGGCGTTGAGGATAACGAGGGCGGCGGTTCGTTCGGGATGCGCGAGGGCGAAGTTCAGCGCCGCGGCACCTGAGGAGTCGTGCGCGACCGGGACGATCCGCTCCAACCCGAGCTGATCGACGACCGCTTCGAGGTCACCGCGTTGCTGCCGGAAGCTGTACTGCGCTCCTGCGGGCTTCTCCGACTGCCCAAAGCCCAGGAAGTCGAAGGTCACCACCCGACGCCCGGCGGCCACCAAATGGGGGACCAGGTCGTCGTAGATATGCAGGTTGTCGGGGAAGCCGTGCATGAGCACGAAGGCCGGCCCATCGCCCGGATAGTCGCGGGCGTAGACATCGCCCAAAGGGCGTTTGATGCGGTGTTCCTTGAACGCCGGTGCGTCGGCATCCGGGTGGGCTGATAGTCGGGTCACGGCTCTGCCTCATCGGTTGGTGCATATGCAACAATTCGGGTAAAACTCAGACGGCCTCCGGCTTGCTCAGGATGTTGTCGGCGATGTCCATCACGGCGACCGTGCCGGCTTGGCCGAGCAACTTCTTCGCCTGTGCTTGCGCCTCTCGCCATGCGGGTGTCGCCTGGATCAGGAGCGCCTTGCCCGCATCGGTCAGTACGAGTGGCCGGACGCGGCCGTGTGCGCGGGTCGGATCCTCTTCCACCCATCCCGCGGTCATGATGACCTTGAGGTTGCGGGACAGGGTCGACCGGTCCTGGCGGTGATAACGCCCGATCTCTGCCCGACTCGACGGTCCCAATTTGCCGATGACGACCAACAGAACGAACTGCGCGGCACCGACGCCGAACGGTTGAAGCGCCTCGTCGTGGATGGCCGTCACGACGCGGGCGATCAGGCGTGTCCGCATGAGGACGCAGGTACCCCCGATCTCCGCGAGGATCTCCTCCACTGTGTCTTGACAGCCCTGAGATGTCATGACCTTCAATTGGTGCATATACACCTTGATGTCAAGGCCGGGTCTCTTCTGCCGTTCCCCACAATCGGATGCGGGCGGGGGCATCGTGCATTTCCCAGCGGCGGTCGATACGCTCACGCGGGCAGACTTCAGCCCTTCCGGCGCTCCAGCATCAGTCCCCCGCCACTGGCGGCGACGCAGGCCATGACGGTGGCGACGACAGCACCGTGGAAGGCATCGACCAGCGCGGATCCACGAGCGGCGAGGATGCCGCCGATGAGGCTCGTGGCCACGAGACCGCCCGCTCGGGCGACGGCGCTGTTGAACCCCGACGCGGATCCGCTGTGGCGCTCATCGACGGACCCGAGCACGGCAGTCGTGAGCGGTGCGACGGCACAGGCCATGCCGAGGGCCGCGACGACGAGGCCGGGCAGAACCGTCGACACGTACGCGGTGTGCTCGCCGATACGCAGGAGCAGGAGGAACCCGGCCGCGACGACGAGGGGACCGGCTGTCAGGAGGGGCCTGGAGCCGATGCGACCGGCGAGACCACCGAGAACCGGCGAGCCGACCGCGATGACCAGCGGCAAGGGGAGGAGTGCCGCCCCTGCGGCCGTGCTCGAATATCCCGAAGCCTCGATCAGGATGTAGGGCAACAGGACGAGCATGGCTCCGAGCGCTCCGTAGAGGAGGAGCGTCAGCAGCGTGAGGCCGGCGAAGGATCGCGTGCTGAACAGGGCGAGCGGCATCATGGCTCGGTCGCCCTGGCGTCGCTCCCACAGGACGAAGCCGACGAGGAGCGCCGCGCCGATGCCGAGAAGCGTCAGAGCCTGCCAGTCGAAACCCGGATGTCCGGATCCGACGATGAGGCCCCAGGTCATTGTTCCGAGTCCGAACGTCGCGAGGATCGCCCCGCCGATATCGAGGTGCCCGGCGTCGGCGGTGCGGTCGGCCGCGACGTAACGCCAGGCCAGGAAAGCGGCACCGAAGGCCAATGGCAGGTTGACGAGGAACATCGCCCGCCAGCCGATCCCGTCGATCAGCCAGCCTCCGAAAACCGGGCCGATGGCGGCTGTCGCCGCACCCGCGGCGGACCAAGTGCCCACCGCGCGACCTCGGGCCTCTCCGGTGAACGTGTCGCTGAGGATGGCCAGGCTATTCGGCAGGAGGAGCGCGGCTCCGACGCCCTGTCCGAGCCGGGCGGCGACGAGGATCGCGAGGTTCGGTGCCAGGCCGCAGGCCAGCGAGGCGGCCGCGAACAGGAGGGCCCCGAGGATCAGGGTTCGGCGGCGCCCGATCCGGTCGCCGAGCGCCCCGCCCAGGAGGAGCAATGCGGTGAGCGGCAGGAGGTAGCCGTTGATCACCCATTGCAGGCCGGCCGCGCCGCCACCGAGATCCCGACCGAGGGCGGGCAGGCCGACATTCACCACCGACCCGTCGACGAAGGCGAGGCTCGACGCGAGGATGCAGGTCGCCAGGGTCAGTCGGGGGTGTCCAATGGGCTCACGCCTGCGCGACTTCAGGGACCCGTCGTGAGGGGAAGCGTCCAATGCGTGTTCCTACGTTCGAGGGTTCATGGCTGAATCGGTTTCAGAGTCGGGTCGTCCTGAAGCGGTCTCAATGCGCGCCGGCCGCTCCCGCACCCGCTCCGGATTTGCGTGCCAGCAGGACCGCGACCGCAGCCACGGACAGGATGACCCCGATCACCGCGAAGGTGTCGCTGAAGCCCATGACCAGGGCCTGCCGCTTCACGACGGCGCCAAGCTGGCCGACGGCCTTCGCCGTAGCGACAGCGCGATCCGCGATGCCGTGGGCCATGAAGTAGTCGGTCATCTGTTCGAGCCGGGCGCGGACCTCGTCCCGGGTCAGGGTGATCGACTGCCCGATAATGTTGGAATGAAACTGCTCGCGCTTGGTCAACACCGTCGACAGGGTCGCCGTACCGACGGCGCCGCCGAGGTTGCGCATCATGTTCGACAGCCCGGATGCGGCGCCAGCCTCGCTCGGGGCGATGGCGCCGGTGGTGATGGCGCTGATCGGCGTCAGGACGAGCGCCTGCCCGATGGCCCGCACGACGTTCGGGATGAAGAACTGATCGCCCGCGTTGTCGTAGGAAAGCGTGACGTTCATGAAGCAGCTCGCCGCGAAGACGCTGATGCCGACGAACGCGATGTACCGCGCGTCCCAGCGCTTCATCATGAGCGGCACGAGCGGGATGAGCAGAAGCTGCGGCAGGCCCGTCCAGGCCAGGACGTTGCCGGTCTGCTCGGCGTTGTAGCGCTGCACCTGTCCCAGGTACTGGGGCAGGATGTAGACGGTGCCGAACAGGGCGAAGCCGACGAGCGTGTTCGCCAGGACTCCGATGCCGAAGTTGCGCTGCTTCAGGAGGCGCAGGTTGATCAGCGGCTTCGCGACCGTCAGCTCGATGGCGACGAAGGCCGTCAGGAACAACGCGGCGACGATGGCCAGCCGCAGGATGAACGGCGAGGCGAACCAGTCGTCCTTGTTGCCCTCCTCCAGCACCGTCTGGAAGGCCGCCAGGCCGATGGCCATGGTGACGACGCCGGCCCAGTCGCCCTCCTTCAGGAGCGCGAGGCGCATCGGCGAGGGGTCGAGCGTGAGGGCGAGGGACACCACCATCACGGCGCTCGGGACGGCATTGACGTAGAAGATGGTCTGCCAGCCGTAGTTCTCGGTCAGGTAGCCGCCGATGGTCGGGCCGATGGCCGGGGCGAAGGTCACGGCCAGGGCGAAGATCGCGAGCCCGATGGGCTGCTGCGGCTTCGGCAGCTTGGTCAGGACCATGGTGAACGCCATGGGAATCAGGATGCCGCCCGCGAAGCCCTGCAGACCCCGCATCGCGATCATCGAACCCAGGTCGTGGGTGAAGGCGCAGGCGATGGAGAACAGCGGGAACAGGATGCTGTTCACCAGGATGTAGCGGCGAAACGAGAAGACCTTGCTGAGGTAGTCGGTCAGGGGGATCACGATGATCTCGCCGATCAAGTACGAGGTCGAGATCCAGGCGCCGTTGTCCACGCCGGTGCCGATGCCGCCCTCGATGTCGAGGAGCGAGGCGTTGGTGATCTGGATGTTCAGGATCGCCATGAAGGCGCCGATCATGCTGGCCGTGACCGCGATCCACTCGCGGGTGCTCGCACGGGCCGGCTGGGGTGCGGCGGATTGCTGGACGTTCGGCATGGGACAACCCTCCTCGGGGCGATGCGTCACTCGGCCTGCGCGACGGCCGGGCGGCCCTGAGCCTGCGCCTTGGTGTCGATCACCGGCTCGACCGACATGCCGGGCCGCAGGTCGCCCGTGCGGAGGCTGGCCGGGTCCAGCGTGATCCTCACCGGTATGCGCTGCACCACCTTGGTGAAGTTGCCGGTGGCGTTGTCCGGGGGCAGGAGGGCGAAGGTCTGGCCGCTGGCCGGCGCCAGGCTGTCGACGTGGCCGGTGAAGGTGCGACCCGGGAACATGTCGACCTCGACCGTGACCCGTTGGCCGGGGCGGACATCGGTGAGCTGCGTCTCCTTGTAGTTCGCCACGACGTAGACGGCCGCGGTCGGGACCACCGACATGAGTTGAGTGCCGGCATTGACGTACTGGCCGACGCGAAGCGTGCGGTTGCCGACGACGCCGTCCACCGAGGCGCGGACCTCCGTGTAGGACAGGTTGAGCTCCGCCTGGTGCTCCAGGGCCCGGGCACGCGCCAGGGCGGCCTCGGCCTGGGCGAGCTCGGCCTTGAGCTGGCCGACCTGCTTGGTCGCGGAAGCGAGCGCCGCGACATCGCGCTGAACCGTCGCCCGGGAGGCGGCGATGCGGGAGGCCGCCTGCTGGGCGTTCTGAACGGAGCCGTAGCCGGTGGAGGCGAGGTCGGCGTAGCGCTTGTTTTCCTGCTCGGCGAAGACCTGCGTGGCCTGGCTGACGGTTACGGTCGCCTTGGCGGCTTCGATGACCGCCTGCTGCGTCTCGATGGCGGCCTTCTTGCTCTCGATGG
This sequence comes from Methylobacterium sp. PvR107, assembly GCF_017833295.1. NCBI lineage: Bacteria > Pseudomonadati > Pseudomonadota > Alphaproteobacteria > Hyphomicrobiales > Methylobacteriaceae > Methylobacterium > Methylobacterium sp. PvR107. The sequence continues at coordinate 1,872,717 of NZ_JAFIBW010000001.1, forward strand.
TCGCCAGTGCCGCCAGGACGTCGGCCTTCGCCTGATCCACGGAGACCCGGTAGTCGCGGTCGTCGATCCGGGTCAGGACCTGGCCGGCCCTCACGGCTTCGTTGTCGCCGACGAGCACCGCGCCGAGGTAGCCCGAGACCTTAGGGGCGACGGTGACGCTATCGGCCTGGACGTAGGCGTCGTCGGTCGAGACGTTGAAGCGGCCGACCGTCCAGTAGTCCCAGCCGTAGTATGAACCGCCGGCGATTGCGGCGAGGCTCGCGCCGACCATGAGCATCCGGCGGAAACCGCCCCGGGCCTTCCCGGGAGCGTGCAGCTGGTTGGCCTGGGCGACCAGCTTCGGATAGGCGAGCGCCTCGTCCGGCGAGACTTGGCGTTCGACGGTGAATGCGTCCGGATGCTTCGACATGACCGCTGCTCCTGGTGAGGCGGATGCCGGCCTCAGGATCGGCCCGGCATTTTGGAAACTTGCTAGTTTCCAAAATGGTTCCTATAATCTGCGGAGTCAATCGAACCGCCGAGATTTATTTGATGGATCCTCAGGCCCCGTCCGCCCGCCGCTCCCGCGGCCGTCCGCCGACCCGGACGGACGACGAGACCTGCCGCCTCATCGCCGAGGCGGCGCGGCAGGCCTTCATGGCGAACGGTTTTGCCGGCACCAGCATGGACGACGTCGCCCAAACGGCCGGCGTGTCGAAGAAGACGCTCTACCGTCTCGTGCCGAACAAGGCCGGCCTCTTCGAGAGTTCGGTGACGGACCGCATCTCGCGGTTCATGCTGGCGGTCGATCCTGCTGCACTGGACGCGCTGCCTGTCGCCACGGCGTTGGGTCGGATCATGGAGGAGTACGGCCTTCTCACCCTGTCGCCGGACACGGTGGCGATCCAGAAGCTGGTCATCGCCGAGAGCGACCGTTTCCCGGACCTGGCGACCACCTTCTTCACGGATGCGGTCGTGGCGACGCAGCGGGTTCTGGCCGCCTATCTCGGCCAGCAATGCGAGCGAGGAATCCTCAGTATCGAAGATCCCGACATGGCGGCGGGCATGCTTCGGGGGATGATGGCGATGGAGCCGCAGAGGGCGGCAATGATGAAACAGCGTGCACTGCCGTCCCATGAGGAGATCACGGCGCGGGCTCGCCACTGTGTCCAAGTGTTCCTGTACGGCGCCGTGGCGAAAGCCTGACCGGCCACGATCCGACCGGCCGCACAGATCGCTGCCGGTCCGCCGCGGCATCACCGGCCATAATCGTCGCATTCGTGCCCATGGCCGTTCGCCGATGATTTGGCATCGCCGGCAAAGCTGGAAGAACCGCTTGACCACAAGGTGCATATACACCAGTTTGCCGTGATCCAGGAGCTGGTAGACGGGTAAGGCCCTCGCCGATGGCGCCGCAGCGATCCGAAGCTGCGACGTCTGAACTGTCCACCTTGTATGGTGCATATGCACCTCTGCTGGATCGATGGTCAAGGGAGAAGGTCATGGATGCGCTCATCGAGGCGGTCAGGGAGCACTACAGCCCCTCCAACCTGACAGCGCGCATCATAGGGTTGCTGGCGGACCTAGCCCCCGGCGCGCAGCGTCTCACGGTCGACCAGCTTGCGCCGCTCGACCAGTTCCACACGCGCGGCCTCGCAGCCACGTCCGAACTGGCTGGCCTTGCAGGCATCGATGGGCAGACCGAGGTTCTGGATCTGGGATCCGGCCTCGGCGGTCCCGCCCGCTACCTGGCGGCGACGTATGGGTGCCAGGTCGTCGGTGTCGACCTCAGTCCGGAGTTCGTCGAGGCCGCCGCCTACTTGGCACAACGATGCGGCTTGACTGATCGCGTCACGTTCAAGCTCGGAAGTGCCCTCGACCTTCCGGTCCCGGATCAGGCTTTCGACGTCGTGTTCCTCCAGCACGTCGCGATGAACATATCGGATCGCGACCGGCTATACGGGGAGGCGCGACGCGTGCTCCGGCCGGGCGGCCGCCTTGCCATCTATGACGTGGTGATGCGCGAAGGCGAACTGCATTACCCCGTACCTTGGGCATTGGATGACGCGACGAGCTTCGTGTTGCGTGCCGATGCCACGCAGGAAGCCCTGAAGCGGAGCGGCTTCGAGGCTCTCCATTGGCACGACGACACGGACAATGCCCTGTCATGGTTCTCTGCGGCGGCGGCGCAGCCCGCGCAGGGTCCTTCTCTGGCGACGATCCTCGGATCCGAGTTCCCAGGAAGGGCCGCGAACCTCGCTCGAAATATCCGCGAGGGTCGGGCGGGCATTCTCTCGGCCATCCTCAAGCTTGACCCAAGCTTTGATGCTTCCCGAGCCAATGCACGTCACGAATGATCCCATGACATCCGACGCCGTTGGCGGCGGATATTCGATGCGCCGCTTGATCGGATAAAATAACCGACCGCTTCGCGTGGCCTCGCCTCGATGTGTGCGGATTGGCTTCACGAGATCGACATGTCTCGGCTCGACCAACACCCTCCCGACGTTCGAATTTACGGGAGCGAACCGCCTCGCGCGCCAGCCTCTTTGGACCCGGAATGGTTGCGCGCCCTTTGCCTGGAGGCGGGCGCCGACGACGTCGGCTTCGTCTCCGTCGACCGACCTGAGCTCGCGGGTGAGAAGCCTCACTTCCTCGAAGCCCTACCGAAGACCTGGACCCTCCCAACGTGCATTCCGCGACCGAGCTGACCGGCGGGTCTGCGAAGCGGCTGAGTGTCTGTCTCTAGGTCCGCGACGTCTTCGACACGATCTATGTCGCCTCGGCACCGAATCGCGCCGACACGATCAGCGGCGCGAGCGGTCTCCAGAACAACGCGGCGACGCTGATGACCACCACGGGATCAGTCTTCGCGGGTGCGCTGCGGAACATCGTGGGCGGCATGCGGCTGGCATTTTGATAACCGCTCTTGGGCCTGCGCGTGGTGCGAGGTCCGGGCTTGCACTAAAGTCCGCGCTCGATCGCCAGAGCGGCTCCCATGGCCGCGCGTCCGAGCCCGTGCGGCGCGGGCCGATGCTGGTGGGGCTGGCGCGGTGTGCGGATGAGGCGGCGGAGCGTTATCGCTGGATTGCCCTTGGCGCTGGCCGCGTGGCCCCGCGGCGCGCGCGCGCAGGCGCAACAGGCGCACGTGACGGCGCTCTGGCCATTCGCGGCCGACGATGCCGAAGGCCGCGCCCTATCGGCGGCCTTTCACGCGGCCCTCCGTGATCACGGTCAAGGCGCCCTGCGGGTCGAGGATCAGTGGGGCGGAGCCGACCGCGAACGCACGCGCATGCTCGCAGCCGATCTGGTCGCGAAAGAACCGCACGTCATCTTCACGTATCTGAGCGCCCAGCTCACGGCCGTGTCCGCACTGACCAGCAAGATCCCGATCGTGTTCGTCGGGGCGTCCGATCCCGTCGGCTTCGGCTACGTTGCGAGCCTGCAGCGCCCGGGCGGGAACATCACGGGCTTCACCCTGTACGAGTCGTCGCTCGGCGGCAAATGGCTGGCCGCCCTCAAGGAGGCGGTTCCGACTCTCCGGCGGGTCACGCTCCTGGCAAACCCGAGCAGCGAGATACGAGGCAGCAACTTCTACGCGGATCCCTTCAGGAGCGCGGCCGCCGCCCTTGGAATCGAACCCGCCGTCGCGATGGTCCAGAGCACCGTCGACATCGAGCCCGTCATCGCGGAACTCGCACGGCAGGGCGATGCGGGGCTCATCGTGGCGCCCGGCACCTTCAGCGAAGCCAACGGCGACCGCATCGTGGCGCTGGCGGCCGGTCACCGGATCCCGACCGTGTTCGCCATCCGGCGTTTCGCCAACCGCGGCGGGCTGATGTCGTACGGTCCCGACACCGTTGAGGCCGTCCGCCGCGCGGCCGCCTATGTCGATCGTATCCTGCACGGCGACACGCCCGCCACCCTGCCGGTTCAGGCCCCCACGAAGTTCGATCTCGTGGTGAACCTGAAGACCGCGCGCAGCCTGGGGCTGGATGTCTCGTCGGCGCTTCTCGCCCAGGCTGACGAGATCGTCGAATGACGAGCCTTCGCGCGCTCGGCGCGGCTCCCGATCTGAACGGCGCATCGAAGCGGTTCCGGCTTCCGCTGTCCGGAAAGTTCGCGGTGGCCTTCGTCGGCCTCGTGACCCTCGTGCTGCTTATCAACGGCGTCGTCGACCTGTCTCTGAACTTCGAGGATGCCAAGCGGACGGCGATCGAGGTCCAGCGCGAGAAGGCGCGCGGAGCCGCGGAACGCGTCGAGGCCTTCCTCTCGGAAATCGAGAGCCAGATCGGCTGGACGACAAGGGCGGAGTGGCGGCGGGTCCCCCTCGAGCAACAGCGCTACGACTTCATCCGGCTGCTGCGGCAGGCCCCGGCCATCACCGAGGTCGCCTATCTCGATCCCAGCGGCAAGGAACAGCTGCGGGTCTCGCGCCTCGAGCCGGACGTCGTCGCCAGCGGGAAGGACTTCTCCACCGCGTCGCGTTTCACCCAGGCGCTCAAGGACAAGACTTGGTTCGGGCCGGTCTATTTTCGGCGCGGATCCGAGCCGTACATGACCGTTTCGGTCGCCCATGCCGGGCGCGATCCGGGCGTGACCGTTGCGGAAGTCAATCTGAAGCTGATCTGGGACGTGGTCAGCGCGATCCGCAATGGCAGGGACGGCTACGCCTTCGTGACGACCGCGACGGGGCGCCTGATCGCCCATCCGGACCTCAGCCTCGTCCTGCGCGACACCGACCTGTCCAGCCTGCCGGAGGTTGCGGGGGCGCTGTCCGGAAAGGCAGGCGCGAAGGATTACGAGATCACCAGCGGGCTTGGCGGCGGGCTCGTGCTGGCCGCGCATGCCGTCGTCCCGCGGGTCGACTGGATCGTGTTCGTGCAGCTGTCCCTGAGCGAGGCGATGGAACCCCTGACCGAATCGATCATCCAGACGATTTCGCTGATGGGGTTGGGCGTTCTCATGGCGGGCGTGGCCGGAACCTTCCTGGCCCGGCGCATGGTGATCCCGATCCGTCAGCTCGAGGACGGGGCCGAGCGCTTCGGCGCCGGTGACCTGTCCGAGCGCATCGTGATCCGAACCGGCGACGAGATCGAGACTCTTGCCCACCGGTTCAATTCCATGGCGCGTCGCGTCCAGGAATCCTACGAGACCCTTGAGGCCAAGGTCGAAGAGCGGACCCGCGACCTGAACCAGTCCCTCGACGACCTTCAGAGGGCGCAGAGTCGCCTCGTGCAATCCGAGAAGCTCGCCTCGCTGGGGCAGCTCACCGCGGGCATCGCCCACGAGATCAAGAATCCCCTGAACTTCGTGAACAACTTCGCCTCGCTCTCGAAAGAGCTGGTGGACGAGCTTCGGGATGTGCTCAAGCACGCGGCAATCGACCCGGACACCCGAGACGAGGTCGATGAAATCGCCGAACTTCTGAAGGGCAACCTTGATAAGGTGGTCCAGCATGGACGGCGCGCCGACTCGATCGTCAAGAACATGCTGTTGCACTCGCGCACGGGTTCCGGCGATCACCGCCCGGTCGAGATCAACGCCCTCGTGGAGGAGAGCCTGAACTTGGCCTATCACGGCGCCCGCGCGGCCAAGCCCGGCTTCAACGTGACCCTCGCCCGCGATTACGACCCTGCGGCGGGCATCGCCGACCTCTACCCGCAGGAAATCACCCGTGTCCTGTTGAACCTGATGTCGAACGGCTTCTACGCCACCGAGAAGAAGGCGGAGGGCGCCGTTCCGGGCTATGCGCCGACCCTGTCGGTCGCAACCCGGGATCGCGGCGACAGCGTCGAGATCCGCCTGCGCGACAACGGCACCGGGATCCCCGAGAGCGTCAAGGCCAAGATGTTCGACCCGTTCTTCACCACCAAGCCGGCCGGCGAGGGCACCGGGCTGGGCTTGTCCCTCAGCCACGATATCGTGGTGAAGCAGCATGGCGGCACCGTCGACGTCGCCACGGAGCCCGACGCCTTCACCGAATTCACGATTGTGCTGCCGCGCCAGGGGGCTGGGGCGGCTGCGCCGGCGACGGCACCCACACCCGCCTTTGCGGCCGAGCCCAAGAGCCAGCCATGAACGTCCTGATCCTCGTCGTCGATGACGAACCCGACGTGACCGACCTGTTCCGCCAGCAGTTCCGCCGCGAGCTGAAGGCCGGGCGCTTCGAGATGGCGTTCGCGCATTCGGCACCGGAGGCGCTGTCCCGGATCGCGGCCTCGGACGGCCCGAGCCTGATCCTGATGTTCTCGGACATCAACATGCCGGGAATGACCGGGCTGGAACTCCTCCCGCTGGTGCGGGCTGCCCGGCCCGACGTACCGGTGATCATGATCACGGCCTATGGCGACGCGGCGACGCGCGAGGCCGTCGAGGCCGCGGGCGCGGTCGGGCTGATCACCAAGCCCATCGACTTCGCCCTGCTCAAGGCGGAGATCGACCGAAGGCTCGCCACGATCGCGGGGACGGAATGAATCCGGGCCAGCCCTGCGCCAAGATCCTCGTGGTCGACGACGAGCCGGATCTCGAGGCGCTGATCAGCCAGAAGTTCCGCCGTCAGATCCGCCAGGGTCTCGTCACGTTCCTGTTCGCGCACGATGGGCAGGAGGCGCTGGAGAGCCTGTCGGAGAACCGCGACATCGACCTCGTGGTGTCGGACATCAACATGCCGCGCATGGACGGGCTGACGCTGCTCGCCAAGCTTGAGGAACTCGCCGATCGGCCGACGACCATCATCGTCTCGGCCTATGGGGACATGGCCAATATCCGCACCGCGATGAACCGGGGCGCCTTCGACTTTTTGACGAAGCCGATCGACTTCGTGGATCTGGAGACCACGATCGCGCGCACGCTGCGGCACGTCGAGGCGCTGCGCGAGGGACGGCGGCGGCAATCGCTCGCCGAGCGCGCGCACGCGTCGCTCGCGCGCTACTTCTCGCCGAATCTCGCCGAGCAGCTCGCCGGGGATGCGTCGGGCCTGGAACTCGGCGGCCACCGACGGGACGTCGCGTCGCTGTTTACCGACATTGCGGGCTTTACCAGCCTGGTGGAGAGCCTCGACCCGACCCAGCTGGCCGAAATCCTCAACGGCTACTTCGCCGAGTTGACCGACGTCGTCTTCGCCCACGAGGGGACCGTCGCCAAGATCGTCGGCGACGCGATCCATGTCCTGTTCGGGGCGCCGGGCGATCAGCCGGACCACGCGGCCCGCGCGGTTGCCTGCGCGCTGGCCCTCGACGAGGCCGCAGAGGCGTTCCGGGTCCCCTGGCGCGAACGGGGCATCGAGATCGGCATGACACGGATTGGCGTGCATGCCGGGCCGGCGATCGTGGGGAATTTCGGCGGCGGCCGCTATTTCGACTACACGGCCTACGGCGACACCATCAACACGGCGGCCCGCCTCGAGAACGCCAACAAGGCGTTCGGGACCCGGATCTGCGTGAGCGAGAGCGTGGTGATCCGCGCCGGCCAGTTCCGGGGCCGGCCGCTCGGCGACCTGCTCCTGCGCGGCAAGCAGGAGGCTTTGCGCGCCTTCGAGCCGCTGACCGAAGCCGTCTACGATGCGGCCTCGTTGACCCGCTATCAGGAGGCCTTCGCCAAGCTGGAAGCCGGCGAGGCCGCGGCGCTCCCGTCCTTCGCGGCCCTGGTCGGTCTGCGCCCCGACGACGGCGTGGCCGCCTACCACCTCAAACGCCTGCTCAACGGATCGAATGGGACACGCATCGAGATCCGCTGAAGGCGCGGCGGCGCGCGCCCGCGAGCCGGTGCCGGCGGGGATGCCGGCATGAGACGACGCGACGTGCTCCTGGGTCTGGGCGGCGCGGCGGCGTGGCCGGGATCGGGCCTCGCCCAATCCGGGGGCCAACGCCGGTTGGGGATCCTCCTCGTCTACGGTGAGACTCATCCGGACAGTCCGGTGATCGTCGAAACGCTGAGGGAAACCCTGCAACGGGCCGGATGGATCTGGGGCCAGAACCTCGCCGTCGATCTCCGCTATGGGAACGGCGACGCCGAGACGCTGCGCCGGCAGACGAACGAGATCCTGGCGCAAAGGCCCGATGTCGTCCTGGCGCAGGGCGTCGTCGGGGCGACCGCGCTTCAGCGGGCGACCACAACCGTCCCGGTCGTGTTCATGATGCTGCAGGATCCGATCGGAGCCGGCTTCGTGACCAGCCTGTCGCGGCCCGGCGGCAATCTGACCGGGTTCACGAATTTCGACTTCACCCTGGTGGGCAAGTGGCTCCAGCTCCTCAAGGAACTCAAGCCGGACGTCACCCGCGCGCTCGCCCTGATCAATCCTGATTATCCAGCCCGCCTGGCGGCCTACACGGCCGAACTCGCCCGGGTCGGCCCCGGTCTGGGCATCGAGGCGCGGATCGCCGGCATCCACAACGCCGACGAGATCGCGCAGGCGATCATTCCCTTCGCCAGAAAGCCCGGGGGCGGACTGATCGCGCTGCCCGACGCGGTGACCGGGGTCTACGGTCAGCGGATCATCGATCTGGCGGCGGCCTATCGCCTGCCCGCGGTCTACGCCTACGCGGCGCAGGTGCGGATGGGTGGTCTCGCCGCCTACACGACCAGCGTGGTTCAGGACGTGCAGCGGGCGGCCGGCTACATCGACCGGATCCTGCGTGGCGCCGTCGTCGGCGACCTGCCCGTGCAGGCCAGCGAGCGCTTTCTCACCGTCATCAATCTCAGGACGGCCGCCGCCCTCGGCCTGACGATCGCGCCGTCGCTGATGGCGAAGGCCGACGAGCTGATCGAGTAGCGGCGGCTCCGGGCGAAGCAATGCGCTTTTTCGGCGCGAATCGAGGCGCGCAGGAGGATCCGTCGCGGCGGCCTTGCGCCGCCACGACGGCCGGTGCGGTGCCGCTCAGCCGAGTGCCGGCAGGCGCCCGTCCGGCGAGTAGCGATCAATCGCCGAGGGCAGGTCCCGCGAGAGGCGGGCCAACACTTCGCTCTTGCTCAGGCCGGTCTGCTGCTCGAGCGCTGCCAGGGTCTCCGGACCGATGGCGCGCTCGAGGTCGGCGGCGGGGAGATCGCGGTTGGGCCCGTGATTGATCCAGGATTGTGCGGTGTCCGCGTGACCGCCCTTGGTGAAGTGCTCGATCAATTCGCCGAGGCCACTCGCGATCAGGCCGCCCGCACCGGCGGAGCCGACGCCACCGAGCACGCGCTCCAGGTTCGCCGGGATCGTCGCACTGGACCCGGCGGTCGAGCCCGGAACCTGCGGGATCGGCGAGCGGCCGGTCTCCTTGCCGTGGCCGCCCAACCATTCGGCGATCCTGTCGCGGTTCTGAAAGCCGGCCACCGCCAGAAGACCCAGCAGTGCGGTCATGGAGGGGTATCCCTTGCTCATCGCGTCGTCCTTCCTTCGATCGGGCTCGTCGGCCCGGATGATGCAGCGTTCAGCCGCCGCAATGGTTTCATTCCGCCGCGGCGGAGATTGGTCCGGCCATGTCGTCGAAAAGAGCAGCGGTCGCGTTTCCCGACCGTCCCGTCGCGATCGTACGCTTGATCGTGGAGCGGGCCGCGTCGATGGCGATCGACGCGGCCGACAGGGTTCTGGCCTCGGTCGGACGCTCGAGCGCATGTTTGGCGATCTCGCCAGCGAGATCGTCGATCTCCCGCGCCAAGACATGGAGTCTTGCCGCGTCAAACGTATCCTTTGCCTCCCGGCGGATCTCCAGGAGGCGATCGGTCGCCTCCTCCACCCGCTCCCGACGCAGCCGCGACAGGCGTTGCCCGACCCAGGCGACCCCGGAGCCGATGCCGCCGCCCAGGAACGCGATCAGGTAGATCCAGGTCTCGTAGCGCTCGATGAAGCTCTACTGCTCGCGCTCGAAATAGTCGACCGCCCCCGGATGGATCGGCAGCCGCGCGCTCGTCGCGCCCACCGTGCTGTCGTAGGCCGGCGCCTGGATGTAATCGGCGGCCGGCGTGGCGTTCGCCATGCCGCTGCGCAGCTCGAACAGGTGCTGGGTCACATCCGCCGCCACCGAGCGCGGGAGGGTCGTCCGGGCCATGAGACGATAGGATGCCCCGATCGTGTGGACGTCCTCGGCCGGGACCTTGGGGCTACCGCCGAAGGTCTCGGCCGGCATGGTCACGACCTGGAGCCGCGGCAGGCGTGCGACGAGCGCATCGGCGTTCTCGACATCGACGAACGACACCTTTTGTGTCCGGCTCGACTTCTGCACGATGGTGACGATGCGCTGCGCCGCCGGTGCCGTCGGCGCGATCACCGAGATGACGGCGTCGGCGCGCTTGCGGGCGATGGCGTCGGCCAGGTCCGCCTCGGCGATCTCCACGAGAGCCACATGACGCGGCGGCACAGCGCCCTGCGGTTCGGTCGTGATCAGCGTCAGGCCGTAATGACCGAGCAGGGCCCGGATCAGCGCCTCGTCGGCGTCCCGGTGGGCCAGGATGGCGAGCCGCTTGCGGTCGAGATCGGGAAACCGCGTGATCCCGGAGCCGTCCGGCGCGGCGATGATCATGGCCTGATCCCGCAGGATCGCGAGGGTCAGGCCGTTGTCGGGCAGATCGACGTCCGGCCGGACGACCGCCAGGTCGGCACGGCCGTCGCGCAGGGCCTCGGCGCTGTCACGCACGTCGTCGAAAGCCAGGATCCTGAGGCGGATCTCCTTATGCCGCTTGGTCAAGGCATCCGCATAGGCCTGGATCAGGGCTGGCTCGGTCCCGTCGCGAGGCGCGACCGCAACGGTCAGGACGGTGGCACGCGAGGCCCAGTAGGCCGCGACCGCCGCCACGCCCAGCAGGATCGCGAGCGCCAGGAAGATGAATTCCCGGCGCAGGAGGATCGTCGAAAACCCTCTCACTGCGGCAGAGCCCGTCTGCGGGATGTCGCTAGAAGGTCCGTCTGGGTCCGCCGCGGCCACCGTAACGGCGACCGAGATAGGCGATGATCTTCGGCACGATGAAGGCCGTCAGGATCTTGCGCAGCATGGTTCAAAACTCCTTGATCAGCGAGTGCGTCGAGCGAGCCAGCCGGCCGCGAAGGCCAGCGCACCCAGCCCGAGCAGCGTGTTGGTGCGGTTGCGGTCGATCGTGCTGACCGCACGGCGTCCGTAGATCTCGCCGCGACGGCTCAGGTCCCGGGCGGTCTCCCGAGCCCGCTGGCGACCATCGTCGATCAGGCGATCGGCCCGCGCGCGCGCGACCTCGGCGAGGTGGCGACCGTCTTCGGCGAGATCCTCGGCCCGGTCCCGGGCGCGGCCATAGGCATATTGCGCGCCGCCGGCGACCTGATTCACGGCGCCGCGGACCTGTCGGGCGGGATCGCCGGTGATGCCGCCGAGGGTCGTCTGGGCGCGACCCTTGAGGTGACGGGACGCGCCACGGATCTGGTCGCGGTTCATGGGGAACTCCTGTCTCTAAATCGTCTGTCGCGATGGGGTGTCCGCCTCGCAGGCATGGATGACGCCGGGCCTGCCGGCGCCATCCTTGAGATCACCGCTTGCCGGTGACCTTGTCGGCGAGGTTCTTGGCGCCGTCCTTGACGTCGCCGACCGTCTTCTGCGCCTCGCCCTTCAGTTCCTGGGCCTTGCCCTCGGCCACGAGCTTGTCGCTGCCGGTTGCCTTGCCGGCTGCCTGCTTGACGTTGCCGACAGCTTCGTTGGCCAGGCCCTTGATCTTGTCGGTGGTGCTGCTCATCGCGTGCTCTCCTTCAGGTGGGTTGGCCGGCCTCGCGCCGGTATGAGCGGCTCCCGCGCACATGCGGGAGCCGATGGGGATCAGAGACGGCGGGTCTCGTAGGCGCCGAGCAGGGTCGCGGGCTTCGGGGCGCCGAGACGGCCGCCGAAGAAGGCAGCGAGCGCTCCGAGGACCAGCGCCAGGGCGGCGTAGAAGGCGCCCTGGGTGGCCGCCGACTTCGCCGTCACGGCGGCCGCTTCAGCCTTCTGCTTGGCGGTGGACACCGCCTGCTCGTACTGCTTCTCGTAATCCTGCACCTGCTGGCGGGCCTGATCGACCGGGATGTTCTGCGCCTTGGCCAGGGCGTCGGCCGCGCGGGCCTCGGCCTGCTGCTTCTGGTTCGCGTCGCCCGTGAACAGCGCCTTGATGGCTGCAACCGCCGCATCGCGGGCCGCCTGGGGATCCTGACCGGAGGCCTGCTCGCGGACCTTCTGCTCGATGCCGTCCAGCGGGTTCTGGATCTTGGTCAGGGACGGGGCCGCGGCCTGCGCGGCGGTCTGCACGGTGCCGCCGACGAGATTGCCCGCGCCACCCAGCGCGCCCGAAACCGTGCTGAGCGTGCCGCCGATCAAGCCGCTGGCGGCCGACGTCAGAAGGTAAAGAACCACCAGGGTCGTGACCGCCCAGGACACCAGGCCGTGCAGGGCGGCCGCACCCGGCAGCGGCTTGCCGGAGAGTCGGCCCGCGATGGCCCCACCAGCCAGCGAGGCGACGATGCCGGAGGCGACGAACCATACGCCCGCGCCCAGCGAGACGGTGGAGGCCGCCGGGTTGTCGGCGCCGTTGGTGCCCACCGAGGCCAACCCGACGCCGACGCCGACGAGATTGACGACGACCTGGGTCACCAGCGCGGTCACGGCGCCGGCGAAGATGGCACCCCAGGAGACTTGGTTCAGCACGACGGCACGCGTATCGGCGTGCGCGTCGGCGCCGAGGGGTGTTGCAACGCTCTGGATGGTGGTCACTCTATCACTCCGGGTCTTGGGTCGTTGACGATTGAGAGAAGCTGGCGGCTCAGTCGCGGGAGGCGCTGACGAGGAGGCCGAGGCCGAACCCGGCCAAGCCGGCGATCAACAGGGAAGCCAGCGGATACTCAGCCACCTGATGGCTGACCTCACGGCTGCCGCGGCGCAGGTAATGGCCGCCGCGCTCATAGGCGTCCTCGGCATAGTCGTAGGCCTCGTCGGCGGCGCGACGCACGCCGCGCTCGGCCCGGACGTAGTGATCCTCCACGGCGCCCTGGGCGCGGCGAACGCGGGTTTCGGCATCGTCCGATCCGATGCGGTCATCCACCGCGTCACGAAGCTTGCCGCCGAGGTCGCGGGCGGTATCGGCAACCTGCTTGGCAGCGCCGCGGATCGTGTCCTTCGCCTGACCGTAGACCCCCTCGGCCTGACCGGCCGCCTCGCGGGCACGGCCCTCAAGGGAGTCCCGCTTGGATCCGGTCAGGTCGCCGACAGCGCCCTGTACCTTGCCGCCAAGCTCCCGCGCGGCGCCCGTAATACGATCCGTGTCGACCATGTCGTTCTCCTCTCTGGTTGTGTTCGATTGCGCGGCGCCCAGCCAAAGGGCGCCGGATCGGTTCGCGCTAGCGCTGATCCGGGCCCGAGGGCTTGGATCGTCCCGGCGCGGCTCCGTCGGGCTCGGCCGCGCGAACGCCGCGCTTATTGCGCCGCCCCTTGGCTTCGACCCGGCTCTCGCCGGTCAGCTTGCCAATGGCTTCCATCACGGAGGCCTTGAGGTGATCGGCGGAAGGTGAATTCCTGTTTTCGGTCATGGGCGCTTCGTGGTCCGCGAGACGTTCGGTCCTCGACCGAAAGATGTGCGCCCGTCCATGCCGATCAATGATGCAGATGTACCGGTAGAGTGATCTTCATCTGCCGGTATGCTCAGCGGGAACCCGTTCTCCCGCCCCCAGACGACCGCTTCGCTTCGTTTGTGGATGCCGAGCTTACGGTAGAGCGCAGCGCCATGATTGCGCACGGTGTTGCGCGACAGTCTGAGCTTCCGGGCGATCGCGTCATCGTCGAGGCCCGAACAGATGAGGTTCAGGATCTGGCGTTCCCGGACCGTGAGGTTGGGCGCCGAGCCATCCGCTCCTTCGCGGTCGGGCCGGCGCAGGTTAGCCAGCTTCTCGATCAGGCCCCGGCTGAACCACGAGGTATCGGCCATCACGGTCTCGATCGCATCAAACAATTCGCGCTCGGAATGCTTGCGCTCCGTGATGTCCTGGACGACCAGGAGCACGAACCCGGCCTCGTTGATGGCGACCCGCTCGGCGGAGACGAGACAGTCGAGGTGGGCGCCGCTTTCGTGTCTCAGGCACACCTCGGCGCCGCGCACGGAGCCGTTCCGATCCAGCGCCGCCTCGACCTGAAGGCGTTGCGCGTCGCTCACCCACAGCCCGGCCTCGGTCAGGCTGCGGCCGACGATGCGGTCCTCGCCCAGGCCGAAGACGCGGCCGAAGGCTTCGTTGACGCCGGTGACCTGGTAATTCTCGGCCCGCACCAAGACGGTGGGAACGGGCGTCAGCCGGAACGCCTTGGCGAAGCGCTCTTCGCTCTGCCGCAGGGCGGTCTCGGCTTTCCGGCGCAGATCGAGATCCGCGAAGGTGAACAGCATGCAGGGCTCGTCGCCCATGGCGATCGGCTGGCCCGCCACGATGACGAAGCGCGAGCCGCCGTCGGGCAGATCCAGGCAGGCCTCCATCTGCGGGATGGTGGCCCCCTCGTTCAGGCGCGAGACCGCGAGATCCCGGTTACGCGAGCCTGCCAGAACGTCGACCTCGTAGACGCTGCGGCCGATCACGGCATCGCGGGTGTAGCCGGTCATCTCCAGGAAGCCGTGATTGACCTTGACGTGCCGCAGGTCGGACAAGCGCGTGATCACCGCGGGCGCGGGATTGGCGTTGAAGGTCGCCTCGAAGCGCGCCTCAGCCTCGAACTGGTCGGACACATCCTTGAGGATCAGCGCCAGGCAGCTCGGATTGCCGTCGCGGTCGGTGGCCACCAGACTGCGCAGCGAATGGACGAAATCCATGTCGGGCTTGTCGGCGCGTTTCACCTCGACGATCACATCGTGGAACCGCTCGCCCGCGAGGACGCGCTCGATCGGGTAATGGTTCGGCGTGAGATTGTTGCGGTAGCGCAGGGCGAAGCGCTGCCGGTACGCATCGACGGTCGATCCGAGTTCGTCGAGGCTTTCGGCGCCGTGCATCGCGAGCGCGGCTTCGTTGGCGTACGCGATGGTCTGGTCGGGCTCGACCAGGATCACGCCCTCGCTGAGGCCGGCGATGATCTGCCGGAGTTCATGCCTGTCGACACCAGCCGTCACAGCCTGTCTCAACCCTTGGTACCGTCCCTGCCCATTCGGCAGCGGGGCACAAACGGGTTGCGCGCAAGCGGGTTCCACCACCCATGTTATTTTCCTGGTATACTCGCATCATTGACGTGGGCGATTTCAGTTAGTGATAAATGATCGGGCCTCACATGGGCCCCATCACCCGCCGAGCAGGCGACCTTTCCCAATCGACACGAGTGCTATCCGTGCAGCCCGCCGACAAACAGCGGGAACCGGCCGATGCGTCCGGCTCCGTCATTTCCCAGGTGCATGCCCAGCTCGGCGAGCAGCTGCGGCAATACTATTCAGAAGTTGTAGAGATTGATCCAGGCTCCCGCCTTGGTAGGGTCCTGGCACGCCTCTCGGCGGCGCTCGATGCCGCCGAGGCCGACCGACAGGTTCCTGGCGCCTTCAAGGACGAGCTGATCGGCATAGTGCCGCGCCTGCGCCGGTACGCCATGTCGCTGGCCTTCGACAGCAGCGAGGCCGACGACCTCGTGCAGCTCACGCTGCTCAAGGCCTGGGAGCATCGCGAACGGTTTCAACCGGGTACCAGCCTTGTTGCCTGGCTGTTCACGATCCTGCGCAACGGCTTCATCAACGGGCGCCGCAAGCGTCGGTACGAGGTTCCGGATCCCAACGGCCTTCACGCCGCCGCCTTGACGGAGCCGGCGGGACAGGATCACGCGCTGCACTTGCAGGAGGTGCAGGCCGCCCTCGACCGCCTCGAACCGCCGCACCGCGAGGCGCTGATGCTGATCGCGGTCGAGGGCCTCCCCTACGACGACGCCGCGGTTGTGCTCGGCTGCCCTCCCGGCACCGTGAAGAGCCGTGTGAGCCGGGCGCGCGACCGGCTGATCCGCGTGCTGGGTGAGGCCTGAACCGAAAAAGGACCCCGCGCGGCGATGCCGGCGGGGTTGAAGGAAGACGGCGTTCGGTGCGTTACGCCGAGCGCCTTTGCGAAGTCTAGCATTACCGCAGATGCCGAATAGCCCTCGCGGTGACAAATAGACTCAAATATTACGATGACACGACCCGTGTTTACGCCTAGTACCTACGAAATAAATTGTGCACTGACCGCACGACAAAAGAGCCGACAAGGGCACATCTGCCTTTGTCGGCGCACGATTCGCGCCCGGCTCAGGACTGCGTCTTGAGGTAGGCGATCACGTCGTTGATCTTCTTGTCGTCCGGGTAGCCCTGGAAGATCATCTTGTTGCCCGGAACCTTCGCCTTCGGGTTCTTCAGCCATTCGTGGAGTGTGGCCTCGTCCCAGGTCAAGCCGGAATTCTTCAGCGCGGCGGAGTAGTTGTAGCCCTCATAGGTGCCCGCCTTGCGGCCGACGACGCCCTTCAGGTCCGGACCCACGCCGTTCTTCTGGAAGTTGTGGCACGCCTTGCACGGGGCGAATGCCTTCTCGCCGGCGGCCGCGTCGCCGGCCTCCTGGGCCTGAACTGACAGCGGGATCAGGGCGGCAAGGATGGCGCCGAGAACGAATGAACGCATGAACTTCCTCTTGAGCCGAGCGGGTTCGTTCGCGATGAGAACCCTTGGCGTTGCGAGAGGTAGACGTCCGTTGTTCCGCCTTAATCCGGCCGCCGCTTGCGCCAGGCAATTTTTCGAGCGGAACCGGTAAGACCGGCCGGATCGAAGCCACAAGCGCCCTCGCCTCTCTCCGAACGCAGGCCGATGTCTCCGCAGGGCTTCGGAGGAGCCTATCGTGCCAGGACGGCGGCCACGCGGATCAGACCGTCGGCTCGCGCGGCCGGATCCGTGCCGATAGGGGCGACCCCGTCGCCGGCCACCGAGCGGGCCAAGCCCCGCCGCTCTCGGATCGGCCGGTCCGGGTGATCGAAATCGTGGTCGGCGGCAAGATACACCGGGATGGCGACGGGCTCGCCGCGCGCCTGGGCGTCCGCGGCAAGGCTCTGAAAGGCGGTCGCGCCCGTCCAGTCATCCGCACCGCCGACCAGGATCCGCAACGGCACACGATCGCGCCAGCCGCGGTCGGCTCGCGCGCGGCATCCGGGACGGAACGCCACGGCCCGGGCCCATGGCAGCCGAGCGTCCGAGACACGCGCATCTGTGCCAGACGGCACGGTCCCACCGCGGAAGCAGGTTCGGATCCCACCTCCGTCAAGGCGGTGTCCAGAGGGAAGAAAAATGCGCCGGTGGCGCTCCCAAGGGGAATCGAACCCCTGTTTTCGCCGTGAGAGGGCGACGTCCTAGACCGCTAGACGATGGGAGCTTTCCGGCGGCGCGGGGGTGCTATAGCCACGACCCGCCGGGGGAGCAAGAGCCTTCCTCAGGAAATCCGCGTCGGCGGATCGAATCGGATGCGGACGGATCGTGGTGGACAAGGACGTCGAAGAGCGGTTCGGGATTGTCGCGGAGGGCGGTGTCCGGCTCGACCGGGCATTGGTGGCCCTGTTCCCGGACCTGTCGCGAGCCCGGTTGCAGGATCTCATCCGTGAGGGTCAGGTGCGCCGGGGGGACGGCACATCGCTGCGCGATCCCGCATCGAAGGTCGGTGCCGGCGTGCAGCTCGCCCTGACGGTGCCGCAGCCTAAGGCCGCCGAGCCGGCGGCGGAGGCCGTCGACCTGCCGATCGTGTACGAGGACGACGACCTGATCGTGATCGACAAGCCGGCCGGGCTCGTCGTCCATCCGGCGCCCGGACACGAGAGCGGGACCCTGGTCAACGCCCTGATCGCCCATTGCGGCGCGAGCCTCTCGGGGATCGGCGGCGTTCGCCGGCCCGGCATCGTCCATCGCCTCGACAAGGATACGAGCGGCCTGATCGTGGTCGCGAAGAACGATGCCGCCCATCAGGGGCTGACCAGCCAGTTTGCCGACCATGGCCGGACCGGGCCGCTGGAACGCGCCTACATGGCCGTGGTCTGGGGGTTGCCGCAGCCGCGCACCGGCACCATCCGGGCGAATCTGGCGCGCTCCCGCTACCATCGCGAGAAGATCGCGGTCGTTTCCGATGAGGCCGGCCGCCACGCGGTGACGCATTACGCGGTCGCCGAGACCTATCCGGAGGCGACCCTGGTCCGTTGCCAGCTCGAAACCGGGCGGACGCACCAGATCCGCGTGCACCTCGCCCATCGCGGCCACCCGCTCCTCGGCGACAGTGTCTACGGCGGCGCTTTCCGCACCAAGGCCGCGCGCTTGAAGCCGGCAGCGCGCGACGCGCTTGCAGCTTTGGGCCGGCAGGCACTCCACGCGGAAATGCTCGGATTCAGCCACCCGCGCACGCGGCAGACCCTTCGTTTCGAGAGCCGCCTGCCGCCCGATCTCACCGAACTCGTGACGGCGCTGCGGTCAGAAGCCGAGAGTCCCGCGCGACTGTAACCGGAGCCGAGCAACGTGCGAAAGGTCACCCCGTACCGCGTCACTTCGTGACATGGTACGACTTAATCGGCCGTTGGCGCGTTGATGACGACGTGAGTGTCTTCAACCGCGACCGGCTCCCCGGCAACCCGTATGAGATGGGTGGTCGGCAGGGTCGGCTCAAGAGCGGCCCGAGTGGACGGCACTATTGCCCGTCGCGTCCGCCCTCAAGGGGGACATAGGTTCAGGAGAAAGCCATGGCCGGTGCGCTACCCGTGCTCGCCAACGAAGGTGGCCTGTCGCGCTACCTCGATGAAATCCGCAAGTTCCCGATGCTGGAGCCGACGGAAGAGTTCACCCTGGCCAAGAGCTGGCGTGAAGCCGGCGACCGGGAGGCTGCGCACAGGCTCGTGACCTCGCACCTGCGCCTCGTCGCGAAGATCGCGATGGGTTATCGCGGCTACGGGCTGCCGATCGGCGAGGTGGTGTCCGAGGGCAATGTCGGCCTCATGCAGGCGGTCAAGCGTTTCGATCCCGACAAGGGCTTCCGGCTCGCCACCTACGCCATGTGGTGGATCAAGGCGGCAATCCAGGAATACATCCTTCGATCCTGGTCGCTCGTGAAGATGGGCACCACGGCGAACCAGAAGAAGCTGTTCTTCAACCTGCGCAAGGCGAAGGGCAAGATCTCGGCTCTGGACGAGGGCGACCTCAAGCCCGATCAGGTGAAGCAGATCGCGACCCGCCTCGGCGTGCCCGAACAGGACGTGATCGACATGAACCGGCGCCTGTCCGGTGACACGTCGCTCAACGCCCCCTTGCGCGAGGAGGGCGAGGGCGAGTGGCAGGATTGGCTCGTCGACAACGCGCCCAGCCAGGAGACTGTGCTGGCCCGTGAGCAGGAGGGGCAGAACCGCCTCTCGGCTCTGCGCGATGCGCTGAGCGTCCTCAATCCGCGCGAGCGGCGCATCTTCGAGGCCCGGCGGCTCGCCGAGGACCCGATCACCCTGGAGGATCTCTCGGGCGAGTTCGGCGTGTCGCGCGAGCGGGTGCGGCAGATCGAGGTGCGCGCCTTCGAGAAGGTTCAGGAAGCGGTCAAGCGCAACATCGCCAGCCGTGAATTGCCCCGGGCCGGCATCGAGGCCCATTGACGGACCGGCCCGGCGCGCGACTGCGCGCCGGCATCTGTGACCAGTGACTCACTGCCAGGTTTCGAAGGCGCTCTGAAACACCTGCGCGCCGGCTGATCCCTTCTCGAACGTCAGGACCGCGCGCTTGCCGGTGGTGTAGCGCAGAGCCAGATCGAACCAGTTGCGGTGAAGCAGCAGATCGGTGTTCCGCTCGACATCGTTCGGCAGCGACGACAGGCCGATCAGGAACAGGTTGTCACGGACGCGGACCGGCAGGCCCGAGACCGGCGATCCGCGGGCATTCTGCTCGTCCTTCGCCTGCAGCAGGCCGACATCCTGCACGGTGCGGGCTGGCCCGTTGCCGGTCTGGCTGAAAGCCAGACTGACCGTGTGCGAGGCCGGTAAGGTCGTGTCGAGATTGCGCTGGAGCGTCATCACCAGGGTCAGCCCCGCGTCGGGAAACGTGACCGTGGCGACCACCGCACTCTGAAGCGGCTGCCCCTGCTCACCGTTGACGGTCTCGAGGCGCCACGTCACCCGGCCGGATGTGCTCGTCGGCTGCGCGTTCTCGGTTCCCGAGGCTTCCTCGATCAGTTCGGCCCGTTGCGCGACCGCGACACTGGCCTCGGTCGGGGCCGTGACCGGGCGCGGCGTCGCGCCACCTTCCGGGCGCGCTGCGATCTTCGGCACCGGCGCGGCGTCGCCGCCGACGCGATCGCCGAACTTGGCGTCGCCCTCGGGCTGCTGCGTATCCGCCGTTTCGGCCCCGTTCGGACGGAGTGTTTGCGGACGGTCGCGCAGAAGGAACGCCGCCACGGCGATGAGCCCGATCACCACCGCCAGCACGGAGCCGACGAAGACGTTGCGCAGCACCCGTGAACGGCCTGTGCGCGGCGGCACCACCTCGATGCGCGGACGCTGGCGTCCGCTGCCGGCCTCGCCAGCGGCGGAAAGGTCGGGCTCTTCCGCGCCGGTCGGGATCGCCGAAGCTGGCGGCTCCGGCGTCTCTGGCGCGGCGATCTGGACGGAGCCGGGGCGTGGCGGCGCGATCGGGAGCGGGGCCTCGCGGGGCTCCTCGGGTTCGGGCCTGGATTCAGGGGCGAGACTCGGCGCAGCGAAGGCAACCGGCCCGGCTGGGGGCAGGACGGGCTCCGGCTCCGTGAGCGCCGGCGGGGGCGGCGACGGCTCCGGGATGTCTGGTGTCCGGTCCGCCGGCTCCTCGATCGCCGGCTGCGCCGGTCCAGGCCCCTGCGCGGCGTCGTTGGCCGGAGCCGGCAGACCCCCGTGATCGATCTCGAGCCGCTCGATCGCGGTATCGAGAGCCCGGCGCTCGAGGTCGATGTCGCTCTCGGACAGGGGCGGATCGAGCGAGCGGAGCTGACTGATCAGGGCGTTGCGCGCGCGGTCGTAGACCGCCTTGCGCAAGGCGGGTGTTCGATCCGGCAGCGCGTCGAGAGCGCGTGCCAGAAGCGGATAGTAATCGGCCATGATGCCCTGGTCCGCCCCCTTCGGCCACCGTCCGGCAGCACCGGTCGAGGGCCGGGGACCGAGGGCCGCTCCCGCCCGTCAGGGTCGGTCACGGCCCGTCGGCCGGTTATGTCGTGATCCGCCGCGCGGAACCGCGTCCGCGCCTCGGTGACCGAGATGGTGCCGGGGCAGCCATCAGGATGGCCGCCCGTCCGCGCGCCCGTTCTAGATCAAGCGGGCACGGGCTGGATACAGTCGGGGTGTTCAAAAACTTGCGCCGTCAACGGGATAGAGAGCGACGCGTCAATCCTCAAAGGGATTGTGCATCAGGATCGTGTCGTCGCGCTCCGGCGAGGTCGACAGGAGTGCCACCGGCGCGCCGATCAATTCCTCGATTCGGCGGACATACTTGATCGCTTGCGCCGGCAGATCCGCCCAGGAGCGGGCGCCCGCCGTCGTCTCGGACCAGCCGGGGATCACCTCGTAGACCGGCTCGACCCGCGCCTGCGCGGCCTGGCTCGCCGGCAGGTGGTCGATCGGTTGGCCGTCCAGCAGGTAGCCGGTGCAGACGCGGATCTCCTCGAAGCCGTCGAGGATGTCGAGCTTGGTCAGCGCGATGCCATGGATGCCGGAGGTGCGCACGGTCTGGCGGACCAGGACGGCATCGAACCAGCCGCAGCGTCGCTTGCGCCCGGTATTCACGCCGAACTCGCGGCCACGGCTGCCGATGGTCTCGCCGATCTCGTCGAACAACTCGGTGGGGAACGGCCCCTCGCCCACCCGCGTGGTGTAGGCCTTGGCGATGCCCAGCACATAGCCGATCGCGCCCGGGCCGAGGCCCGAACCCGTCGCTGCCTGCGCGGCCACGATGTTGGAGGAGGTGACGAAGGGATAGGTGCCGTGATCGACATCGAGCAAAGCGCCCTGCGCGCCCTCGAACAGGATGCGCTTGCCGGCCCGGCGCTCCTCGTCGAGCAGCGCCCAGACGGTGTCGGCGTAAGGCAGGATCTTCGGGGCGATCGCCGTCAGCTCGGAAAGCAGCGCCTCGGCATTCACCTCGTCGATCCCGAGGCCGCGCCGCAGGGCGTTGTGGTGGGTCAGCACGCGCTCGATCTTGGCCGGGAGTGCCTCGGGATCGGCGAGATCGACGACGCGGATCGCCCGGCGCCCGACCTTGTCCTCGTAAGCCGGCCCGATTCCGCGTTTGGTCGTGCCGATCTTGAGCCCGGTATTCGCCGTTTCGCGAAAATGGTCCAGCTCCCTGTGGAGCGGCAGAATCAGCGTGGCGTTGTCGGCGATCCGCAGGGATGTGGGCGAGACCTCGACGCCTTGCGCCCTGATCCGCTCGATCTCGTCGACGAGGTGCCAGGGGTCGACAACCACGCCGTTGCCGATCACCGAGAGCTTGCCGCCGCGGACCACGCCCGACGGCAGCAGCGCGAGCTTATAGGTCACGCCGTCGATGACGAGCGTGTGGCCGGCATTGTGCCCGCCCTGGAACCGGACCACGATGTCGGCCTGCTCGGAGAGCCAGTCGACGATCTTGCCCTTGCCCTCGTCGCCCCACTGGGCGCCCACAACGACGACGTTGGCCATGCCTGCCTGCTTACCCGCGACGGAAACCGGGACGCCGCCGTCCGCGGGTGCGGGCGGCGTACGTCGTGAGCCGTTTCCGCGATCCGGGCAGCGAAATCAAGCAATTCGCCGCATGGCAGCCGGTATAGCTGCCGCGCGGATGCCTACTTCGCCTCGGTCCCGGGCGCGCGGCCCGGCAGTTGATCGGGCTTGATCACCGGCATCGAACCGGACTGGTCGGGCTTGACCACGGTTCCCGTCGTCCCGGTCTCCGGCGGCTTGATGACGCCGTCGTTCTGCTGAAGCTTGTCGCTGAGCGACTGGTCCCTGGGCGGCGCATCCGCGCTCGGACGAACCCGGTCCGGCGGCGTCTGCGTCCCGGACGGGAGAGCCGGATCGGAATCGCGCCCTTTCAGAGGCGCATCGAGATTCTGGGCATAGGCGGGCAGCGCGACCAGCGTCGCCGCCACCGCCGCGAGCAGGAACTTCTTCGGCACGATCGGCCTCCCCTCTCTCAGGATACGAATTCGGGGAGGAACAGCCGGGGGCAGCATCCGTTCCTGCCCCTTCCAGAGAGACCTCTCCGACTCAGCCCTGGCGCGCCGTCTCGATGTACAATTCGCGCAGGCGCCGGGTCAGCGGGCCGGGCCGGCCTTCGCCGATCCGCTTCCCGTCGATCTCCACAACCGGCATCACGAAGGCCGAGGCGCTGGTGTAGAACGCCTCCTGAGCTTCGTAGGCCTCGGCAACCGGGATCAGCCGCTCCTCGATCCGCAGATCCGCCTCCTGGGCGAGCCGCAGAACCGAAGCCCGGGTTATGCCGGGCAGCAGGGCCGTGGATAGCGGGCGGGTCACGAGAACCCGCTCGCGGCTGACGATGAAGGCCGTGGACGACGAGCCCTCCGTCACCGCCCCGTCCTCGACCATCCAGGCCTCGGCGACACCGGCCTCGGCCGCCTGCTGCTTGGCGAGCACCTGCGCCAACAGGGCCACCGACTTGATGTCCCGACGCTTCCAGCGCAGGTCCTCGACGGTGATCACCCGGGCGCCGCTCTCGGCGAGCGGGTTGGCCAGCACGGTCTTGGCCTGCGTGAACATCATCACGGTCGGCGCGACATCGCCTTTCGGGAAAGCGAAGTCGCGCTCGGCGACGCCGCGCGTCACCTGCATGTAGACGAGCCCCTCGGCGACGCCGTTGCGGGCGACCAGCTCGGTCTGCAGGCGCTCCCAGCCGGCGGCATCGTGCGGGTTGCGGATGCCGATCTCTCCCAGGGAGCGATCGAGGCGCGCGAGATGCGCGGCGTTGTCGACGAGCATGCCGTCGATGATCGCGGAGACCTCGTAGATCCCGTCCGCGAACAGGAAGCCGCGATCCATGATCGGCACACGGGCCTCCTCGAAGGGAAGGAATGCGCCGTTGAGGTAGACGATGCGGGGTGAGGTCACGGATTGCCTTCCTGTGTTCGTCGCGGGCCCAAGCAGGAATCGTGCGGCGCTCAGGGCGCGCCGAACACCCGCGAGAAGATCGTGTCCACGTGCTTGAAGTGGTAGCCGAGATCGAAGCACTCCTCGATCTGCTCCGGCGCGAGCGCCGCGGTGACCTCGGGATCGGCCTTGAGGAGCGCCAGGAAGTCGCCCTCCCCGCGCCAGACCGGCATCGCGTTGCGCTGGACCAGACGGTAGGCATCCTCGCGCGACACGCCGGCCTGCGTGAGCGCCAGCAGGACCCGCTGCGAATGGACGAGGCCGCCGAGCCGGTCGAGGTTCTTCTGCATGTTGGCCGGGTAGATCAGCAGCTTCTCGATCACGCCGGTCATGCGGGCGAGCGCAAAGTCGAGGGTCACGGTCGCGTCCGGGCCGATCATCCGCTCGACCGACGAGTGCGAGATGTCGCGCTCGTGCCAGAGCGCCACGTTCTCGAGCGCCGGCGTGACGTAGCCGCGGACCATGCGGGCGAGGCCGGTGATGTTCTCGGTGAGCACCGGGTTGCGCTTGTGCGGCATGGCCGAGGAGCCCTTCTGACCCTCGGAGAAGAACTCCTCGGCCTCCAGCACCTCGGTGCGCTGAAGGTGGCGGATCTCGATGGCGAGTCGCTCCAGCGACGAGGCGACGACGCCGAGCGTGGCGAAGAACATCGCGTGCCGGTCGCGCGGGATGACCTGGGTTGAGACCGGTTCGGCGGTCAGGCCCATCTTCTCGGCGACGTATTGCTCCACGCGCGGGTCGATGTTGGCGAAGGTGCCGACGGCTCCGGAGATCGCGCAGGTGGCGACCTCCGCGCGGGCCGCCACGAGCCGGCTCCGGTTGCGCTCGAACTCGGCATAGGCCTGGGCGAGCTTCAGCCCGAAGGTCACCGGTTCCGCATGGATGCCGTGCGAGCGGCCGATGGTGGGCGTGAGCTTGTGCTCGTAGGCCCGCGCCTTCAGGGCGGACAGCAGCGCGTCCACATCGGCGATGAGGATGTCGGCCGCGCGCACGAGTTGCACGTTGAGGCAGGTGTCGAGCACGTCCGAGGAGGTCATGCCCTGGTGGACGAAGCGCGCCTCGGGACCGACGATCTCGGCGAGATGCGTCAGGAACGCGATCACGTCGTGCTTCGTCACGGCCTCGATGGCGTCGATCCGGGCCACGTCGAAGATGGCGTCCCTGCCCTTCGCCCAGACGGTCTCGGCGGCCTCCTTCGGCACCACGCCGATCTCGGCCAGCGCGGTCGTCGCGTGCGCCTCGATCTCGAACCAGATCCGGAACCGGCTCTCGGGCGACCAGATCGCGGTC
Organism: Methylobacterium sp. PvR107; assembly: GCF_017833295.1. Taxonomy (NCBI): domain Bacteria; kingdom Pseudomonadati; phylum Pseudomonadota; class Alphaproteobacteria; order Hyphomicrobiales; family Methylobacteriaceae; genus Methylobacterium; species Methylobacterium sp. PvR107. Next base: position 1,898,036 of record NZ_JAFIBW010000001.1, read on the forward strand.
ATCGCGGGGCGGCTATAGCGGGGGATCATGAAGGCCTCGGCACGGTCCGGATTGCGTGCGAGGCCGGTAGCATGCGCCGGGCCGGCCGCTCAATGCATACGGATCATGCCCGTGGGACGCGGCATGTGCAGCGATCTCACGCGGTCCGCATCCAGCCCTGCCCCATCAGCCGCTCCTGAGGCCGGAAGCGGGACTTGTAATCCATCTTGCGCGAGCCCTCGACCCAGTAGCCGAGATACAAATACGGCAGACCGAGTTCGCGGGCCCGGCGGATATGGTCGAGGATCATGAAGGTCCCCGGCGAGCGCCCGGCCTCCGTCGGATCGTAGAACGAGTAGACCATCGACAGCCCGTCGGCGAGGACATCTGTCAGGCAGAAGGCCAGCGGCGGGCCCGAACCGCGCCCGGTGATCGCCGTGTCTGGGCCGTGCCGTCGATACGAGACCAAGTGCGTGTCGACGTGGCTGTCCTCGACCATCATGGCGTAGTCGAGGACGGTCATGTCGACCATGCCGCCGTCGCCGTGGCGCGCGTCGAGGTATCGGCGGAACAGGGCGTACTGCTCCGAGGCTGGCCGGTTCGGCTCCGCTGTGCCGACCCAATCCGTGTTGCGGGCCAGGATGCGCCGCTGGCTCGCGCTCGGCATAAAATCATCGACGACGACACGCACGGAGACGCAGGCGCGGCAGGTCTCGCAAGCGGGACGATAGGCGATGGTCTGCGAGCGGCGAAAGCCGCCCTGGGTCAGGATCTCGTTCAGGTCGCGGGCTCGGCGCCCGACCAAGTGGGTGAACACCTTCCGCTCCTCCTGGCCCGGAAGGTAGGGGCACGGCGAAGGCGCGGTGAGATAAAATTGCGGCGTATCGCGGGGATGGCTGGTCACGCTTCTTCTGGACTCTGCGCCGGATGCAGCCTCTCGGTGCCGGCTTATCAGTGTACAGGTGGCGTGGCCGGGCTCAATGCCCCCGGCCGGCCGGCCCGCGGGTTTTTCGTCGCGTCAGAACGTCCTCAGCGCGCGTGGACGACCGCGAGGCCGAGCAGCAGGTCGTGACCGAGCCGCCGGTCGGACCGCATCAGCCCGAAGGCGATGTCGACGCACCAGAGCAGGAAGGTCGAGATCGCCACGTAGAACAGCAGCGCGTGGACGGCCGCCGAGATGATGTCGACCCGCGCCCCGCTCTCGGGCGCGATGGTCCGCAGCCCCATCAGCCGCTGGCCGATCGTGCTCTGCTTCGCGCCGCCGACCGTGATCGCGCTGTAGATGATCCCGCTCGCCGGCAGAATGGCGAAAAGAGTCCAGCCCAGACCGAAGGTCACGACGCCGACGACGGTGATCAGCAGCGTCAGCAGGACCGTGAACCCGAAGATGAACAGGATATCGAGGAGATACGCCATAGTCCGGCCGCCGAGGCTCGCCCGGACGAACGGCACGGGCAGCGAAGCCGCGTAGTCGGGTGAATCGAAGCGCGGTGCGTAGCCGGGTTGAGGGTTCTGCATGGTGTCGCGTCCTGCAAGCGAGGCTGCGCCGATCAGGTAGGTGCGCGTCGCGAAAGCCGCAAGGGCGGAGGGGTCTCCGTCACCGCTCGGCCGGATCGCCGGCCTGGGCATCCGGCGTATCGAGATAGAAGCGCTTGAGCATGTAGAGCGAGGGCCCCGATAGGCTCATGCTCTCGGTGGCGAGGGCCACGAGAGTGGACCCGGCATCGAAGCGGCAGGTGAGCCAGTGCTGCCGGTTGCCGTCGGCATAATCGACCCGCACCGTGTTCGTGGCCGGGCCGGTGGCGGCACGGAGCAGGCGGATCCCGGCCTGGGGCGCGATCGCCGGAAGGGCGCGGCGGCAGGTGGCGACCCGCTCGCGCCGCAGGGTGTCCTGACAGGCGGCGAGCCCTCCGAGAAAGCCCGTCACCACCGCGGCCCCGAGGAGCCAGCGGTGCAGGCGCCTCACGGCTGGCTGCGCAGGCGTTCGGCGACGCGGGGGGCGTGATAGGTGAGGACCCCGTCGGCCCCCGCGCGCTTGAAGGCGAGCAGCGCCTCGACCATCGCGCGGTCGCCGTCGAGCCAGCCGTTCCGGGCGGCAGCCTCGATCATCGCGTACTCGCCGGACACCTGATAGGCGAAGGTCGGGACCTGGAACTCGTCCCGGACGCGGCGGATGATGTCGAGATAGGGCAGGCCCGGCTTTACCATGACCGAGTCCGCACCCTCCTCGAGGTCGAGCCGGACCTCGCGCAGGGCTTCGGCCGAATTGCCCGGGTCCATCTGGTAGGTGCGCTTGTCGCCGACCAACGCCGCCTTGGTGCCGATTGCGTCGCGGAACGGTCCGTAGAAGGCGCTCGCGTACTTGGCCGCGTAGGCCATGATCTGAACGTCGAGGAAGCCCGCCTTGTCGAGGCCGGCACGGATCGCGCCGACACGTCCGTCCATCATGTCGGAGGGCGCGATGATGTCGGTGCCGGCCTCGGCCTGGATCAGGCTCTGCTCCACGAGAATCGCGACGGTCTCGTCGTTGAGGATCGCGCCGTCCTTCATCAGCCCGTCGTGCCCGTGGCTGGTATACGGGTCGAGGGCCACGTCGGTCATGATCCCGACCTCCGGGACGGCGCGCTTCACGGCGCGGACCGCCCGGCAGACGAGATTGTTGGCGTTGAGCGCCTCCGAGCCCGTCGGATCGCGCAGCTCGACCTCGGTGAACGGGAAGAAGGCAACGGCCGGGATGCCGAGCCGCGCCCCGCGTTCCGCGTCGCGGACGATCTCATCCACCGAGAGCCGCTCGACGCCCGGCATGGAGGCGATCGGCTCGCGCCGCCCCTCCCCCTCGATGACGAACATCGGCCAGATCAGGTCATCGACCGTAAGCGTGTGCTCGCGGACAAGGCGGCGCGACCAATCCGCCTTGCGGTTGCGGCGTGGCCGCTGGGTGATCTTCAGGCCCTCGACACGGGCACCCTCGCGGGCGGCCTCCACGGCGATGGGACGCGGCTCTGGCAGTGTGTCTGACATGCGGCTTCGCTACGGTTCGCGCGGGCAATGCCGCGGACGGCCGGCGCACCGGCGCCGAAGCCATCGGACTAGCATAGGGGGCGGACGGGGCGAAACCCGACCGTTGACGTCGGGCGACAGAACCGCTTCAACCCGGCGCATCCCTCACCGATCGACCTGGATCCCGTCCCCGATCATGAACCGGCTCTCCGCACCCGCGAGCGCGTCCTAGTGCCCGGCTACCTTCCGATCCGGCGCAAGGCGACCCGGCCCGGCGAGATCCCCACCGACCGGATCGAGCGCGCCCAAGGGCCTGCGCCTGGCACATGGGACACGGTGCTCGTCTGGTTCATGCGCCTCACTGCGCTTGCCTGGCTCGTCAAGAGCATCCTGGCCTGGGCAACGATCCTCGACGTGCTTCCCGGCGCGCGGCCGTTCGAAGTCGAGCCCTTCGGACGACAGGCGGCGATCGTCTATTTCGCGGTGGTCGACGCCGCGGCGGCGATCGGGCTGTGGCTTACCAGTTCCTGGGGCGGCGTGATCTGGCTGCTCGCCGTGACGTCGGCCATGACGCTCGCGGTTCTCACGCCGCAACTTCTGCCGCTTCCGGTTCCTCTGCTCGTATTCGGTGCCAGCGTTGTGACGTTGTACTTCCTGCTCTCCTGGCTCGCCGCTCAGGAAGCACGGTGAACGAAATGTTTTGATCTTCGCTTCAGTTTGTCTTTACCTCGAAGAGTAAATCGCGAATTCATCCTGTCGCTTAAATCGCCTTTCATTCCCGAGCCCTAGCTTCACCAACATGAGCCGCCCCGCATTGTATGGAGGTGGCACCAGATGGCGAGGCAGAGATGAAGACCCAGAGCGCCCGAGTCGCGAAGATCGAGGCTCCCGAAGAGGCGTCGACCGCGAAAGGCTCCTACCTGGAGGCACTTCACCTCGTGGAGCGGCTGCACCGGCGACTGCTCGACGTGATCAAGGACGAGTTCGAACGCCGCGGCCGGGAGGACGTCAACAGCGTCCAGGCGCTGCTCCTCTACAACATCGGCGACAAGGAACTGACCGCGAGCGAGTTGCGGACCAAGGGCTACTATCTCGGCTCCAACGTCTCCTACAACGTCAAGAAGCTCGTCGAGGCCGGCTATCTGCACCACGCCCGCTCGAAGACCGATCGCCGCTCGGTCCGGATCAGCCTGACCGACAAGGGCCGTCAGGTGCACGAGATCATCCAGGGGCTCTACGACAAGCACGCCCGCACGATCGCGCCGATCGGCGGCATCTCGGACGACGATTTCGGCCGGCTGAATCAGGCACTGGGTCGTCTCGAGCGCTTCTGGACCGACCAGATCCGCTACCGCCTCTGACGATCCGTCAGAGGTTGAGAAGGCCCAGGATCCCTGCGATCACCGCGTAGGCGAACCCGGCATTGATGGCGACCCCGAACAGGCCGATCACGAGGCCGCCCAAGACGACGATGCCGTCGCGCTCGACGAGTCCGAGACCGACGAGGCAGACGGCGAGACCCAGAGGGATCTGTCCCACGATGGGCGCGGCCACGATCAGCGCCAGCGCCAGGGCCAGCAGGACGATCCCCATGCCGCGCATGCCGAGCGCGGTTTCGAAGACGCTCACGCGCGGTCGCGACCAGCGCTCCAGCCGCTTCAGGATCGGCACCGCACGGGTGACCGCGCGCCGCACGTCAGCGAGCGCGATGGAGCGGCCGAGCAACATGCGCGGCAGCCAGGGCGCCGACATGCCGGCCGCGATCTGAATCGCCACGAGCAGCAGAAGCAGGCCGCAGATTAGCGGGATCGGCGGCGGCATCGGCAGGCAGTTCGGCAGCCCGAGCAGCACGACCAGCAGCGCAAAGGCACGATCCCTGAGGACCGCAACGATGTCGCCCACGGTGAGGCGCTCGCCCTCCTGGCTTGCCAGCACCGTGAGGACGTCCGACGTTCGTGCACCGGAGGTCAAGGATCCGCCAACCTTCGCTTTCCAGCCGCGGGCTCTAGCCGAGATCATCTGGCACGCCAAGCACGGCAGATTCGCGACAGCGCAACGGCTTCCGACCGGCAGGCGATGGCCGCCATCAGCCAACCATGTAAATTTCAAGTAGAAATTTGGACCTGCACGTGGAAGTCCAAGCATTCACGCTGCAACCTGCGCAAGAATTCGATGTTTTCGGTTGATCTCCCAAACCCGCGCCTGTCAATCAGCACTGATTCACCTAAGTTTTCTGCCCTCAGATCAAGGGTCAGAATCTTGCGATGCGATTCGATCTTACCTGGATGCGCAAATTTGTGGTTTGCGTTGTGGTTTTTGCTTCGGCCTACGGTGTGCATCCGCTCGCGACTTCCGCTGGGGAGATCGACACGCTGTTGTTTGGCAGCCTCGATGCGAGCGCAGCGACCTTCCTGACCCTCGGGGCGAAGGCTGCGTGGGGGCCCCTCAATCATGACGGTTTCGTTGCGCTCGCAAGTCTCGGCGGCGGGGTTCGTGACGAACGCGGATCCACCGAGGCACGCCAGCGTTACACGGCGAGCGCCGCCCTGGTCATCGGCTATCAATGGTTCTTCGATTGGGGGGTCATCGCTGCCTACGCGGGTCCCGAGGGCATCCGGGAGATGCTCCTCCATGGTCGGGGGCTCGCCGAGCTTGAACCGCACTTCGGCCTTCGGCTGCAGGGCGAGATTTGGGCGCGACCGACGCAGGCCACGCTCGTGCAGGCGGGCGTGGTGGCGGGCTCGGCGCGCGACAGCGTGTGGGCGCGCCTCGCGTGGGGCTACCGCTTCTGCGATACGTATGTCGGCCCGGAGGTGGCCGCCTACACAGACGCCACAGGCTATCGCAAATGGAACCTCGGCCTGCACGGCACGGACTTCACCATGGGTCGATACAGCTTCCGGGTGTCGGCGGGCCTGCAATCCGAGACCGGCCGGCGTACACCCGGTCCCTATCTGGCACTCGCCGTGTGGTCGCCCTGGTGAAGCGGGCCGGGCTCGCTGCTCAATGCCTCCAGGAAGAACGCCGCGTCGCGCCGAATCTCGTCCCGGCGCTTGTCGCCCAGACCGCGAAGGGTCCGATACGGCATGGCCATCCGCTGGTTGCCGGCCAGGCGGTCCTCGTTTTCGATCAGGAAGTTCCAGTACAGATAGTTGAACGGGCAGGCGTCCGGCCCGGACTTTACCTTCACGTCGTACGCGCAGGCCGCACAATAGTCCGACATCCGATCGATATAGGCGCCCGAAGCAGCGTAGGGCTTCGAGCCCATCACGCCCCCGTCGGCCCAGAGAACCATCCCGTGCACGTTGGGCAGCTCGACCCATTCATAGGCGTCGGCGAAGACGATCAGGTACCACGCCTCGACCTGGACCGGGTCGAGCCCGGCGATCAGGGCGAAGTTGCCGGTGACCATAAGGCGCTGGATATGGTGGGCGTAGGCGTGTGCGCGGGTGTCCGAGACGACCTGCGCGATGCAGTTGAGCTTGGTTTCGCCCGACCAGTAGAACCACGGCAGGGCGCGTCTGGCTTGAAGCGCGTTGGTCTCGCGGTAACCGGGCATCCGCGCCCAGTAGACGCCCCGTACATATTCCCGCCAGCCGAGGACCTGCCGAATGAACCCCTCGACGCAGTTCAGCGGTGCGGCTCCCTCGCGGTAGGCCCGCTCCGCAGCCCAGCAGACCTCCTCGGCAGTGAGCAGACCGGTATTCAGGGCTGGCGACAGCAGCGCGTGATAGAGGAAGGGCGCGCCGGTCTTCATCGCGTCCTGATAGTCGCCGAAGGTCGGCAGGCAGCCGACGACAAAATGCTTGAGCGCCGCCAGCGCGTCGGCCCGCGTCACCGGCCACGAGAAGGCCGTCAGGTCGCCGAAATGGTCGCCGAACTCCTGCTCCACGAGGGCGATGACTTCACGCGTCAGCGCGTCCGGCTGAAAGCCGATCCGGTCCGGCGGACGATGCGTCTTCGGCAGACGCTTCCGGTTGTCGGGATCGAAGTTCCAGCGGCCGCCTGCGGGTTCGGCACCATCCATGAGCAGGCCGGTCCGGCGGCGCATGCCGCGATAGAAGGTCTCCATGCGCAGGTGTTGCCGGCCCTCGGCCCAGCGGGCGAAATCCTCCCGCGGGCACAGGAAGCGGTTATCGGACCGGATCTCGAGCGGAACCGGCAGGGTTTCTCGCCAGTCCTGCATCATCTCCCAGACGCGCCACTCGCCGGGCTCGGTGACCACGACCCGTTGCGGCCGGTGCCGCGCGACCGCGCGCTCCAGCTCGCCGGTGAAGCTGCCGGTATTGCCGGCCTCGGTCAGCCGCACGTAATCGATCGTGATCCCCTCCGCCTCCAGTTCGGCCGCGAAGTGGCGCATGGCGGCGAACAGGAAGGCGATCTTCTGCTTGTGGTGGCGGACATAGGTCGCCTCGTCGCGCACCTCGACTAGCAGGACGACATCGTGCTCGGGATCGACGTCCACGAGACTGGAGACGCGCCGAGAGAGCTGGTCGCCGAGGACGAAGCGCAGCGTCGACCGGGCCTTGCGCGGCAGGGACGCTCTTGCCGGCATCGCCTCAGCCCTTGGTTCGCAGGGTCGAGCGACCGCCGTCGACGCCGATCACCTGACCGGTGATCCAGCCGGCTTCGTCGGAGACCAGAAAGGCGGCCAGCGCACCGACATCCTCCGGTCGTCCGAGGCGCTGGAGCGCGTGCATCGCGGCGATTCCCTGGGTCAGGGTCTCGTTTCCGGTGATCGCCGCAGCAAGCGGCGTGCGGGTCAATGACGGCGCGAGCACGTTGACGCGGATCTGGGGCGCAAGCTCGGCGGCAAGGGAGAGCGCCAGCCCCTCGACGGCCCCCTTGGCCATCGCGACCGAAGCATGAGCCGCGAAGCCCTGCGCGGCGGCGACCGTCGAGAACAGGACGACGCCCGAACCGCTTTCACCGGCGCCGGCCTTAAGCGCAGCAGCGGCAGCCTGAACGGCCGAGAAGGCGCCCAAGGCGTTGATCCGAAAATCGTGCTCGGCATCCTCACGGGTCAGGCGACCCAGGGGACGCAGGTTGATGGTGCCGACCGCGTAGACGAGGCCCGCCAAACTCGCGCCCGCGGCCTCCGTCGCCGCGGCGAAGAAGGCGGGATCGGCGACATCGCCGGCGCTGAACGTCGTCTCGCCGAGTTCATCGGCGGCGCTCGACAGGCGGGCGGGGTCCCGGGCGGCCAGATGCAGGGCGTACCCCCGCGCCCGCAGAGCCCGCGCCGTTGCGAGGCCGATTCCGCCCGTCCCGCCGTAGATCATCACTCGAGACACGCGGAGCCCCCTGCTACCCATTCCGACCCGATGAAGGTAAGGCCGATGGCGCTCTCGGGCAGGCGGCCGGGACCGCGCCCTCCACGTGCACAAGGTCGCAGGCGGGAAGCATGAAGTTCGCGTTTGCCGGCATCGACTTCCTGGGCGGTGTCTTCGAGGGGCTCCTGGATGCCGGCTGGACGCCGGTGAAGCTGTTCACCCGGCCCTGCGACGGGATCTACGACCACAACGAGGTGGTCGTCGCCCGCGCCCGATCGCTGCGGCTGCCGATCCAGCTCTCGCGCATCCGCGAAAGCGACATCGCAGGGCTGCAGGCCGAGCACGGCAAGGATTGCGCGCTCGTCGTCGCCGGCTATCCCTGGCTGGTGAGGGGCTGGCACGGCCGCCTCGCCTACGGCCTCAACTTCCATCCCTCGCCCTTGCCGACCGGACGTGGTCCCTACCCGCTCTTCCGGGCCGTGCTCGACCAATACGAGACCTGGGGCGTCACGGCGCACGTGCTCGCCGACGGTTTCGACACGGGCGATATCCTGGCTCAGGAGATCTTTGCATTGAGCCGGCAGGAGAACCACGAGACCTTGCTGGCAAAGTGCCAGATGGCGGCACGGCGCCTCGCCGCGGGGCCCCTCGGTCGCGACCTTCCCAATCGCTGGCGCCGGGCCGAGCCGCAGGGTGATGGTTCCTACTGGCCGCGCGCCACGGATGCGGACCGGACGCTCGACTTCCGCCAGGAGGTGGATGCCGTTCTCCGGCGCGTGCGCGCCTTCGGAACCGTCGAGACCATCGCGCGTCTCGGCGATGCACGGGTGTTCGTCGCAGAGGCCCATGGCTGGCGCGAGCGTCACGGACACACGCCCGGCGCGGTCGTCCACCGCCATCGCCGGCACGTGGTGGTGGCGGCACTCGACGGCTTCGTGCAGATCACCCGCTGGTCGCCGGTCGCGCTCGCCGAGGCTGGCCAGATGGGTCGCTGACCGGGCGACCGCGGGAACCGTTCCAGGGCCGCGCGGGTTTCCGGCAGCCTCGAAGGTCACGGAGACCGCCATGTCCACACGCGCAAGCCTCGCCGCGTCCCTCGGCTTCGCCGCCCTGTTCACCGGCTCGGCCTTCGCCCAGGCCGTGATCGTGGCACCCGACGATTTCGAGCCGGACGACGACGTCATCGTCCGCGACTACATCGTGCGGCGCCCGGTCGGGCCTGGGCCGATCGTCGGATCGATCCCGTTGCGGCCCGGCAGCATCGTGCCGCCGGATGTCGAACTCGCGCCCTTCACGGAGGCACCCAACCCGCGCCTGCGCCGATTCGGCTACTTCGTGGCGCCGGGCGACAAGATCGTGGTGGTCGATCCCGCCACCCGCGCCGTGGTGCGCATCCTCGACCGCTGACGCCGCTGCGCCACCCCTACCAGTCGTTGAGCGCGGCCCGCTTCCAGCGGTTCGGGGCAACGCAGCGATACTCGTAGGCCGCGTCCCAAGCGTGTTCGCCGGGGCTGCAGGGTGCATCGCTGCTCTGCGGCGGACGCGGCAAAGCCTCGCGAACGCTGGCCGCCTCGACCTGTCCGGTGTCGCTGACCCGGAACACGGGGCCGCCGCCCAGGCCGTAGACGAGATCGCGCCCGTCGAAGCCAAGGCTGCGCGAGAAGGCACCCTCGCGGTCCCCATCGAGGCCAATCGACTGACCGGAGCCGAGCAGAATCGCCGGGCCGGTAAATCGGGCCGCGGCGGCGTCGATGCCGATGCCATAGGTGCCCTCGCCCTGAAACGAGAAGCCTCGGTCGGTTACCGAGCCGGCGAGATTACCCATCAGGATCCCGTATCCGGTATGGGCGCCCGGCACCCCGCCGGTGGAGATCTGCAGACCGACGCGCTGGCGATTGCGGTCGGTGGTCGGCGCGTGTGCGGAGACGTCGACCTCGGCGCCGATGCACGAGGCAACCGGATCGGGCTCGTCGGTCGTGTCCACGCAGTTGAAGTTGCCGGCCCAGGATGGCCCAACAGGCCCCAGCCCGTTCGCCTCCTTGAAGATCGTCCCGTTGACCGCGACGTTCTGCGCGCCCGTGCTGGCGAGGGCGCGATTGTGCAATTCGCCGGTGATCGTCCACTCGTATCCGGCATTGTTGGGGCCTGAGGAGCCGAGCGCCCAGATCGCCTTGTAGGTGTGGGTGGCCTCACCGGATCCCTCCGGCACGTGGCGGTCGACCCGCAGGGTGGAGACCGGATCGAAGCCCTGCGGCCGGTTCCACAGGAAGACATGGCCGCCGTCGATACCAGGCAGGCCGGTGCCCTGGACGTTGCGGGAGAAGTTCGGCGGCCACGCCGGCGCTGTCGCCGGAGCCGGCGGGGTAGCGGCTATCTCGGCGACCGCCAAGCCCCTCAAAGCCGCCAAGGTGCCGGGCAGAAGGAGCGACAGGAGAGCGACACGGGAGCGATTGCGCATGGGCGGATCCGACCTTCGATTGGCGCCCCTCTGGATCGAACCGGCGAAGCTGCCCACGGCCAGATAGGCTGCGCGCTCGCCCTGGGCCATGGCAATCGCCGAACCTCAAGGCTCATGCGGGGGCGCGCGCTCGACCGCACGGAACGGAATTCGCGACGGCGGTGGATTTGAATCGGGATTGATCGTCAATGATTTCTTAGCGAAGACTGAATAATATTCAGGAGTCTTGCCATCTTGGCGCACCTGCGCAGGAACATCGGCGATGTACCGAAGTGCAAAGCCGAGCCCGCGTTACGTGGAGCAGCGCGCGACCGAGCGGAAGCCAACCGCCCTGCTGGCCTTCGTTCAGCATCCCGACGGGTCAAGATCCCCTTGCCAAGTCAAGAATATCTCGGACGACGGCGCAATGCTGGAGTTCCTGGGCGCGCAAGCCGTCGTGCTGGCGCCCACCTTCGATCTCGTGCTGACCGGCGCCGAGATGCGCTATGCGGTTGCGTTGGTCTGGCGCAAGGAACGGAGCGCCGGCGTCCGATTCTCTCTCGAAACGGCCTGACGGGCAATTCAGCCGGCGTCAGGCTGCCAAGGCGGCCATCAGCGTGAGCCCGGCGGCCGGCAGGGTCACGGCGAGGACCGCGAAGGTGTCGAGGGGCGCAGGACGGCTGGCGGCGAGCCAGCGGTGCTCGGCGAATTTTTCGGCCGCAAAACCCGCAAGCACGAGGCTGCAGCCGACAAAGGTCACAAGCGCGGACATCAGCCGCTGCCTCTTCAGAACGCCGCGCACAAGGACGCGCCTGATCGAAGTACCCCGAAGCCGCCCATATGGTTTCACCGAACAGGGGCGACGCAGGCGAAAAACATCACGGGCCGTCTTTGCCCGGCGTCCGGCGCTAGAGCCGCGAACTCGGGTGAACGGGTTGCAACGCTTCCGCGTGGCGTTTGCCGCGTCACAACCACGCCGTCATGCCGGGGCGCCGCGGGCGAGCCCCTAATCCAGATCTGCCGACCGTGACATACCGTGCGTGCGTTCCGGATCCGGGTTGCGAGCCCTGCTCCGCAGTCCCGGAATGACGGGATTGTCCCTGCACGCGGGAGCCAGGCCTTAACCCCAGTTCGGAGCCCGGCGTTCGGCGCAGGCGGGCTTGCAATCCTGGCCGGATCCGTCGAGGCGGGTGCGCGAACGGTTCGGCGGGGGCATTGCCGGAGCGACAGGAGGGGCGGACCATTCATGAAGAGCGGCAACGGCGTCGCAATCGGGCATGAGGGCTGGCTGTACTGGGTCGGGCGGGCGCGCGAGGTGGAGACCTTCTACGGCGACACGGCCGCATCGCGCCGAATTCTCGGCCGCTGGGCCCGCCTCATCGCCCGGCGCGCACGCCGTCTGGACAAGCTCGGCATCCGCCATGTGCACATGGTCGTGCCGGACAAACTCGCTGTCTATCCCGATCAGCTCGGCCGTCCGTTTCCCGGTCTCGACGACCCACCGGGCGTCCGGCTCGCCCGCCTGGTTGCGCAAGACGGTGCGGCCGCAATGGTAGACCTGATGGGTCCCTTGACCGCGGCGCGGGCCGAGGAGCCGGTCTATCTGCGGACCGACACGCATTGGACCTACCGTGGTTATCTCACGGCCTATCGCGCGCTCTGCGAGGCGCTGGATGCCCCGGTCGCCGAGCATGTCTTCGCGGGCTCGAGCCAGCAGGAGCACTTCACGTTCGATCTCGGCGAGAAGCTGACGCCGCCCGTCGGCGAGGACTACGTCGCCTACGACTTCCCACGCCGCGCGGAACGGACCGAAGCGAATGCGCTGGTCCGTGTCCGCGAAACCGGTCGGGTTTTGCGGCTGCGCGGCCTGTTCGTCGGATCACGCGTCGTGCTGAAGAACCACCAAGCACCCGATCCTCGCCGCGTCGTCCTGTTCGGCGATTCCTACATCTACAGCCCGGGCGCGCGCCTGACCGCGATGCTGGCGGAGACCTTCGCGGAGGTCCACGCGATCTGGTCGGCCAATATCGATTGGACCTATGTCGAGACCATCAGGCCGGACGTGCTGATCTTCGAAATTGCCGAGCGTTTCCTGCGGCAGGTCCCGACGGACCGGATCCGCATCGACGCCTTCGCGGAGGCGCGCGCGCGCCGGGCAGTGCGGCCGACCCTGCGGGCGCGGATCAAGGCGTGGCTGCGGTAGACGGTCATCCCGCCGAGGCCGCATTTGGAAGGCGACCCGGACAACGAGCGACCCCCGCCGCGCAGGCGCGGCAGGGGTCCGAAAATCGTGAAGCCGTGAGGCTCCTCAGTAGCCGCGGCCGTAATAACCCGGTCCGCCGTGGCCGTAGGCCCCTGCGGCGGCTGCACCGGCCGCTGCACCCGCGATACCGAGGCCGATCGCGGCGCCCGTCGAGATGCCGCGATGACGGCGGTAGCCGAAGTCACGCTGGCCGCCGTAGCCGCGGTCGTAGCCCCGGCCGTATCCACCATGGTGGCCGCCATAGCCGCCGCCGTATCCATAACCCTGCGCCTGGGCGCCGGTCGCGCCGATTGCTCCGACGGACAGAGCCAGGGCGGAGATGAGAGCGAGCTTCCGCATCGATGTCTCCTTCGCTGTTGCGTTGGACGACCAATGCCAAACGGGTCGATGGGTTCCGATCATTCCGAGGCAGGACGGCCGCCTGCGTGGTTGGGCGCACCCTCGGGTCAACTGTTCCGAGGCAGCGCCGTGTTCGCGGCCGAAACCGTTTTGCCCTGTCAGCTTGCGGCTCCGGATGGACGACCGCCTTCCCGTCCGGAGCAACCCTTCAGGGACGCCTCGCCGATTGACCGGGGCTTGCCCGATGGCGAACCCTCCGATGTCCGAGCGGCGAAGGCATGGAGCATTGCTGGGGTCGAGCCGGCGGACAGAAGTCGCCGGAATCGGCCTCGTTCCCTACGCTCGGCGCCCTCGCAGGCGCGCGACCTCGCTAGGGCCGATCTCGAGGTAGAAACGGATCGCATCGTCGATCAGGGCGTCGGGCGTGACACCCGCCGCCTTCGCGGCCCGAGTGACCTGAAGGCCGAGCGCGAGATCGACGCGCAGTTCGGTACCCTGGCTCGACGAAGCTGGTGCAGCATCAGGGGCAGGCAACGGCGCACCGTTGTTCCGCGACTCGAGCTTGCCGAGCTTCGCCTCGCGACGGCCCCGGTGGACGAGAGCGTCGGCGCGCTCATTCAGACGGTCACCGGCATGTCCCCGGACCCAGGTCCATTTCACGTCGCGCGCCGCGTTCAGTTCGTCGAGGCGCTTCATGAGGTCGATGTTCTTCACCTCGCCCGTCGTCGTGCGCCAGCCCTTCGCCTTCCAACCGCGCATCCACTCGGTCACCGATTTGACGACGTACTGGCTGTCGCACCGCATCTCGATGGCGGCTCCGGCCGGGAAATGCTCGAGGCCCTTGATCGCGGCCGTCAGCTCCATGCGGTTGTTGGTCGTGGTGCCAGGCTCTCCGCCGCACAGTTCCACCGTGCCATCCGGGGCCGAAATGACCACCCCCCAACCACCAGGGCCGGGGTTAGGGTCGCAACCCCCATCAGCATAAACGATCGTTCGCATCGTGGCGTCAGCCCTTCCGTATCGGGTGGTCCTGGGAGGCGGCCATCGGTGCCCGAAATTGGCCGACGGATGGTATCCCGCAACCCAAGCCGTTGCCGCTCGAGAACGGTGAGCCGGGCCGCCTATCCATGCCCATAACACGCTGCAGGCAGGGCGGGCGCGGCGCGTCAGCGAGCGAAATCGAGGGCGTCGCAAATCGGCTGCCCCCAACCAAGCGGCGCTCGGGTCAAAATCCGATCGGCGTGGCAATACGTGGCGCCGCTTCCACTCCGGTCCGGACGGTCGCGATGTCTGCTCGCGGCCTGGTCGATCGCGTGCCGGCGGACGATCCGTGCGGAGGATTGCGCGACAATCGGCTCTCGCGAGGACGACCTCGTAAAGCGCGCCGAGAAGGCTGCACTGGGCCCTCAGGAATGCGAACCGAGCGCCTCGAGCGAGGCCTTCCAACGGACGCCTCGGGCGCGATTTTTGAGACCGCCGCGGGCCGTTCAAGGTCAAGGATTCCCGGTGAAGGGCGCCCCTGAGCGCGAGGTCACACGGCGCGACGCCGAACACACCAGAGCCAACCCTTCATTTGATGAGGACAGCGGAGCAATGGGCTGCTGTTAGGTCGGATCGCCAGTATCAGGCCGCAGCCCTCGGGAGCCGGCGGCCTCAGTCGGTCCGCCTCTGCGCCTGGGCGCACCGGAAGGACGAAAAAGAGGTTCGCGATGATCAGACACGTCTCCAGCGGGCATCTGGAGAGTCGCAAGAGGCCGCACTTGGCCATTGTCGCAGGATCGATTGTCGTTGCGGTCGGGATTTGGTTTGTCATCTATGCTGTTAGCGGCCGCGTGATCTGGCTCTGGTAGCCAAATAAGAAGCCGCGATTACTTTCTCGGCTCGATACGCCGTCGGTCAGACAGCCGTTGGAATGCGAAGCGGTGCCAGCGTCCGCCGCGGACTGGCCGCGGGAGCGCCCGATGCCGCCCGCGAGATGTCCATCGTGCCGCCCACAGAGCCTCTTCAGGCCTGCGCCGCAAATCTGCTATACGCTTATGCAACGACCAATCGTTGTGCATGCATCCTTTCATCGGGACGCACGCAGCCCCGGTTCTGGCGAGGCAGATGTCAGATTCATTCATCCGGAAGCTGGCATCGCGCGCGCACCTAGATGACGACGACATCTCGGCGCTGAGTCAGGCTCTATGCAGTCTCTCGCAGGTGGAAGCGGGTCAGGATCTGATCCGGGAAGGAGAGTGCCCGGACGCCGCTTACGTCATTCTCGACGGGTTTGCCTGCCGCTACAAACTCGTACCTGACGGTGGCCGTTCGATCGTCGCTTACCTCGTTCCAGGAGACGGCTGCGACCTGCATGCCTCGATTCTCAATCGCGCGATCCATTCCGTAGCCACGCTCACCCCTTGCTTGATCGCCACGCTGCCTTACCAGCAGATCAAAGAACTTGCCGCGACCAGGCCAAATATCTATCGCGCTCTATGGCGTTCGATTTTAGTTGATGAAGCGGTCTTGCAGGAATGGCTCGTCGGGATTGGGCGTCGGTCCGCTGACAAGCAGGTTGCGCACATCATTTGCGAACTTCTCGCCCGGTTGCGTGCTGTAGGTCTCGGCTTCGAGGCGAATTATCATCTGCCGCTGACACAGCCTGAACTGGCGGATACGGCCGGGCTCTCGAACGTGCATATCTACCGGGTCCTCGCGGATCTTCGCAAAGACGGCTTAATCGAGAGCGGCCGAAGATTCATAAGCGTTCCCGATGTCAGGCGATTGGAGAATTTTGCCGGGTTCGACGCCAGCTACCTGCTACTTTCCGGCCTGGATAAAGATCCGGCCTCGCTTGGAAAATTGCCAGACATGACGCGCCTGGTTACGCGATAAGCTCGCGGACCCTACTCATGAGACGCTCTCCCGACCAATCCCGGGGCATGGCAGAGTGCCGACCTAATCCCTCTTGTCAAAGCCGTTCAGATACGAACCGACGAGGTATCCTGACTGGTGGGCCGATAAATATGCAAACGTAATCAGAATCTGTTCGGCGCCCATGCCACGGCTCAATGAGAATATCGTTACAGAAAAGACAAAAATTAAAATCGAAGAAACAACGACGTGCTTCGCCTGCAGCGAATAAGCGATGCACAATCCGGAAATGAAGAACACGATCGCAAACAGCATCGGGTACCGGACAGGCCTTCAGAATCGCTCTTTCGCGCGCCGGATTTTCATGTCGGGCTACGCTTGGCCCGGCGGCTAGGCCGCGTCGCGCAATGTGCGAACCATTCTTCCTCCGAGTTACGGCAGAATGTCAGCATTGTTAGCGATGAAAGATGATGGAGCGTCCTTTTGAAGCTCTGTTGGAGCCGTTCGACCGGCCGACGCGCCGCAATGCTGCTGGCGCAACGGTTCTGCATCCGACGAGCAGAAGGGCTTCCTGCAGGCGCACGCCAACCGCCGCTTTTAACACCGCCGGCAGCGCGGGCGGCGGATCGGCCGCGTCCGTACGTACCCGCGAGGTCGACGCGAGGGCCATCGCGGACCTCGGACCGCTGATCGCCACAAGGAAGCCGCACGCGACCGAGGTTGAGGCGGAGTGTCGGCGGGCCCTGGCCGCGGACGCGCAGATCGGCACGCCCCAGGTCCGATCCAGCTTCGTCGGCTAGCCGGAGAAGGGGCCGAACACGCTCCGGTTCCTCTCGAAAGCGACCGCGGGCCAATCGTTCGTCCTCAGGGCAAATGAACGCCGGACAGTTGCTTCGCCTTCTCGCCGAGCCGGGGCGCTTCGGCGCCGAACTGGCCGATCAAGGCGACTGCACTGACCCGCATCGCCGACCACGTCGCCGGCATGGCGCGCTGTGCTCGGACAGGCGTTCGATCGGGTCGCACCGAGTGGCAATGGCGAGCGCGAGGAAATGGGGCAGAGAGGATGCACGGCGAGGTGGGGCAGGATGGTTGCCGGAGTAGGAAAAAATTGGCTCAGTGGGCCGCCGACGGTGATCGAGTCGTCGTTAGGATTTGCCGGGGGGCATAATATGACGAGAGCTGCCGAGGAGATCGATGCACGCGCCGATCGCGAGCGCGCGGATGAATATCGAAGTTACATAGAAGGCATTCAGCTCGGCAACGAGGCGGTACTGAAGGCTCTCCTGTCAACTGTTATCGCAATCTATGAGCCGGAGACTGCCGATGAAAAAGCCAAGCTGATCGCGCAGATTCGATCTTTGGCGATGCGATCGGTTCCACGAAATAAGTCTGGTGTCGTTAGCGATGAAATCTTGGAATCATCAGTGGCGAAATCCGTCATACGGACTGTGTTCACATACTAAAACACCGGATAAGCCTCTCTTAGCGCTCAAGCACCGCCGGCAGCTTGAAGTTTGTTTACTGCGCCGCACGTACGCCGGCGAAGGACCACGCGTCAGCCTGGTTTCGGGAAGGTCCATGGTCGAGTGAAGGACGCTTGATAGACGTGGGCAATACTCCCAACCGAACATTCGAGGTCTGCCATATTGTCGACGGAGCCGGACAGTTCGAGACTTGAATGCAAGGCCTCCAAGCACATCGATCGCACAGACGCTCGGTTATTTGACCGAGGGCGATGGTTGAGACGGAGCATCTGCCACGGCATCGTCGGGCGGAATGCGCTGGTTGTGCCCCCTGGCGTTGTGTCGCTGGCTGAGGGCCACCACGATCACCGCCACCGGGACCGGGCTCCCATCGCACGCGTGCAACGGGGATCCTGGATGCGGCCGACCTGGCTCACCGTCACGTAGGCCGCGTCGATCCAGAGATACGGCCACGCGCCCTCGATCGCCCGGTCGAGGAACGCGCCGACCCGCTCGTCGATCTCCTGGCACAGACGGCTGACCTGGCTCTTCGACACGCCCGTGCCGCCCATGGCCTGCACGAGGTCATCGACCGAGCGGGTTGGGATGCCCTGGATGTCGGCCTCCTGGATCACAGCCGTCAGCGCCGTCTCGGCCATCCGGCGCGGCTCCAGAATGCCGGGAAGTAGCTGCCCATGCGCAGCTTCGGAATGCGCAGCTCGACCGTGCCGGCGCGATTCTGCCAGTCCCGGTCGCGATAGCCGTAGCGCTGGATCGACCGCTCGGCGCTCTTCTCGCCGTGGGCCGCGCCGGTCAGGCCACCCACCTCCAGCTCCATCAGCCGTTCGGCCGCAAAACCGATCCTCTCGCGCAGCAGATCGGCGTCGGCTCTCGTCTCCACCAGCCCGCGCAAGGCCATCATCGCGTCGGTCATCGGGGGGCTCTCGGGTACGCGGTTGGCGCTTGCCACCCGACCCGGCAACCGCCGATGAAAACCCCGCGGGAGAGCTGCACCACAACCCGGGACACGACCCATGCGCCCGCTATCAACTTGCTACGAGGCACGCGGCTGGCGCCCTGAGAATCTCACGACATCCCTGGCGGTTCGCTCGACTTGGAACAACGCGTCAGGTGTTGCTTGGCTGGTCGCGGCGTCAGTGTCGACGAGGCACGACCAGTGGCGCCACCCGTACCAAGTGGGCAAAGCTTGGCGGCACCATGGTAGAGGTGCGGATACTGCTATCGGCGATGCGCCAGTCAAAATACGGGCGTTCGTCGGCTTTGCCGGTCGCGGCCCGCCAAGCCGCGAAATAAGCCGCGGGGTCGGATATGCCGCCACTGGCCGGATTCACGACGATGGGCGTGGCCAGGGGGCCGAGATTGCCGTCGAAGACGAGGCTGGCGGGCGCTTCACCCCGCAGCACAACAACTCCGGAATCGGGGCGCGCGGTCGGGCCGGCGTAACACCACGAGTCACGGATGGTGATGCCGCCACCGCGCGCGTAGCCGCCCCTATCGACCTGCCCGTTGGTGTCTGAGTTGGCGGCAGAGAAGTAATAGGCAATCGGGATGCCGCCGCCTTCTCCGCCGAAGCGCACGCCCTGGGCGCTGAAGGTGCCCCGCACATCGACCCAGCGTGAGCCGGCCACGAAAGCGTCCGGGCCGCCTGATTGACGCCATAGCACGGGTACGCCGCACCAGCCGGCTCCGAGATTGAGCATTTGAAAGTACCGCACAGCGTGGTTCATGCAGAACACGGCGCGGTCGGGAGAGAAGTTGTCGAAGTGTGGTTCGGACCACCCACCGCTGACATTGGTCACGTCGGTCTCGGTGCGGATGTCACCGTTGCAGTGGACGAAGTGGCAGCGGACCACGTCGAGCACCGTGGAGTAGGCGCCGGTCACGTCGACGGCGTAGTCAGCGGTGTCGCCGATCGAGAGGCGATTCAGCTCAATCAGGCCGTCGTCGATATTGGCGTTTCCGACAGCGAGCGCGTGGAGGCCGCCTTGCAGGGACAGATCTTCGAGGATCAAACGCGTGAAGCCGAAGCGCCCGGGATCGCTGGATGGGCGGCCGTCGAGCAGCACCATCTTCTTATCGGGTGTCCAGATGCGCGCGCGCCCGGCTCCGCGCATGCTGTGGGTCGGAAGGATCGGCGCCGTGACCTTGATGTTGCCGCTCACCTGCAGGACCGGGAACAGCCATGACCGGCTCGAACCGTCCGGCGCCTGCGCGAGCGCCTTGACCGTCGCACAGGCGTTCTGGAGGGCGACCGTATCGTCCTTTTGCCCGTCGCCGACCACTCCGAACATGTGGGCGTGATAGCCGCCCAGGCGGATCTGCTCGGGAAGCGTCGCAATGGCGGGCGCCCCCAGCGCTGCTCCGCTCCCACTGGCACCGATTCGGCCCGTGAGCGCGCCGCCGAGCACACCGCCCCCGGCGCAAGCTGACGCGAGCAGCAATTGGCGGCGTGTCGAAATGCTAGTCATGTGCCGTTGTATCCCGGTCGTCCGCCGCCATGCCAACCCGTGGCTCCGTACACCGGATGCGGATTATTGGCGCGGGCGGTGCGCGGTGCAGATTGGCTGTCGTCGGCCGCTTGGCGCTGCTGCGCGGAGTACCGTGCGCGATTCAGGTCGATAACGGGCCTGAGTTCGTCTCGAAAGCCCTCGACCGCTGGGCCTACGAGAACGGTGTCACGTTGGACTTCTCGCGCCCTGGCAAGCCGACCGACAACGCACTGGTCGAGTCGTTCAACGGCCGGCTGCGCGACGAGTGCCTGAACGCGAACTGGTTCTTGTCGTTGGCCGACGCGAGGAGCAAGACCGAGACGTGGCGGCGGCACTACAATGAGAGCAGGAATTTGCCTTGGCGGCCCTGCAGGCCGCCGAATGAGACCCGGAGGCTCACCTTTCGGCCGGACCAAAATCCGGGGGACCCTCACTGGCCCGAGACACATACTTCAGGGTGGACCCCGTCACTGGGGGCGGAGCGATCCGGATTGCCGTGTGAGATCGGGATAGCCGCATCAACGGGAGACATGCCGGCTGGTAGGCGCCGTTCCTGGTGCCGAAGATACGATCTCCGGCGGCAGGCTGCCTGGAATCTCGAGCGGCTCGTTCATCGGCGGTATGTCCTCCAACTCGGGCGGAGGCACCCCAACCGACCCGGGCAACGGGTCCTGGCCCGACTCCGGCAAACGCGTGGCTGAGGGTGGAGGAAACCCCGGTTCGCCATGTTAGACCGGGTGGGGCATCGACATGCCCTCCGGTCAGTGGGACAGCAGGCAGCAGATCGGCGCCTTGGCCAGCAGGTCGCGCGTGACCCCGCCGAAGAACCACTCGCGCAGGCGGCTGTAGCCGTAAGCGCCCGTCACGATCAGGTCGGCGTCGAAGTCAACGGCCGCCTTCCGGACGTCGTCGGCGACCGTCCAGCCCGAGGGCTTGACCAGTTGCGCCGTCGCGTTGACGTCGTGCAGGGCGAGGTAGCGGGTAACGTCCTCGACCTCGGCCCGGTCCTCACCGTCCGACACGCGGAAGACCTGCACCGCCTCGGCCCGCCGTAAGAGAGGCAGCGCGTCCGACACCGCCCGGCGTGTCTGGGGCGTGTTCTTCCAACCGACGACGATGCGTTGCGCCTCCACGTGCTCAACGCCGGCGGGGACTACGAGGACGGGCCGGCCGACACCCATCAGCGCATCGCCGACCTCGACGGCCATACCGGTGGTCACACCCTCATCATCCGCGTAACGGCCGACGACGACAAGGTCCGCGGCCCGCGACTGCCCCTCGAGGAACGGGACCGGAGACGCGAGATCCGAGCGCCATTCGGTGCGCTCGTTCTGGCAGGAGGCGTCGCGGAAGACTTGCTCGACGCCCGCGAGCCGGTCCAGGACGGCCTGACGGATCTCCTCGATGACCATGCCCATGGGCACGGCGGTCTCGCCGAAGCCCCGCGGGTAGTCCGGCATGCAGGCGGCGACGCCGACGAGCCGCGCGCCGAGCCGGTGCGCCAGTTCCGCGGCGAGGCTCACCCGCGCCGGCGCGTGCTGCCCGTCATCGACCGCGACCAGGATGCTGGCATAGGACATGGTGACCTCCTCGGAGCGAACCTCGCGTGCCTGTCACGTTGAAGGTGTCGCGATGAAGCGGCGTTGATCTGGCTCAAGACCGCCGATCCTGGCCGGGGAACAGGAAGCGGTCACCCGCACTGAGGAGAACCGCGAGGCCATGGATCGCCGGTTCCGGCCCGGTGATCACGAAGCGCGGGATGGCCCGCATCGCCTCTCGGGACGGCGGCTTGTCCTCGAACGCGTCCCCGAACGGGGCGGAGGTGCCGCCGATGTGGGCGAGAACGGGGACGGGCCGCATGGCCGAAGGGTCTCCACCGCGCGCGATGGCCTAGTGCAAGGCCCACCGACAAGGGACGCGATGGTCTCGGCGGCCCTCGGCTGTCTCAGGACTGTCAGGCCGTCACTGTCCCAGACCAAGCTGCAGCCGTGGCCGCGCGTGAAGTTCCCGACATGCCCGACGAGGACATCGCTGACGCCGAAAAGGTGCTCGCAACACGCATTCGAGAGGCGCAAGGCCCGTCCCGGCCGAAGACCGTCAAGATCGGACGGCAGGGCAGGCAGTGTACCGGCGGAGATCGTCGGTGTTTCGAGCATCACGAATTCCCCCTGTACTTGCCGGCTCGGCGCAGAGTGGATGTCGCCCGCAGGTGGGATCGCGGCCGGTCACGACCTCACGGCAGCGGTGTTCCAGCCCCCTTGAGGCTGAGGATATAGTCGATGACGGCAGTCATCTCCTCCCGCTCCAGCCGCAGGCTCGGCATCCGCTTATGATGGCTTTGCAGGAACACGGCGAGTGCGGGCCCTGTCGTCGATGGCATCTGCGCGACCCGGAGGAAGGCAGGGCCGACAAACGCGCCGGGCTGCGATGCGCGGCCGATGACGTGGCACTGTCTGCAGAGCTGCGTGGCGATGGTCCAGCCCCGGACGCGGTGGTCTTCGGCGGGACCGGCGGTCGAGGCGCCGGTCGAGGCCATCAGCAATCCGGCGAGGACAGCCGCATGGACTGCGCCTGACGGGGCGGTCATGGCCGCCCCGCGATCCTGTGCCAGGTCGCCGCGGTCGCGAAGGCCACGCCGCCGAGGGCGACGTCCGCCCAGGTCGCGCCGTCATTCGCGGCGAACCCGAGCACCCACGGCGCGCCGACCGTCCAGGCCCCGACGATCGGGACCGCCCGTTCGACCACCGCCCGGAAGCGGATCTGGTTCGCGCCGTAGAGCGTGACGATCAGCAACCCCGGCAGGAGCGCCGACGCGGCCGCTCGGGCATGGTCGGTGAAGACCAACACCCACGCCGCCAGCACCAGCGCGGCACGGGATGCGTGCTGCGGGAAGCCGAGCGCGATCTCGTCCGTCCGCCGGGTCGGCAAGGCGTGTGCGGCGGTGTCGATGCGGGGCATGACCTGCCTCCAGGATGTCAGAGGTGGACCTCGGCGATGATGCAGCCGCGGTCGACGATCGCGTTCGCGGCCGCGAGGACCTCCAAGCGCCCGCTGGCCGGCGAGACGATGTCGTGCAGGGCCTCGCCGATGCGCACGGCGGCCACGGCCTCACCCGCCCGCACGAACACGCCGTCCGCCACGAACCACCGCTCCAGGATGCCCTCGGGCAACATGCCCGCAGACCGACGATCCTCGGCTACGTGGATGTCGGCCATGGTCGCCGCCCGCCCTGGAGCGCGCCTCCCGCGGCTCATCCGGAAGGGAAGGCCATTCGGCGGGGAGTCGCTTTGATCTGGATCACGGCGTGGCGTCGGGATGCCTTGAGTCAGATCAATGAGGTCTCGGCGCAGTCGGGTAGGCTCGGACGGCACAGACCCAGGCGCACGCTATGCTCCTCGCCCTGACGACCAGCGTCGTCCTCGTCACGACCACGATCCTGGTGCTCTACGAGACGCTGCGGCTCACCGCGGAGCATTTGGCCGAGCTGCCGGTCCCACCCCGCGCCCGGATCCTCGCGGTGGTGCTGATGACGTTCGTCGGGCACACCGTCGCAATCTGGATCTACGCCGGCGCCTACTGGCTGCTCGTGCTCCGGCTCGGCGTCGGCGCCTTCGCCGGCGCGCCGGTGACGTCCTTCGAGGACTGCCTGTACTTCTCGGTGGTGGCCTACACGTCCCTCGGCTTCGGCGACCATTTCCCGACCTCGCACACCCGGCTGCTCGCCGGGGTCGAGGCGCTCAACGGCCTGCTCCTGATCGGCTGGTCCGCCTCGTTCACCTACCTGGCGATGGAGCGGTACTGGCCGCTGCACGGCAAGGCGCACGCGCACCGGGCCGCCAGGGCCGGTAGCGGCCTGGAGCCCGAACCGGCTCGGGAACGCCTCTTCCCGCCGGCAGCGGGTGCCTGAACGCGCTCGGGTTTGCGCTGGATCAAGGCCGCCGATCCCATGGGCGCCCACCGTCTCCGCAATGTCGAAACCGGAGGCGCGCCATGCGCAAGTACCTCGTTACCTTCCACAAGGTCGTGCCGGACGACAGCGGCCACGATCACAGCGTCGTGCAGCGGCAGGCGGTCGTCAGCGCCCACTCGGAGATGGCCGCCGCCTACGCGGCCCAGGCGCAGTTCTGCCAGATGGCCGGCGTCGTCGACTGGCGTATCCGGGCGGACACCTGCGAGGTCTCCGAACTCGACGGCCGGGCCGCCTGAGGAGGCAACGATGACCCATGGACTTACAGGACCCGTGCACTGGCAGGGGCGGCAATGGGCCGTCACCGGCTACGGCATCGAGGCGCTCGACGGGATGTACCACGTCCCGTTCTCCGACATTCCAGAGGCCGAAGCCGAATGGCCGGAATGGCTGGACGGTCTCCGGCGACGCTACGGGACGGACCGCAACGACCTCGACGCGGCCCTCAGGATCGCGCGCCGGATCCGGCAAGACGCCGCGGCATCGGCGGCTTGAGCGCCTCCTCGGACGTGCCCCTGATCGAGCGGCTTCGATGCCCGGGAGATGGTCGCCGCCGCAGCCTCGTCCCGTACGATCCCGAAATGCCCGAAGGCCTGCCCGAGGCACGGCTGGATCGAGGCGGGCGAGACGTTTGCGCTGGATCAATGTCCGATCGGCTGCGGGGCCTAGCGTCGGGCTCGGCCAGGCGTGACCTGGGACTCATCGAGGAGACGGACGATGGGCGACAAGCTGATCCGTCAGAACGTCAGCGACGAGTTGGATTTCGTGCCCACCATCGACTCCGCCCAAATCGGCGCCGCCGTTGGGAAGGGCATCGTCACGCTCACGGGCCACGTCGCCAGCGACATCGAGCGCGCGACGGCCGAGGAGGCAGCCCAGACGGAGCGCGGCGTCCGCGGAATGGTGGAGGAGATCAAAGTCCGCTTCGACGGCGCAGCCCCGCCGCGCGACGAAGACCTCCCGCAACGCGCCGCGCAGATGCTCGACTGGTCCGCGACCGTGCCGAGGAACGCCGTGCAGGTGACGGTCAAGGACGCGAAAGTCGTCCTGCAGGGCAAGGTCGACGCCTGGCACCAACACCGCCGCGCCGAGAACGCCGCGTGGTGGGCGCCGGGCATGCGCGCCGTCGAGGACCGGCTGACGCTGGGCTGAGGTCGGGACAGGCGGACGAGGCTGCCGGCCATGCCCGCCACCACCGTGACATCGTCCTCCGACCCGGAGACGTTCCATGACATACGCGAGCATCATGGTGGCCGTGGACCTGACGGATGGGGCACGCGGCCGCATGCGCTTGGCCGCCCACCTCGCCGACGACTTCCATGCCTGCCTGACCGGCGTCGCGGCAGAGCAGCCGGCTTACGCCGTACCGCCGGCGGGCCCGACGCCGGCGAGCGCCTACGCCTTGGCCGCCTCCAACGAGATCGTCTTGAACGACCTCCGGCGTGCCCGCGAGGCCTTCGAGGCGGCCGTAGGCGGTCGTAGCCGCGTCGAGTGGCGCTCGAACCTCGATTTTCCGCTGGCGTTCCTGATCACGCACGCTGCGGCCGCCGACCTCGTGGTGGTCGGCCGCGGGACCGACCTGGGGCAAGCGCTGTTCTCGGTCGATCCGGCCGACGCGGTCATGCGCCTTGGGCGCCCGGTCCTGGTGGTGCCGCCGGCCGTCGACCATCTCGACGCCAAGCGCGTCGTGGTCGGCTGGAAGAACACCTGCGAGGCGCGCCGTGCCGTCTGGGACGCGATGCCGTTCCTGAAGCGAGCGTCGGAAGTGCTCGTCGTCTCCGTCGACGACGGCGCCGCTTCCGATGGGCAGGACACGCTCCGCCTCCTCCAGGCCCACAGCGTCGCCGCCATCTGCGTGAGGCGCAACACGCTGGGCGCCTCGGTCGCCGATGCGCTCATCGAGGCGGCCGCCGAGCACGGCGCCGACCTGATCGTGACGGGCGCCTACAGTCACGGCAGGCTTCGTGAATGGGTCTTCGGCGGCGTTACCCGCGACCTACTGGCCGGCGCACCCATCTGCTGCCTGATGAGCCACTGATGCCCGTCACCGGGCGGGCAGCCATGATACGCACGGCCTTCCTGGCCCTCGCCATGGTCACGGCGCGCGCGTCGGCCACCCATGCGGAACCGGGGGCTGGCTCGCCCGACGCGAAAGGTGCCTTCGTCGAGCCGGCCGACGTTCCCCATCGTCACTGCTCGGGATCCTGCCTGAAAAGCGGAACCCTGCAGTGGTTCTGCAAGCCACATCAGACTTGTCAGTTGGATTGCGGGTCGACACCCCCGCACATGCACTGCCACGACCCACGGCGGTGAGTGGCGGCACGGCGGTCCGGACTGCGTCCGCAATCTCGCAGGCCCGATGGATCAGTGGGCCATGAGGACCGGAACGCGCGCGTGCTCGACCACATGCCGGGTGACGCCACCGAGCAGGAACTCGCGAACGCGGCTGTGGGTGTAGGCGCCCAGGGCCAGCATCGAGGCGCCCCGCCGCTCGGCCTCGGCCAGGACCATCTCGCCGACCGAAATTCCGTCATGGACTGGCAGGGTGACGGCCTCGGCCACGACGCCGTGCCATTGCAGGTAGCCGCATAGGTCGGCAGCCCGGGTCTCGTCGAAACGTTCGGTCCTGGCATGAACGACCGTGACCCGCGTGGCCTCATGGAGCAGCGCGATGGACTGCCCGATCAGGCGCGTCGCCTCCAGGCTGCCGTTCCAGGCGATCACGACGTGGTCGAGCAGGTCGAACGGGACGCTTTCGCCGACCATCAGCGTCGGTCGCCCGACCGAGAACAGGGCCGTGTCGAGCACGCGGCTGGTGAAGGGCTCCTTCGGATTCGGCGGGTCGACGATGACAAGGTCGTTGACGCGGCCCGCGAGCGTCAGCAGCGGCTCGACCTCGCCCGAAAGTTCCGTCCAGGTCGCGAAGGTGGCGTCGAGGCGTTCGGGCTTCGCGGTCAACGGCACGCCCGCGCGTTCGCACCAAGCCGCCAGTGCGGCCTTGCCCTCGGCCGCCGCCTCGCGGACACCGTGCTCGATGGCCGCAAGGGTCGTGCAATCCATCGGCAAGAGGCTCGCCATGCCGGCGAGCACCTGCGCCGGGCCGGGCGCCATGAAGGCGACGCCGATATGCGCGTGCAGGCGCCGGCCCAGGCGCAGGGCCGCATCCAGCCGACGCGTGGCGTCGATGCCGGGGGCGGTGGGGACGAGCAAGGAGCGGAGGAACATCGGGGTTCTCCTTCAGCGTTCCAAAGACTTCAGGTAGGCGATCAGGTCTTCCGCTTGGTCGGGGTCGAACCGGAACTCGGGCATGCTCGGGTGGCCGGTGCGGATGCCCTCGGTGAGCGCCTCGCCGAGATCCGCGACGGGGTAGCGCCTGTGCAGCTCGCGGAAGGGCGGTGCCGCGGACAGCGGGCTCGCGCCGACCCGGCCGACGGCATGGCACCGGGCGCAGTTGGTCCGGGCGATGGTCTCGCCTTGCCGCACATGCCGGTCCCAGGCCGTCGCGGGCGTGGTGGGAAGGAAGGGCAAGGATGCCAGGATGCCGGCGCGGAGGATGGCGGCCGGGCGCATCAGTGGCTCATCAGGCAGCAGACGGCGGTCGTTTGCAGGACGTCACGCGTGACACCGCCGAAGACCCACTCGCGCAGGCGGCTGTGGCCGTAGGCGCCCATCACGATGAGGTCTGCTTCCTCGCGTCGGGCGAACCGCAGGATCTCGTCCGCGGCGCCGATCTCGGGCTTGCGCAGCAAGTAAGTCGTGGCTTTGATCCCGTGCCCGGACAGGTACTCAGCCGCACCCTCGGCGCCCACGTGCTGGGCGTCGGGTCCCACGGCCACCACGCAGACGTGCTCGGGATGGCCCAGGAACGGTAAGGCGTCATGGATGGCGCGCCGTGCCTCGGGCGCGTCCTTCCAAGCCACCACGACCCGCTTGATCGCGAGGCGCTCGACGCCCGGTGGGACCACGAGGACGGGACGCCCCACTTCCATCAGCAGGCCGCCGGTGGGTGCGGCCATCGGACCAGGGTCACCGTCCGCGGGACCTTGCCGGCCGACGACGACCAGGTCGGCGGTGCGCGCCTGCGCACCAAGGTAGGTCAAGGGGTCGGTGGGTGCCGAGAGCCAGCCCGTCTTGGGTGCCTGCCCGGCTTCCCGCTCGAAAAGGACCTTGGCCTCCGCAAGCTGCTCGTCCGTCAGGCGTTCCTCGATGGCCCAGACACGCTCGACCTCCAGCATGTCGCCGACCGGCATGGGCCCGAGGACGGGGCGGGCGGCGATGCCGGTCAGCTTGGACCCGAACCGCTCCGCGAGGCCGGCCGCCAGCTGGATCCGGTCCGCCGCCGCGGCCCCGAGATCGACCGAGACCATGATGTTTGTGATCCGCATGACCGCCTCCCGCGCCGGGGCATGCCGCCCCGGTGAGGCACCGTCACCCGCGCGTGCGGCCTGGGCTTTGATCCACCTCAAGGGGAGCCGCCTGATTGTCCAGGCGCATTCAGGGTACGAGGACGGCGCCCCCGGACGGGGCCGGTCCGATGATCCGCGACGGCTTCGTTGGCCCTTGAAAGCAAGTCCGAGCGCGTGTGCGTGACGAGACCCGCGTGCGGGACGAACTCGAAGGAGCGGAAGCCGGTCTCGGTGCAGGTGGCCCGCGAACCCGCCGCCGCGCCTGCAGCCGGTGAAGCCGGGCGCTTCGCACGGATTCTGGCGGCCACTTCCGCAGCAGTGTCAGTGGCCGCAGGCGTGGCCGAGCCAAAGCATCCGACCCGCCTGCCGGACGCTGGGCTCATTCCGCCCCCGCCGACGGCCTCGACGACGCCGACGATCGCGTGACGCTGGGAATGAGGTAAACCATCTGCGGGCACTCGCCGCCGATGACGTGAAGGTCCGTCCGGCGCACCGCGCAGGCATCAACCCGGATGCGGACCTCGCCGCGGCCGGGAACCGGGTCCGGCCGTTTCTCCGAAGCGAGTCGCGCGCCGAGCTCGCGCGAGACCGTCGCCAGCTTCGGACCGACCTCACGCGAGGGTCAGGCGGTCCTCGACGGCACGTACGCCAGGCGCCGACCATGCGGCCCGCTCGGCCAGTTCGCGCTCGCTCCAGATGTCGACGCACCCGTCCAGGGTGACCTTGTCGCCGTCCACGTGCACCCGGATCGTATCCGGGTCCCTGGCGCTGCGCCTCAGGGCCGCGAGGATCCTGTCCTTGACCTCGGCGGGCTCGACCGGCGGCTTGACGGCGATAAGGTTGACGATATCGGTCACGCCGGCCAAGCGCCGCAGCGCCTTATCGGCAGCCGCCTTCTGGTGGTAGTAGGGCACGCAGCCGTCCAGCGTGACGCAGCCCTTCTCGACCTTGAGCGAGATCGAGCGCTCCGGGACGTGCACGTTCCACTCCAAGACCCGGGCACAGCGTTCCGCCAAGGCCTCGTCGCCGATGAGCGGGTTGTGCGGATAGCGGACCTCGATCCGCTCGACCACGCCGCGTACGCCGCGAACCCGCAATGTGACGCGCTCGGCGATGGTCTTCTCGGCGTAGTTCCGGACGCGGCCCGTCAGGGTCACGATGCCCTTCTCGACCGTAACGCCGATTTGTGCCGCGTCGATCATCGGGGCGTAGTCCAGCTCGTCGAGCACATGCTGGTGCACGGTCTTGTCGTCCATGACCCGTCTCCTCGGTCCGTTCGGGGCACTCAGAGGGCCAGCCAAAGCAGCGCCGGCGTCACCGCCGATGCCAGGATGGCCAGTGCGAGGGCCTGGAGGCTGCCGATGCTCCGATAGCGGTAGACGTCCGCGATCACACGCGGACCCGCGTCGTTCCGCGGCACCGGCATGACCTGCGCCCGCACGCGCCGCACCGTCGTGATCGTTGTGGTTCGAAGCACCAGGGCCATCGTTCGCTCCCGTCTTGCTGACCGGGGACATCCTGCCCGCCCGCACCCGGAGCGCTTTGATCCACCTCAACGCCGCCGGCCCGGCCTACCCGCACGCTCGACGTCAGGATCAGCACCCGCCGGGAGGCCGACATGGACG
Source organism: Methylobacterium sp. PvR107 (assembly GCF_017833295.1). Taxonomy (NCBI): domain Bacteria; kingdom Pseudomonadati; phylum Pseudomonadota; class Alphaproteobacteria; order Hyphomicrobiales; family Methylobacteriaceae; genus Methylobacterium; species Methylobacterium sp. PvR107. The sequence goes on from NZ_JAFIBW010000001.1 coordinate 1,928,154, forward strand.
CGACCCACGAGGCAAAGCAGCGTGACGAAAGCGGCCATGGGGACGAACAAGGCCGGACATTCGTGCCCGGGCCGCTCGGACCCGACAGCCTCAGACGGATCGACGCCTATTGGCGGGCCGCGAACTACCTGTCGGTCGGGCAGATCTACCTCATGGCAAACCCGCTCCTGCGACAGCCGCTCAAGCCTGAGCACGTGAAACCGCGGCTCCTCGGACACTGGGGTACGACGCCGGGGCTGAACTTCATCTACGCACACCTGAACCGCGTGATCGGGCAGCGCGACCTCGACATGATCGCCGTCTGGGGGCCGGGCCACGGTGCGCCCGGGCTCGTCGCCAACGCGTACTTGGAAGGCACCTACAGCGAGATCTACCCGGACGTGGCGCAGGACCTCGACGGGATGGCCCGGCTGTTCCGGCAGTTCTCGTTTCCCGGCGGCATACCCAGCCATGCCTCGCCGGAGCTGCCAGGCTCGATCCACGAGGGCGGGGAACTCGGGTACTCCCTGGCGCACGCCTTCGGGGCGGCCCTCGACAATCCGGGTTTGACGGTCGCCTGCGTGGTCGGCGACGGCGAGGCCGAGACGGGACCGCTCGCCGCCTCGTGGCACGCGAACAAGTTCCTCGACCCGCGCCATGACGGCATGGTCCTGCCGATCCTGCACCTCAACGGCTACAAGATCGCCAGCCCGACCATCCTGGCCCGGATGCCTGCGGACGAGCTGCGCAGCCTGCTCGTCGGCTACGGCTACGAACCGGCCTTCGTCGAGGGCGACGAGCCGGCACGGATGCACCAAGACATGGCCGCGGCCCTCGATGCGGCCTTCGACGCCATCGCGGAGATCCGGAAGCGCGCCGGCCGCGGTCAGGGCGGGCGACCGCGCTGGCCCATGATCGTGCTGCGGAGCCCAAAGGGCTGGACGGGGCCGAAAACCGTGGACGGCCACCCGGTCGAGGGGACGTGGCGCTCGCATCAGGTGCCCGTGGCGGCCACGCGGGAGAATCCGGAGCATCTCGCAATCCTGGAAGCCTGGATGCGGTCCTACCGTCCGGAGGAGCTGTTCGCGGCGGACGGAGCGCTGATGGCGGGTCTCGCCGCGTTGCCGCCGAAGGGGCTGCGGCGGCTCTCGGCCAATCCGCATGCCAATGCGCACAAGAGCGCCCCCTTGCGCCTGCCCGACCTGCATGACTTCGCCGTCGCTGTTCCACAGCCTGGGCGGTCCAAGGCCGAGGCCACGCGCGCGCTCGGGATCTACCTGCGGGACGTTCTCAGGCTCAATGCCGAGGCGCGCAACTTCCGTATCATGGGGCCGGACGAGACCGCCTCGAACCGGCTGGACGCGGTGTTCGAGGTCACAAGCCGTGCCTGGCAGGAGGCGGTCCTGCCGGGCGACGACCACCTCGCGCGCGACGGCCGCGTCATGGAGGTACTGAGCGAGCATCTCTGCGAGGGCTGGCTGGAGGGCTACGTCCTGACCGGGCGGCACGGGCTGTTCGCGACCTACGAGGCGTTCGCCCACGTCGTCGATTCGATGGTGAACCAGCACGCGAAGTGGCTGAAGTCCGCGCGCGACCTGCCCTGGCGCCGGCCGGTGCCGTCCCTCAACATCCTGCTGTCGTCCCACGTCTGGCGCCAGGACCACAACGGCTTCAGCCATCAGGACCCGGGCTTCATCGACTTCGTGGCGAACAAGCGCGGCGACACGGCACGGATCTACCTGCCGCCGGACGCGAACACCCTGCTCTGCGTCTCGGATCACTGCCTGCGCACCTATGACCGCATCAACGTGATCGTGGCCGGCAAGCAGCCCGCGCTGCAATGGCTGACGCCGGACGAGGCCGTCACGCATTGCGCGGCCGGCATCGGCATCTGGGATTGGGCCTCGAACGAGGGCGAAGCGGAGCCGGACGTGGTGATGGCCTGCGCTGGCGACGTACCGACCCTTGAGACGCTCGCGGCGGTCGACTGGCTGCGCTGCCACGTCCCGGATCTGCGGGTCCGTGTCGTCAACGTCGTCGACCTGATGACGCTGCCCGCGCCAGAAACGCACCCGCACGGGCTCGACGACCCGACCTTCGACAGCCTGTTCACGCGCGACCGGCCGGTGGTGTTCGCCTATCACGGCTATCCGTGGCTCATCCACCGCCTGACCTACAAGCGGACGAACCACGGCAACTTCCACGTTCACGGCTTCATCGAGGAGGGCACGACCACGACGCCCTTCGATATGTGCGTGCTGAACCGACTCGACCGCTACAACCTCGCGCTGGCCACGATGCGCTCAGCGCCGCGATTGGGGATCCGGGCCGAGCATGCCGAGGAGGCGCTCCGGGCGGCCCTCGCCGCCCACCGCGAGCACGTCCGTAGAACCGGAGACGACCTGCCGGAGGTGCGGGACTGGGCCTGGCCGGAGCGGCATGTGCCCGAGGATCGCGGCCGCAGAATCGACGGCGACATCATGCAGTGCGGCCCGGTCGAAGATGAGGAGCCCCGGTCGGGCGAGACCGTGGACGGATGGCCGGTCGTCACCTGAGGCCGTGCGATGATCCTCGTCCTCAACGCCGGTTCCTTCAGCCTGCGCTGCGCCCTGTTCCGGCCGGGCGCGGACGAGCCGGCTTGGCGTGCCCACGTCGCCGACATCGGCCAAGCACCGACGATCTCGGTCGACGGCGTCGCTGTCACCGTCGAGCGGCCCCCGCAAGGCGGCCACGCGGCGGTCGCTCGCTGGATGTTCACGCGGCTGCCGGTCCCACCCAGTGCGGTCGGACATCGCGTGGTCCATGGCGGTCTCCGCCACGCGGAACCGATGCGCGTCGATGCCGACACGCTGGCCGCGTTGGAAGAACTCGTCCCGCTGGCACCCGCGCATCAACCCCAGGCGCTTGCCTGCATCCGGGTCGTCGCAGAGACCTGGCCCGACCTGCCGCAGGTCGCTTGCTTCGATACCGCCTTCCACCGAAGCCAGGACAGGCTCGCTCAACTCTACCCGCTGCCTCGGGCGCTCATCGATGGCGGGCTCGTACGCTTCGGCTTCTACGGACTGTCCTACGCCCCCGTCGCCCGGATGATCCCGCGCGGCCAGGTTCTGGCCGCCCATCCCGGGTACGGGGCGAGCTTGTGCGCGATCCGGGACGGGCGCAGCGTCGCCACGACGATGGGCTTTACCACGCTCGACGGGCTGATGATGGGCACGCGCAGCGGCGCGGTCGATCCGGGGCTCGTGCTGCACCTGATCCGAGAGCGAGGCCTGTCGCCCGACGCCTTGGCCGACCTGCTGAACGAGCGGTCGGGCCTTCTGGGCGTGTCCGGCATCAGCGACGATGTGCGCGTCCTGGAGGCGAGCACCGCCGTGGAGGCGCGCGAGGCCCTCGACTTGTTCGCCTACCGAGCCGTGCGCGACGCGGGCTCACTCGTGCCGGCGCTCGGCGGCCTCGACACCCTCGTCTTCACCGGCGGCATCGGAGAGCACGCCGCCGGAATCCGCGCCAGTATCTGCCGCGGTCTCGCCTTGGCCGGAATCGTCCTCGACGAGACCGCGAACGCCCAGGGCAAGGCAAGCATCGGTGGTCCGGCGGCCGTTGCCGCCGTCCGCATCATCCCGGCGAATGAGGAGCGCGAAATCGCGCTATCTTCGGCCGATGTGCTGAACGAGGCGCGCGGGCGCTGTTCCAGGCCGCGACCGCCCTGATTTACTACGACGTGCGGGGCATCCTGCCCGGCCGCGCGGCAGGCGTGCCGTTGGAGGAGCGATGAAGACCGTGCGCAGAGTCCATGCGGAAAACCACCTCGTCGACCGGATCGGCTGGCTCCGCGCAGCGGTACTCGGCGCCAACGACGGTTTGGTGTCGACGGCCAGCCTGATCGTGGGCGTCGCTGCGTCCAAGGCGACCAGCGGGGAGATCCTGGTGGCGGGCTGTGCCGGCCTCGTAGCCGGGGCGATGTCGATGGCGGCGGGCGAGTACGTCTCGGTGAGTTCCCAGTCGGATACCGAGCAGGCGGACCTCGCCCGTGAACGGGGCGAGCTCGAACTGGACCCCGCTGCTGAGCGCGAGGAACTCGCGGCGATCTACGTCAACCGCGGCCTCGACCGCGACCTTGCCTTGAAGGTCGCCGACCAACTTATGGCGAAGGACGCCCTCGCGGCGCATGCTCGTGACGAGCTCGGCATCTCCGAGTTCACCACCGCTCGACCGATCCAGGCCGCGCTGACTTCCGCCGCGACCTTTTCTTCGGGCGCAGCCCTTCCCCTGATCGTGGCGGCGGTCTCGCCGGCCAACCTCGTGGTCTATCTTGTGCCCGCGGCCGCCCTGGTGTTCCTGGGCGTTCTCGGCGCCCTGGGCGCAAAGGTCGGGGGCGCCGAGATCCTGAGACCGACTGCTCGCGTGGCTTTCTGGGGCGCGTTGGCGATGGCCGTCACCGCCGGCATCGGGCACCTCGTCGGCAAGGCCGTCTGACATGCCCCAGCCGCGCCTTCGAACTCTGTATCGGGCTTGGCCATGGCTCGACCCCACCGTGACGCCATCCGGCGGCAGTTCTCGGTCGAGGAATCAAACCATTTCGTCGTTTTGGGCGAGCGGCATTTCGCTCCCGACCGTGCGACAGAGCCGCCGGCACGCCGGTTCAGTCGCGGCGCGGTCCGAACGCGGCGTGCTCACCGACAGCGCAGTCATGAAGACCCGTTCGCAGAACCTCGTGTTCCCGTCGCGTTGACCTCGACGACCTTGAACGTGTGGTACGCCTCGTCGTCCGCGTCGCGGATCGAAACGTACTCGCCCTCGACGAAGGCATGCGTCCCGAGGCGATAGCCGGGCTCGTCGTCTTCGTCGGTGCGGTCGTCGTAATCGATCAGCCAGGTCGCGCCGCCCTCGCCGCCGGCCCGGTGAACGAGCCGGCCGTGCCGGTCGCGCGCGCCGCTCCAGAAGCGGCGGACCCGGCAACGGTCGCGGGCCTCGCGCCAGAGAGCGACGTCGAGGCGTCCATCCGGTCCTAACGGCGCGACCACTTCGTAGCCGCGCCCGGCGCTGCCGTCCGGATGCTCCGGGCAGCGCGCCAGTGTCAGCGTTACCCGGTGCAGCGCGGCAGGCGAACCCGCCGTCGCCGGATGTGCCGGCTCGCCGTCAACGGCAATCGGCCCGTGCGTTCCTCGGGGCATGGCGCCACTCCTCAGCTCAGGGCGACGATGCGGTCCTCGACGGTGCGGACGCCCGGCACCGACCAGGCCGCCCGTTCGGCGGCGTCACGCTCCGCCCAGGCCGAAACGGCGCCTTCCAACGTCACCTTGTCGCCCGAGACGGTGACCTTGATCCCGTCCGCCTCGAACATGACGCTGCGCCGGAACGCTTCCAAGATCTTGTCCTTGACCGCCGTCGGCGGAACCCGTGGCCTGACCTCGACGAGGTTGGTCACCCCATGCACGCCGGACAGCTTCCGCACCGCCGCCTCTGCGCCGGCCATCTGGTACTGCCAGTCTACCGTGCCGGTCAGCGTGACCCAGCCGCCGGCGACCTTCACCTGGATGGCCTGCTTCGGAAGGTGCACGGACCAGTCGATGATCGCCAAGGCCCGCGCGGCGATCTGGTCGTCGGCCACCTTCTTCTCGTCGGCGTAGCGGACCTCGATCTCCTGCGCGATGGCGCGCACGCCCCGGATGCGGCGGACGGCGCGCTCGGCCTCGACCTTCTCGGCGTAGCTGCCAACGTGGCCCGTGAGCGTCACCACTCCTTCCGACACGGCGACGCCGATGGCGCCGGCGTCGAGGCTGGGGTCGAAGTCGAGCTCATCGAGCACGTCGCGGCGCAGGTCCTTGTCGGTCATGGCCTCTTATCCTCATGGCGTCTCTCCCGTTCGTATCGGGCAGGGGGAGCGGTTGAGAGATCCTGCGCGCCCTAGGCGGAAGAGCTTTGATCCAGCGCAACCCCGACGCTCCGCTCGGCCTGCGCCAGTGCGGCGCACCGGGTCATCTCCGTGCACAGGCGAGCGACAGTCGCCTCGATGCCGGCCGCCATTAGGTCCGACTGAAGCCTCGCAATCAGCGTCTCGTCATCGGTCACGACGGCGCACTCCGTGAAGGAGGTGACGTAGCCTTCCCCCGCGGAGCCGGTCAGCCTCATCCGCTCGCGGGCCCAGCAGGCCAGGAGCTGGTTGCGCCGGTTGCGGACGTGGAAGCGCGCCTCCTCCTCTTGGACGAAGCGGCGCTCGGCGGCCCGCTCGCGCTCTTCGAAGGTGGTGGTCATGGTGCCCTCCATCCCGGTGCAGCGCCGGACCGTGCCGGCCGCGGATCGGCAGATCTTCCGCCGGCGGTGGCGGCGGGCCTTGAGGCAGATCAAGGCCTGGAGATGCTTCCGGAAGCGCCGTGTCGCGGGCGGACGACCCAGGCCTTCACCGTCTCGACCGCCGCGAGGTAGGCGACGGTAATCAGCCCCAGGCCGAGCAGGATCGACAGGGACGGGGTCTGGAAGCCGAACCACGCCCCTGCCGGCGAGAAGGGAAGGATCAGCGCGACCGCCAGCGCGGCAAGAGAGGAGCCGGCGAGCGCCGCGCTCGGGCGGTCGTGCCAGGCACGGCCGCTCGTCCGGATGACGAAGATCACGAGGATCTGGGTCGCCATGGATTCGAGGAACCACGCCGTGCGGAACTCCTCGGCGGAGGCGCCAAAAACAAGGAGCAGCACGCCGAAGGTGAGGAAGTCGAACAGCGACGAAAGCGGGCCCATCACGGCCGCGAACCGGAGGAGGCCGGCCATGTCCCAGACCTGCGGCCGGACGGTCGCGGACGGGGCGACCCGGTCTAGGGGGATGCCGACCTCCGAGAAATCGTAGAGCAAGTTGTTGAGAAGGATCTGCGTGGGCAGCATCGGCAGGAACGGCAACGCCACCGAGGCGACCGCCATCGAGAGCATGTTGCCGAAGTTCGAGCTCGCCCCCATGCGGATGTACTTGAGGATGTTGGCGAAGGTCCGCCGCCCCTCCTCGACGCCGTCGGCGACGACGTTGAGGTCGGACGCGAGCAGGATCATGTCGGCGGCCGCCTGCGCAACCCCGGTCGCGCCCTCCACGGAGAGGCCGATGTCGGCCTGCGCGAGGCCCGCCGCGTCGTTGATGCCGTCGCCCAGGAAGCCGACCACCGCCCCCTTGGCCTGGAGTGCGCGGACGACGCGGGCCTTCTGGTCGGGCGTCAGGCGTCCGAAGGCGTCCACCTCCCGGACCCGCACGGCGAGCGCCGCATCGCTGAGCGCCGCGACCTCGGGGCCGGACAGGACCGTGCCGGCGTGCAGCCCGATTAGGCCGGCGAGCCGGCGCACCACCACCGGGTCGTCGCCGGACAGGATCTTCAGGCGCACGCCGGCCCGCGCGAGCCGCGCGATGGCCGCCGCCGCCGTGGGCTTCGGCGGGTCGGCGAAGGCACAGAAACCTTCGAAGATGAGGTCGACCTCGTCCGCGGCCCCGGGCGGCCGCACGGGTCCGGACCAGGCCCGCGAGGCGACGGCGATGGCGCGTAGCCCGTCCTCGGCCAGGTTCCGCACCAGCCTGACGGATTCGTCGCGGGCCTCCGGACCCATCGCTTCGGTCCGCTCGCCGGCGCGACGCCCGGTGCACAGCGCCAGGACCGTCTCCGGGGCGCCCTTCAGGATCAGGAGCGCCCCGTCCGGTCCCCGCGCCAGGACAGCCCCGGTTCGGCGGCCGTAGTCGAACGCACGCTGGCCGCCCAGGACCCATCCCCCCAAGGCATCCGGATGGCTGGCGACGAGGGCCGCGTCGAGGGAGCCGCGGTCCCCGCCGAGGTCGGCGGCGACAGCCCCGAGCCTCGCCGGCCGCGCGTCCTCTCGGCCAAGCGGGTCGAGGCTGAGGGCGAGCACGATCTCGGCGGAGGTCAGCGTGCCGGTCTTGTCGGTGCACAGCACCGTCATCGCGCCGAGGTCGTGAATGGCGGCGAGCCGCTTCACGATGACCTTGCGCGCCGCCATGCGCAGCGCCCCGCGCGAGAGCGTCACCGTGGTGATCATCGGCAGCAGTTCCGGCGTGAGGCCGACCGCGAGGGCAACGGCGAACAGGAGGGAGTCGAGCACGGGCCGCCCGAGGACGACGCGGACAGCCAGCACGCCGAGCACCAGGGCGAGGGTCAGCCGCGCGACGACCAGGCCGAACGCGTGCAGGTCGCGCTGGAAGGGCGAGGGTGGCTGCGCGTCGGCCAGCGCCGAGGCCGCCGCGCCGAACATCGTGGCGGGGCCCGTCGCGCAGACGAGCGCGGTGGCCTCACCCGTCCGTGCAACAGCACCGCGGAACAGGGCGTTCGAGGCCCCGGCCGGCTCTGCCGTCGACACGGATCCGGGACGCTTCTCGACCGGGTAGGGCTCGCCGGTCAGGGCGGCCTCCGCAGCCGTGAAGGCGGTGCTCTCGACGACGAGGGCGTCGGCGGGAACGATGTCGCCGGCCCGCACCCGCAGGAGGTCGCCAGGAACCACCTGTTCCACCGGGACGGCGACGAAGCAGCCGTCGCGTCGGACCTCGGCCTTCAGCGCCACCACGTGGCGCAAGGCCTCCGCGGCCTTCGTCGCGTGACCTTCCTGCACGGTGTCGAGACCGATGGACAGCCCGAGGATGGCCACGATGATTGCGCCGCCGACTACGTCGCCGGTGGCGACCGAGACGAGCCCGGCCGCGAGCAGGATCAGGGCGAGCGGCTCAAGCAGGCGGCGCAGGATCGCCCGCAGGGCGCCACCGCCTCGCATCGCGGCATCGCTGTTCGGCCCGTAGCGTTCGAGCCGACGTGCGGCTTCGCCCGAGTCCAGTCCCTCGAGACCGCAACCGAGCTCGGCGCGGAGCGTCTCGAGGCTGCGCGTCCAGAAGGCCTCAGTCGGCCCGGACGCCGGTGGCACAGATGGCGGCGAAGTGTCCTGGGCGAGGGCCGGAACCGCTACCATCTCCATGGGGTGTGCCCGTCATCTGCCGCTCGTGGCGGCACGAGATCATCGGCCTGCGACCGCGTCGTTGCGGTGGATCAAGGCGTAGCCGCGCGCCGCTTCCAAATTGTTTGATCGGGCACGCAGGTGCTTTGAGGAGGCCCTCATGGCCGTATCAGCCGACAAAACTGACTCGTTCGACCCATTCGGCGTCGCCGCTTCGATGAATGAATGGTGCTGCCTGCTCAAGGCCGCCCGGGAACTCAGGGATATCGACCGAGAGATGAGGGAGACGATGACGGAGGACGGTACCTCGGTTCCCATCGCCCTATCTCCGGAAGGGGGTGCGAAGGTCCGCAGCATCGCGAACCTGATGCGAAGCCTGAACCTCGACCCCGATTCTGTCCGGCGGCAACAGCCCGAGGCCATGCGGAAGCTGGAGGCAGCCTGTCTGAGCTGCACCGAACGCAGCCGCTGCGCGCGCGAGCTATGGGCCGGGATGGCGGACAGCACGTATCCGCAATTCTGCCCGAACGCGCAGCGACTGGACCGATTGCGAACTGCTTGAGACGGGCGTGCTCCACGAACCCGCGGTTCCCGGCCCGCAGGTCACGTCCGGCGGTGGATGGCGTTTGATGGTCCTATCAGTCCTCGACCACGCGGCGCAGCCGGGCGCGTCGCAGGTTGACCTGGCGGCTCCCGACCCTCTGCAGGGCTCCGTCCTCCTCCAGCTGCGAGAGCGTGCGCGACACGGTCTCGATGGTCAGGCCGAGGAAGTCGGCGATGTCGCGCCGGGTCATCGGCAGGGCGAAGGTACCGGACCCGCCTAAGCGCTCGTCAACCTCGATGAGGAAAGTTGCAACGCGCTCTGCCGCCGAGCGGCGACCGAGAAGCAGCATGTGGTCCTGGGCGTGCCGCAACTCGTTCGTGGCCATGCCCCAGAGTTGGCAGGCGACCGCGGCGCTACCCGTGGCGGCGCGCTCGACCTGGCGCCGCCTGAAAATCAGGACCTTCGTGTCGCTCAGCGCCTCGGCCGTGTGGCTGTGACTCTTACTCTGCTCGAAGCCGAACAGGTCCCCGGGCAGGCGGAAGCCGGTGATCTGGCGGCGGCCGTCGTTCAGGACCTTGTGGGTGCGAGCGGCGCCCGCAACAACCTTGTAGACGAACTCAGCCTCCTCACCCTCGCCATAGATCTCCTCCTCGCGGGCGTAGGCGAACGGAGTGCCGATCAGCTCGGGGCATCCCGCGAACAGACAGCTTCCGGGCTGGACCTGAACGAGAGCCGGATCGATGGCCGCCGCTTGCGGGGGCATGGATTGCATGAAGTCGGTGGTCATCGCCTGCTCCTCACCCGTATCGGATGAGGGCAGATTGGCCTCGCATTGCCGGCCGCGAAATTCCGGGCGCTCTCTTAAGCAGGCTTGCTTAAGGGGAACTACGTATCCTGGCAGCGCGCGCGCTCAGATGCCCGCGGTCGCCACGAGCGCCCACGCCGGAATCGGCTCGGACAACCCGAGCAGGCCGCTGCGCCCCGCGAAGAGCCACCCGATCGCTGTGACGAGCCCGTACACCAACACGCCGAGGACGCGCGTGACGGCGTCGGCATGACCGCGCAGGGCGTGGATGCCGGCGCAGCCGGCCGTGAACGACGCGGCGGCGGCGAGCGCGACGGGGTCGAGGGGCATGGCGGCCTCCGGGGAGCGATGCCGTGGCGGGATCGGCCACGGCCGCACCGGGCGCGGTTCCGGCGCGGCCGTTCCGGCGACGAGCGCGATTCAGACCGACCGCGCCTGGGGCGACACGAAGAGCCGCCAGAGCTCGAACGCGGCGAAGGCGGCAACGGCGAGCCCGAACACGACGTGTACCCACATCGGGGGCCCGGCCTCCGCGAAGCCGAGCACCCATGGGGCGATGGACACCCACAGGCCGAGCGCGAGGTTGAGGTACTCCTCCCAGTCGTAGGTCTTGCCGAGCGCTACCACGGCGATGACGGTGATGGCGCCGCCGCTGATGAAGGCGTTGCGTGCCGCGGCGGTTTCATAGCCCAGCCCCAGGTACCAAGGTGCGAGAACAAGCGCGACGCCGAACAAGATGTTGAGCGCGTTGGGGACCATGTCCTCGGTCCGATTCTCGATCGTTCGCATCGGCTTCTCCTTTCGAAGCGGGGCCGGGAGACCGGGGGCGTCGGGCCCCGGGGGCGGCAGGTCGCCTGCCGCCTTCGATAAGCTGAGGCTCCCGTAAATCGAGCACCGGGCATTGATTTGGATCAAGCTTTTTCGGGTGTATTCATGCCATATGATAGTGAATTAGCTTAGCTATTCCACCAATAGCTTTGCGTGCAGGATAATTTTAGCTTGAGATTTGGGCCATTTGATCTGGATCAAGGCCAGAACCATCGCGACATCATCTGTGGTCCGTTCACAAACAAAGGGATCATCCCGATGGATTCCGAGACCGTGACTCAATTTCCGACAGCGCCGCCGGCCGAAGCACTCAAGACAGGCATCGGCATCTGGCGTGCCTTCGCGGTCGACCTGCCGCTGCGCGTCGCCGCGGAGACGATGCGTTTCACGAGCCGCCGTTTCCAGGCTCGGGCGGACCACCTCGCGGCGCTGGCCGCTTGTGCCTCGCTCAAGGACGCGTTCGAGCTTCAGACCGCGTTCGTGACCAAGAGCATGGCCGAGTACCAAGCGGAGGCCGCCACGCTGTCGCACGAGGTCTCCGAGGCAGCGGCGCTGAAGGCAGCCTGATCAGATCCAGTTGGGGCCTCGCGTGGCCCCGGCACGACCTCCGGCGACATGCCGATCCGGAACGGCAGGATGGGCCCCCATGCAGGCCAGTCGACCGACCCCGACCCTCTACCGGGTGTTCCAGCGCCGATGCCAGCCCGGCCTGTGCTGCGCCGTGCGCGAGGCCACGCTGGTTCCGCTCTTCGTGCGCCCGGGCACGTGGGATTTTGGCGCCGACGTGCGTGAGGGCGGGAGCCTGCCGTTCGGCTTCCAGCCCGCCCCGGCACGCGAGGCCATCGCGGCCTTCGGCTACTACCTCTTCCACAATCCCTGCGAGACGCTGGAACCGAAACACTCGCGCCGCTGGGCGTGAGCGTACCGGCGGGAGGCTTGCGCCAGATCAATGTCGCTTGGAACCCCCTCCGCCAACCTGGATGCTAGCCGGAACGGGGAAGGCGCACGCGGCCCCCTCGACGTGGGCCCTGGGCCGTTCCGCGCAAGCCGCCGCGCCCGCGAAGTCCCGCGGCGGGCTGCCGCCAGAGATCCTCAAGGCTGCAGATTGACGCCCGTGCCGACCCTGTTGCCGGCGAGCATGCCCAGCAGCGCGTCGAACGCGAGCGGCTTCTCGACCAAAGGCACGCCGGCCGCTCGGGCTCGCGACCGGATGCCCGGGTCGGGATGCCCGGTGATGAGTACCACGGGCACGCGGGCATCGAGGTCACGCAACCGGGCGAACACCTCAAGCCCGTCCATTCTCGCCATGACATGATCGATCAACACCAGGTCCGGGTGTGGACCTGGGAAGGCCGCCAGCAGTTCGGAGCCGCTGACGAAGGTCTCGACCTCGTGGCCCTCGCTTTCCAGGAGGAAGCGGGTCGAGTGCAGGACGGCCGCGTCGTCGTCCACGATGTAGATGAGGTTCGAGGGATCTGACGGCATGGCGGTTACTGGCGGCGAGATGTTCGAGCGGCGTGAGCCCGGCATCCTGCGGAACGGACCTGATCGCTGCCTTGACCTGCCTCAAGCCCGTCTCACGCGATGCCGGCCAGTACCGACCAGCGCACCAGGTCCTGCAGGTTTTCCGCCTGCGTCTTGGCCATCAGCTTGGCCCGGTAGATCTCGACGGTGCGGGGGCTGATGTCGAGCGCACGCCCGATCTCCTTGCTGGTGCCGCCGGCCACCAGTTGGTCCAGTACCTGCCGCTCGCGCTCGCTCAGGGTGCCGACACGGCGTACGAACTCCCTCAAGCTCGGGTCGGCCGCGGCCGCCGGACCGCCGCGTTCCAGAGCGGAGCGGAGCGCCTGAAGGAGGGCCTCGTCGCCGAACGGCTTCTCGATGAAATCGCAGGCGCCGAGCTTCATCGCCTCCACCGCGAGCGGCACGTCGCCATGCCCGGTCATCATGATGACCGGAAGCTTGTGCCCGGCGATCCGCAGGTGGCGGAGCAACTCCAGGCCGTCGATGCCGGGCATGCGGATGTCGGTCAGGATGCAGCCCGTGGCCGGCTTCGACAGCCTGTCGAGCAGTTCCGTTCCGGCCTCGTAGAGCCGTACCTCGAAGCCCTCGGTACCGAGCAGAAACGCGAGCGAGTCCCGCATGGCCGCGTCGTCGTCCACGACGTGCACGAGGTCAGTTGCCATCGAGCGAATCCCCCCCGTGCGTCGCCTGCAGCGTCAGCCGGAAAGTCGCTCCGCCGGCGCCGTTGCGTTCGACGTCGAGGCGGCCGCCATGCGCCTCGACGATGGTGCGACAGATCGAGAGACCGACGCCCATGCCGCTTTTCTTGGTCGTGACGAACGGCTGGAACAGCCTGTCGGCGACCTCGTCGGCGATGCCGGGACCCGTGTCCGACACGGCAATCTCGACGAGCTCCCGCCCGACGGGTCTGGCTTCGACCGTCAACTCGCGTCGGTCGCTCTGCTGCATAGCCTCACGGGCGTTGCGCATCAGGTTCACCAGGACCTGCTGTACCTGCACCCGGTCGGCCCGGACGGATCCGACGCGCGGATCCAGAGCGATGCGCGTGACGATGCCCTGCTCACTCGCCCCGACCAGGGCCAGCGCGCTGGCCTCCTCGATCAGCCTGGCGACGGGCTCGACTTGCATCTCGGTCTCGCCACGGGCGACGAACTCGCGCAGGCGCCGGATGATCTGTCCCGCCCGCAAGGCCTGCTCGGCGGCCTTGTCGAGGACCTCCAGCGCCTTGGCGACGTTCGCGGGATCCGGTTGTGCCAGGAGGCGCTTGCAGCCCTTGGCGTAGTTCGCGATGGCGCCGAGCGGCTGGTTCAACTCGTGGGCCAGCGTCGAGGCCATCTCGCCCATCTCGCTCAGGCGCGAGATGTGGACCAGCTCGGATTGAAGCTCCTGGAGCCGCGCCTGTGTCTGGCGGTGCTCGGTCAGATCGTTGATGAAGCCGGTGAAGAAGACCGGCGCGCCGGAGCGCATCTCGCCGATGGCGAGTTCCATCGGGAAGGTGGAGCCATCCCGTCTCTGCCCGGTCACGACCCTGTTGGTGCCGATGATGCGCCGCTCCCGGGTCCGCCGATAATGTGCGAGGTAGTCGTCGTGCTCGCCCCGCATCGGCTCCGGCATCAGGATGCGCACGTTCCGCCCGACCGCCTCGTCGGCCGCGTACCCGAACAGGCGCTCGGCCGCGGCGCTGAACGAGTGGATCAAGCCGGTCTCGTCGATGACGACCATGGCCTCGGGCACGGTATCGAGGATCGAGCGCAGGTGCGCCTCGCGGGCACGGAGATCCTCCTCGGCCCGCTTCTGCCCGTCGATGCTCAGCACCACGCCGCGATGCCGGGCCGGGCGGCCCTCCGCGTCGAGGCTCACCCGCCCGCGCGAGCGCAGCCAGCAGACATGCCCGTCCGGTCGCACGACGCGGTAGTCGACCTCGTAGCTCCCGCCCTCCTGCAACGCTCTCTGGATGGCTTCCGCTCTGCCTGGGCGGTCATCCGGATGCACCAGCGCCTGAGAGGCTGCGAAGGTGGTCAGTCGCTCGGGCGCGACACCGAAGAGGCGCGCACAGGTCGGCGAGACCGAGGCCTGACCCGTCGGGAGGTCGAGCGACCAGATGCAGACCCCGACCTCGTCGAGGGTCTGCCGGAACTCCTCGACTGTCGACGCGCCGTCGGCGACCTGTTCCGTGCCGGCCCTGTCGACGCGGTTCGCCATCGATCATACCCCTGGAGAACCAACTCCAAGCCGCGCCGGCCGAGGGATCTGTCGCGGTCTTCACAGCGCATGACTGCCGAACGCGAAGCACCGCGCTCCACACGGGGCCTTGGCGTCTCCTATGCGAAGTTACTGCATGTTAATGGCCGCGAACAGTCGTGCCGAAGAGATGCTGGTTGAGGTGGATCAAGGTCGGCCCGCCGGAAGGGGTCGAACCATGAGGCGGATCCAATCCGGAGACGCCCGATGTCCAGACACGACCCATCTCCGCTCGCAGCCATCCGCGACGTCCTCGTCGGCACCGCCGTGGAGGACGAACACGAGCCGGCCTCGTCGGCAATCGGTTACGCCCTGACGCTGGCGAAGGCCGCCGGCGCCCACCTCACGGTCCAATCCGCATCCTGGCGCCTCTCGGGCGACGACACCTGGCTCGGCGAGTTCGATTATACGGGCGACGCGATGATCGACCGCCGCCTCGAGGCGCTGGCTCGCTCTGTCGCGGAGCGCTCTGCGGGAGATGCGGCGCAGGCCGGAATTGTCTGCACGACCGAGGCGCCGAGCCTCCCATTTCCGGACATCGTGAGCCGGCTGGCGGGGCGGGCCCGCCTGCACGACCTGACGGTCCTGGACATCGGCTCGCGGACCTACGACCTCGACCGCGAGATGATCGAGAAGGCGCTGTTCCATAGCGGCCGCCCGGTCATCGTCGTTCCGCCGGGACACGATGCCTTCGCCGCGCAACGGATCATCGTCGCCTGGGATGGCAGCGCCCAGGCCGCTCGGGCCGCCAACGATGCCCTGCCGTTCCTGCGCGCGGCCGACGCGGTGGAAATCGTCTCGGTCGGCACCGAGGCGGAGATCCAGGCCTCCGTGCCGGGGGCCGAGTTCGCGCCGCACCTCGCACGGCATGGGGTGAACGTCAGCGTCAACGACCTCCCGAGGGGCGGGGGCGTGGCCGAGACGCTTCGCGCCCAGGCCGGCCTGTTTCGGGCCGACATGATCGTGATGGGCGCCTACCGGCATTCCCCCACACGCGAATACTTTTTCGGCGGGGTGACGCGCTCCTTCCTGAGGGGCAGCCCGGCACCGCTGTTCCTCGCCCATTGAGCCCGGGACGTCGACCATGTTCAACCGAAAATCATCAGGGGGGGGCCCGACCGGTCGAGCCGCCCGGACGCGGTCCTCCCCCGCGCGCAGCCAATCTGCGCCTGCAAAGCCCGATGTCGGGGAGGCGCCGCCTCAGGTGCGGGCACCGAACAGGTCGGAGTGGCCCGGCCCGATGGACGAGGAGGAGTCGACCGCCCTGAAGGCCGGTTGGAGCTTCGTCGAGTAAGCGTTCCGCGCACGGGCTACGGCGGCCCAAGCGTGCCGGGCCGTCAAATACGTGCGCGCACGAATTCGCCGATGGGGAAACGCCCGGCGAGCGTGCGGAACGGCGTCGCCTCGTGCATCGGGCTGGGGCCTGTCGACCGGACCGCGTGACAGCGAGCGCGCGCAGACGGTGCGTGCGATAACCCGCCCGCGGGACGCAGCACCTTGCGCCGCGACGGGTGCGACTGACACGGCAAGCGCGACGCCCGCGCCGAGGCGGCAGCGGCCGCCCATCAGTGGCACATCAAGCTGCAGAGTGGGGAGCGGTCCAGGAGGTCGCGCGTGACGCCGCCGAACATCCATTCCCGGAGCCTGGAATGGCCGTAGGCGCCCAGGACGATCAGGTCCGCGTCCTGCAGCAGGGCGAAGCGCATGAGTTCCGAGCCGGCGTCGTCCGCCGAGTGCAAGGGGTGCACGGTGACGTGGACGCCGTGCCGGGCGAGATGGCCGGCTACGTCCTCAGCGCCACCGTGCCGCGCGTCCGTGTCGACCGTCGCCACGAACACCTTGTCGGACCCCCGGAGGAGCGGCAGCGCGCCCGATACAGCCCGTCGTGCTTCGGGGCCGTCCTTCCAGGCGACCACGATACGCGAAGCCTTCAGGCTCACGGTCCTCGGCGGCACGACCAGAACCGGCCTGCCGGCCTCCATCAAGACGCGTCCGGGTGTCACCCCGAGCGGCCCGGGATCCTCGTCGCCAGGTCCGCGACGGCTCACGACCACAAGGTCCGCGGCGCGCGCCTGCTCGACGAGATGGGCGACAGCGTCGGCGAAGCACCAGCGCCAGTCCGTGCGGATTCCGTCGCCAGCGAAGCGAGCGAACGAGGCGTGCGCCTGCTCCAGGATGGCTTGTATCTGCGCCTTGTTGCGTCCCTCCTGGTCGATGGCATCGTAGACGTCCCGCACCAGGATCGGGGCCGGCACAGCGTGGGCGGCCACACCCGTCAGGGTCGCTTCGAAGCGTCGAGCCAAGTCGGCGGCGAGCCGTATCCGATCCGGGGCGGCCGCGCCGAGGTCGGCGGGGATGAGGATGTTCGCGTAAGCCATGGCGGCCTCCGTCGTGCGTCGCGGTCGACGACGGAAGCCTGGCCCTGGTGGGAACGGGCCGCCTTGATCCATCGCAAGCCCCGCGACGGCTATGGCCGGCTCGCTTCACGCGTTCCGCGGGGCTCGCCGCCCGGTTGGCTCGCTGACGTCACGGGGGCCGCCGAGCGCGCGCATGGCGTTGAGGATCACGGCGACGTCGATGGCTTCTTGGAGCAACGCCCCTTGAAGGGGTGAGAGGTAGCCCAGCGCTGCAGCGATCATGCCGGCGAGCGACAGCCCGAGGCCGACCCACACGCTCTGGAGCGCGATGGTGCGGGCGCGCTTGGCGATGCGAATGGCCCGGGGCAGCGGTGCCAGGCTGTCGACGAGCAGGACGACGTCCGCCGCCTCGGCCGCCGCCGCCGCGCCGCGCGCGCTCAATGCCACGCCGAGGTCGGCGGCCGCCAGGGCTGGCGCGTCGTTGACCCCGTCTCCCACCATCATGAC
The DNA here is from genome assembly GCF_017833295.1 of Methylobacterium sp. PvR107. NCBI lineage: Bacteria > Pseudomonadati > Pseudomonadota > Alphaproteobacteria > Hyphomicrobiales > Methylobacteriaceae > Methylobacterium > Methylobacterium sp. PvR107. The sequence continues at coordinate 1,945,866 of NZ_JAFIBW010000001.1, forward strand.
GGGACCGTTCCGGCGCTCTGCGGCCACGGTGTCGGTCTTGCCCGTTGGGTCGAGGTCGGCGGCGACCGCGTCGATGGACAGGCCGGCGACCAGCGTCTCCGCGACGGCGCGCCGGTCCCCGGTGGCGAGCACCACCCGCCCGATGCCGCACGCACGCAGGTCCGCGAGTACGTTACAGATGTCCGTCCGCAGTGGATCGGCGAATTCCAGTCTGGCGGCCGGCGCGCCGTCGATGGCGATCAGCACCGTGGCGACGGCTGCCGTTGCGTGTCGGGTCGCGTCCGCCGGCGGGAAGCGAACGTCGTGAAGCTCCATCAGGCGCGCCCCCCCGACGAGAATGGGCCGCCCGTCCACGCTGCCGGTCACGCCTTCGCCGGGGAGTTCCGTGACCATCGCGGGCTGCGAAACGGCCACGCCTCGCGCCCGCGCCTCTTCGACCAGGGCCCGCGCCACCGGGTGGCCTGAGGCTTGATCAAGGGACGCCGCGAGACGCAGGACCTCGTCCTCGTCGAAGGGGCCGACGACGCGTGTGGAAACGAGCCGGGCGGTGCCGTGTGTCAGGGTGCCGGTCTTGTCGACCACCAGGACGCGGACCTTGGCCAGCATCTCCAGAGCCCCGCCACCCTTGACGAGGACCCCGATGCCGGCAGCGCGCGAGAGGCCGGAGACGAGCGCGACGGGCACCGCCAGGATCAGCGGGCAGGGCGTCGCGATGACCAGCACGGCAAGCGCGCGAAGAGGGTCGCCAGTCGCGAGCCAGGCGGCTCCAGCCAGGAGGAGCGTCACGGCGAGGACGGCGAGCCCGTAGCGGTCGGCTAGGCGCGCCATCGGTGCCTTCTGGGATCGCGCCGCCTCGACGAGCCGGACGATGCCGGCATACGTGCTCTCGGACGCGGGCCGCTCCGCGACCAAGGTGAACGGCGTGCCCGCGTTCACCGTGCCGCTCAGCACGGCCTCGTTCGCCCCAAAGCTGACCGGTAGCGCCTCGCCGGTGAGGCTCGACCGATCGAGCACGGCGCGACCCGCGGCGACCCGGCCATCCACCGGCAGGACGTCGCCGACGCGCACCAAGATTCGGTCTCCCGGCATCAGAGCCCCAAGGGGCACCTCCCGCAACGCGCCGTCTTCGTCGCGCAGGGCGGTCCGCGGCTGGCGCGCGATCAGCGCCGTCATCGCCCGCCCGGCGCGGCCGGCGGCGTAGGCTTCCAGCGATTGGCCGCCGGCGTACATCAACGCGATGACGGCGCCGGCCAACGGCTGCGACAGGGCGAGCGCGCCGCCCATGGAGAGCAGGGCGACGAGGTCGAGCCCGATGTCGCCTTGCGCGAGGCTCGTCACGACCTGGGACGCCAGGACGACGAGGATCGCGAGGGTCGCGAGCGTCCATGCCAATGCGGCGACCTCAGGATGGCCGAGCGCCTGTGCCGCCAAGCCTATGCAGAGGCCCACCAGCGGCAGGACTGCCAGCCATCCCCTCAGCCGCGGCATCCATCCGCCGTATCTCGAGCGCCCCGTCTCGGTCGGGTGCAGCGCCGCCGTCGTCATGGTCGAAAACGCTTCCGGTCGTTTTGGGTCTCCCGGGTTGAACCCGGTCTGTTCGAGGGGCCTTGCGCTGGATCAACGCGCACCCGCGACGCCGGGGAGATCAGGGCGAGGCAATCGCTCGGAGCCCGCCGATGTCACGCCCGTCGCCGCACCCTCTCGCGGGTGTCAGACGACAGGACATCCGTGACGTCTTGGTGGGCAACACGGATGAGGGTCGCGGGGACTAGGTTGCGTTCTCACCGGGTGACGGCCTGACGCTGCGCGGGGGACGCCCGCGCCCAGCGCATCGTGCCGCCTGGGCGCGGCGGAGGCGGTCGCACGCGCCTGCCCGAATAGCTTCAGGCGTCTGCTGTCGGCCGAGTCCGGCGCGGAGCTCGCACCGCACCGCGCACGCCACGCGCGGGACGTTGCGGTCGGCGACCGAGCGGTCGAGTGCGACACGGGCAAGACCTGGCGGGCGGCTGCCCGCGGTTTTCGGGCCGACATGATCGCCAAGGGGGCTTAGCGACACGCGCGGAAGCGAGAGCGAATCTCTCGGCAGTCGATAGCTCGCATATTCGGACTTTCATGCGCGCGTTGAAGCGGCCTACGGGAGGCGGCAGAGTCCGGCAGATGGATCGACGTGATCATCCCATTGGCCGTATGATCTTTTGACGCAGCGGCGTTTGCGATTGCTGCTTACCCTGTCTGCGACCGCAGTCTTCGCGCGTGACGAGGAGCGCTTGGCGCGAATGCACTGACCTGCACGGGCAGGATTTATGAGCATGACAAGGCCGAAACGCCGGGAGGGCTGCGATGATGCCGGACGCCACGCCCATCGATCTTCATCCGGAACGGAATAATCCTGAGCGGCACACACTCCGCCAGCCGCGTCGCAGCTTAAGGGGCAGCCTTCTTGTCGTCGTAGGAGTGTTACTCCTGACCGGCGCGGGGTTCGCCGTGGCTCACTTCGGGTCACCGCATGCCAACCTGCGCGTAACCATTGGTCCACAGGGCGGCGCTGCTCAACGGTTCATGGCAGCCTTCGTTTCTGTTTCGGCAGTCCAGCATCCCCGCGTTCACTTGGAACTCGTGCAGGTTCCCGACCTCGCCGCGAGTGCCAAGGCTCTGGAGGACGGCCGAACGGATCTGGCGATCGTGCGCAGCGATGCGGCGGCACCGGCGAACGCCCAGACCATCGTGATCCTGCGCCGGGATGTCGTGGCTCTCGTTCTGCCGCCCCGTAGCAAAATCACTTCCGCCGCCGGTCTGGTGGGCAAGACGGTCGGGATCGTGGCCGGCCCAGTCCAGGACAACAATGGTCAAGCACTCGACACAATCCTGAGCTTCTTCGACATCCCCACAAAGGACGTGAGCCGGGTCTTCCTGTCCGTGGCGGAACTCGCACGGGCTGTTCAGGAGAAAAAGGTCCAGGCCGTGCTCGCGGTAGGCCCGGTGGCGCCCGGTGAGGTGGTCGATGTCGTGGCCGCCATTGCGCGCGCGACCCGGGGTACGCCCAGCATCCTGGCGATCGACGACGCGGAGGCTATCGGCAAACGCTTCCCCGGCTTCGAGGCGATCGACGTTCCCGCTGGCGCCTTCCGTGCTCGGCCGGCCACGCCAAGCGATACGGTTTCGACACTCGCCGTCACCTATCGTTTTGCGGCGTCAGAGCTGATGCCCAACGTCGTGGCGGCCGCAATCGCACGCTCGATCTTGACCACGAAGGCCAAGCTCACGACCGCAACACCGCTTGCCAACCAGATCGAAGCCCCCGATCCCGACGACAAGACCCCCATCCTTCCGGTCCACCCCGGCGTAGCCGCCTACCTCAGCGGCGGTGATCAGAGCTTCCTCGATCAATTCCAGCAATACTTCTATGTCATCGGCATCGTCACCAGCGTCATGGGCTCGATGTTCGCGGTGGTTTCGAGCTACTGGAGCAGGCGGAGGTGCGACGCAGACTGGCAACCGATTCGGCGGCTCGTCGAGATTGCTGATGAGGCCCCAGAAGCCGAGCTATTCGCGCTGGAGGCACTCGCGCGCGAGACCCGGGCGATCGCCGCGTCCGTGCTCGGCAGGCAGTTCGGGGCCGAGAGCGCCGAGCGGTTGTCGGCGTTCTCAACGGCGCTTTCCCACGCGAGGCACGCCTTGGATGCCCGAAGGGCCACCTTCGGTTTAGAAGGAGAACACAGGACCGAGACGAAACGTCAAACGCCTCTGGTTGCAGCTCAGTAAGATGCTGATACAACCTTCCGAGCAGTCCTCTGGCCTCACCACAGTCGAGGAGAGTTCATGGACATATCCTGGCGCAACAGGAGGCAGTCAGGGCGGATTTGCCACTATATCGAAGCGCCGCCAACACTGCGCAATACCTTCATATACAGTTTATTATAGATGGTTTTTGAGAGCTGCCAGACATTATTCCCCGAAAGAATGTATACAATTTGACAATAGCGAAAACTGCGCTTAGGGTCAGTCTTTTACGGGGCGAATCAGCTTCAAAACCTTGTATTACCTATAATATTTTTATCAATAAGGAAGAGCTGCGCGCTCGCATGATGCTGCGCGTGCGGAGCCTGTGCGAATTTTCGACGGACGACACGGAAAGAAGTGTGAGCCGCTATTCCGGATCGAACACGATCTTCAAGGGAGGCACTCCATGAGACACTTGACAGCCCTGCGCCGTACACTGGTTTTGCTCAGCCTTCTCACCGGCCTCGTCACGCTCCTACCGGTTCCGGCAAGCGCATTGGTCTGCGCCCGCGGCTTGTATCGGGCCGGCTGCGTCGGACCTCGGGGCGGCGTTGCCGTACGGCGCGGCTTCTACGGCCCACGCGCGGCCTTCGTGCGGCGGGGATACTATGGCCCACGTGCGGTCGTCTATCGGCGCGGCTTCCGCCGCTGGTAGCGCGATCCGAGGCCCGACAATCCTTCCAGCGGCCGAACGGCAGCGGCCCCCGCTCGGTGTGGGAGCCACATTAGGACCGCGCTGACCGCCTGCCTGAGCCAGGCAGTCCCAGGAGACAGTCATGGATGTCACCAGGCGGATCTTCACCGCGGGCGTCGCCACAATCCCGTATGTCGGGCACGGCGTGCCCGTGGCCCGGGCGCAGAGCACGGTGCAGGATGTGCCGCTCATCGGCAACCGTGCGGTCGCCGATCCGCTGGAGCTGGCGACGGACGCCTACATCTACGGCTACCCGCTGGTCACAATGGAGATGACCCGGCGTGTGATGACCAACGTAGCCGCGCCCGAAGGCAAGAGTGCTCCGATGGGCCAGTTCGCCAACATGCGCGAATACCCGGATGCGAAGTTCCGGGCCGTGACTGCACCGAACGCGGACACGCTCTACTCCAGCGCCTTCGTCGATGTCGGGACGGAACCCCACCTTCTCAGCATTCCGGAGGAGGACGGTCGCTACTATCTCATGCCGATGCTGAGCGCGTGGACGAACGTCTTCGCCGTGCCGGGCAAGCGTACGACCGGAACCGGGCCACAAACCTATTTCATCGCCGGACCGGGCTGGAGCGGCAGCGTGCCGCCCGGCGCCAAGCTGATCCAGGCACCGACCAATCTGATCTGGATCATCGGCCGGACCTACTGCACGGGCACGCCCGAGGATTACAGGGCCGTGCACGCCCTTCAAGATCAGTACCGGCTCATCCCGGCAAGCGCAGCTGGCAAGCCTTTCACACCGATCCCGGGTCGGGTCGATCCGAGCGTCGACACGAAGATTGCGGTGCGCGAGCAGGTCAACCGCCTGGATGCGACGGTCTACTTCAACCTGCTGGCCACTCTGATGAAGGACAACCCGCCGGCGCTAGCGGACGGGGTTCCGGTCGCCAAGATGGCCTCGCTCGGCATCGTTCCAGGCCAGCCCTTCGAACCGCGCAATCTACCGCCCGCAACCCGTGACGCGATCGAACAGGCACCGCGGCAGGCAAGCGCCCGAATCATGGAGCACATGAAGGCCACAGGCAGTTACGTGAACGGCTGGACCTTCACGACCAACGGCGGCGACTACGGCAAAGACTACCTGCAGCGCGCCTTCATCACGGCGGTCGGGCTCGGCTGCAACCTGCCACAGGATGCCGTCTACCCGCTGACCAAGGTCGACGCGGCGGGCCGCCAGCTGACCGGCACATCCAGATACGTGATGCGCTTCCCCGCCGGGGAACTGCCGCCCGTCAACGGGTTCTGGTCGCTGACGATGTACGACGCAGACTACTTCTTCGTCCAGAATCCGATCAACCGCTACTCGGTCAGCCCGCGCGACAGCCTCAAGACCAACCCGGACGGCTCGGTCGATCTCCTCATCCAGCACGAGAGCCCCGGAGCACAACGCGAGGCGAATTGGCTTCCAGCCCCTGCCGGCCCCTTCCTCCTGATGCTGCGCACTTACTGGCCGAAGGACGTCCTGCTGAACGGCTCCTGGGCACCGCCGCCGGTCATCCGGAGCTCCAGCGCTACGCTCTGAGCGGCCGCGCGGGCATAGCAAGCGAATGCGCAAAGTCGCCTCTCGCGTGAAGGACGACGCGGAAACACGGCCAATCGTACTTGCTCACACCCGCCAGGCCGCCTGGTAAGCACTTACATCGCTCCCGGCCATGCGATGAGCAGCGCTCCACCGGCCAGATCGATCACTCCGTACAGGGCCATGTCACGGGATGAGGTCAGGACGCTGCTCGGGATTGTGAGAAGCTTTTTGAGGAGCGACATCCCGCGCTGCCAGTCCTGCCTCATGCCGGAGATCAGTTCGACTTTGCGGCAATGGTGCTCGAAGCCGGCCCGTCAAAACGAAGCAGATTGCCGGATCCGGGTGTCAGGTCGGCGACGGCCACAAGACCGTCGCTGACGTAGCGACTCACCGTGCCGAGCGTCAGCCGCTCGCCGGGCCGATGAAAGCGCACGGGCCCGATACCGCCGTGCTCCGTCAGTTCCTGGACGACGAACGCGCGCTCGGCGTTGGTGTCGACGTCGGTCGCGTGGGTGACCTGCAAACTGAGGCGCGTCAGGGACAGACCGATGTCCTTGGTCGCAGCGCCGACCCATAGGGCGCGCTCAGTATCTGCTGGTCGGCCTGACGCAAGCCAGAAGGCCGCCGTGTCGAGCGTCTCCTGGGCGCGCTCCATCGAGAGACCCCAGAAGCGGACGTGGTGGCGCTTGCGCGGACTGTCGTCGATGGCGCGCTGGAAGCCGATGTCCTGACCTCGGTTGAACAGATACAGTGTGCTGAAGGGGGCGCTCGGATAAGGCCGGTTCAGAACGAAGGCGCACACCATCCTCCACGAACTGCCGAGGTCCAGCGGATCCGCCCTAGACCAGCCCGCGAGGGCAAAGGCGCGGTGCAACTCTTCAAGGGCGCCGATCAGGACCAGGTTCACGGGATCGCCGGGGAGGCCATCGCCGGTCAGTGTGTAGGACGGGACGCGTCCCTTCTTAAGGATGTACGCGCCGAGCCTGATCGCGCGTGGCAGGATCAGGTAGGCAGCGGCGGCGTACGTGGACGCAAGCGCCAAGACGAGCGGCAAGCGACGGTCGGCGACGTCGTAGAACAGAACCAGAATCAGCCAGACCGTGGCCAAGCCGAGGAGCGCGACCAGCGTGCGTTGTCCAAGCAGCTTCAGGCGTCTCACGGCGCAGCCTTTCCCTTCGCCTGCCGTTCCACGGCACTTTCTCGGTGCACCCCGACGTCATCCTGTCCGAGTTCGACGAAGCGGCGATCTTTGTACGTCCTGCAGCTCAACCGGGGGGACGCCGGACGATTCGGATTGTGAGATCGCCGGCAGGATCGCTCCAGATACGATCGGGAAGCCCGCCAAGCCCCTGAACGTGGTGGGGTGGGTGAGATGGGAGGCAAGGCGTGCCTTCATGTCCAGAGCTCCCTGAGCTGCACGATCCGAGCGGCGACGAGCTTTACCACCACGCGCCCATTCACCCTGCACGGTGTCTCCGGTCTGGCCGTCGATCCGGCGCAGACCCTGACCGTATCGAACGTCGTGTCCGGTTCGGGGACCTTGTTCAAGCTCGGGCTGGGCACGCTGACGCTGAGCGGGTCCAACACCTTCTCGGGCGGCGTCGTCCTGGCAGCCGGCACCCTCTCGGTCGCGCGCGACGCCAACCTCGGCGCCGCCAGCGGTCCCCTCGCCTTCGACGGCGGAACCCTCCAGGTCACCGGGACCGCGTTCGCCACCACCACCCGCCCGATCCTCTGGGGACCGGCCGGCGGCCGTCTCGACATCGCCGATCCCGCCAACACCTTCACCCTCGCCCAGTCCCTCTCCGGACCCGGCGGACTGACCAAGGCCGGACCCGGAACCCTCGCCCTGGCGGGCACCAATACCTACACGGGTGCCACCACCCTGGCGGACGGCACCCTGCTCGCCCGCGGCGGGCAGGCCATCGGCGATCTCAGCTCCGTCACCATCGCGGCCGGCGCGACCCTGGCCCTCGCCGACAGCGAGACCGTCGGATCCCTGGCCGGACAGGGCCGCGTCGCGCTGGGCACCGCCCGCCTCACCGCCGGCGCCAACGGCACCGCCACCACCTTCGCCGGCACCCTCGACGGAACCGGCGGCCTGACCAAGGCCGGCGCCGGAACCCTGACCCTCACGGGTGCCGGCACCTTCACCGGCCCGGCCATCCTGGCGGCCGGCGGCCTCAGCCTGACCGCCACCGCCAGCCTCGCCGCCCCGGTGTTCACCCGGCCCGGCACCGCCCTGACCAACGCAGGAAACCTGGCCGGCGGCCTCACCAACGCCGGAACCGCGCTCAACACCGGCGCGATCACCGGCGGCGTCGCCAACACCGGCATGCTGGCCACCTCCGGCACGCTCGCGGGCGGGCTGACCAATGCCGGCACCGTGACGGCCAGCGCCGGCCGGATCGACGGCGCCATCCGCAACGAGGCCGGGACCCTGGCCGTCACCGGGGCGGTGGCGAGCGACGGCACCTTCGCCAACGGCGCCGGCGCGACCCTCGCGGTCACCGGCGCCTACAGCCTCGGCGGGCCGCTGACCAACGCCGGGACCGTCACGGTCGCCCGGACCGCCAGCCTGACGGCGCCCGCCGGCCTCGGCAATGCCGCCAGCCTCGCGAACGACGGGACGATCACGGGTGCGGTCGCAAACACCGGCGCGCTCGCGACGAGCGGAACCATCGTCGGCAGCCTCGCCAATGCCGGTCAGGCGACCAACAGCGGCACCGTCACGGGCGCCGCGGGCAACATCGGCAGCCTGTTCAACGGCGGCGCCATCGCGGGCGGCCTGATCAATGCCGGGCTCACCCTCAACGACGGCGCGATCACGGGCGGTGTCGCCAACACCGGCACGCTGACCACCTCCGGCACGCTCGCGGGCGGGCTGACCAATGCCGGCACCGTGACGGCCAGCGCCGGCCGGATCGACGGCGCCATCCGCAACGAGGCCGGGACCCCGGCCGTCACCGGGGCGGTGGCGAGCGCCGGCACCTTCGCCAACGGCGCCGGCGCTCGCCACCGCGGTCACCGGCGCCTACAGCCTCGGCGGGCCGCTGACCAACGCCGGGACCGTCACGGTCGCCTCCAGCGGCCGACTCATGGCCGGCGGAGTTGCCAATGCCGGCCTGCTCACCGTAGCGCAGAATGCCAGCGTCCTCGACGACCTGCTCAACACCGGCCGCCTCGTCAACGCCGGCAGCTACACCGCCGACGCCGTCAATGCCGCCGGCGCCACGCTCGTCAATACCGGCACCTTCACCACGCTATCCGCGCCCTTCGCCAATGCCGGTAGCCTGATCAGCTCGGGCACGCTCTCGGGTGGGCTGGCGAACACCGGCGTCGTCCAGGTCTCGGGCGTGCTCGCGGGTGGGGTGAGCAACGTCGTCGGCGCCTCGATCGCGCTGACTGGATCGACCACCAGCATCGGCCGGCTCACCAACGACGGCATCCTCAACCTCGGCAGCACCGAGCTCGCGGTCGGCTCGCTCGCCGGCGCCACGCCGGAGGCCGTGCTGGGCAACGGGCAGCTCACCGTCGGCGGCGACGGCGCCTCCACCAGCTATGCCGGCCGGATCGTCGACGGCGCCACGCAGACCAGCCTGACCAAGATCGGGCCCGGAACCCTGACCCTCTCGGGACCCAGCCCCCTGTCTGGGCTGGTCCGTGTGCTCGGCGGTGAACTCGCCGTCACCGGGGCCCTGCCGAACGCCGCCCTCGCGATCGGGACCGGTAGCCTGCTGACCGGCGAGGCGTGGTTCGGCAGCGTCAGCCTCGGCACCGGGGCGACGCTTTCCCCAGGCATCGGTTCGGCGGCGCTGGGCCGTATGAGCGTGGCCGGCAACCTCGTCCTGGCGCCGGGGGCGCTCTACCGGGTCGACGCCACGGCGGACGGCCGCGCCGACCGGATCGATGCCGGCGGCAGGGCCATTGTGGCGGGCGCCACCGTCCAGGCGGTTGCGGGCACCGGCCAATATGCCCCGCACACCCGCTATACGATCCTGACCGCGGCCGGCGGCGTGCAGGGACGGTTTGCCGGGGTGAGCAGCAACTTTGCGTTCCTGACACCGTTCCTCGGCTATGCCCCCGACGCGATCACGCTGACGCTGGCGCGCAACGACCTCGACTTCGTCGCAGTAGCGCAGACGCGCAACCAGCGCGCGTCCGCTGCGGCCGCACAGGCGGGCGCGGTCGGCTCGCCGCTCTACGACGCGGTGGCGATGCTGTCGGCGCCCCAGGCGCGGGCAGCGTTCGCCGCGCTGTCGGGGGACGGGCATGCCACCCTCGTTTCGACCGTCTTCGCCAATGCCGGCCTTCTGCGCGAGGCGGTGCTCGACCGTCTGCGCTGGGACACGACTCCGGCGGCGCGGCCAAGCGACGTACCGGAGACGGCCGTGAGCCTGTGGGGGCTGGGGCTCGGCAGCGTCGGGCATGTGCGCACCGACGGCAACGCCGCCGGGCTGTCGCGTCACAGCGCGGGCTTCCTGCTAGGCCTGGACGCGCAGGTCAGAACGCCGCTCGGCGGTCTGCGCCTCGGCGCGGTCGGCGGCAGCCTGGAGGCGGGCTTTGCCAACCCGGCCCAGGTCCAGACCGTCGCACTCACGAGCACGTTCGGGGGCGTCTACGGCAGCCTGGAGGCGGGATCGGCTGCGCTGCGGTTCGGAGCGCTGGCGGCGGACGATCCGGCCGGGCTCAGGCGCGTGGTCACCATCCCGGGTCTATCGGATAGCGTCACGGCGCGGCTCGGAGGCCACAGCGTGCAGGGCTTCGGCGAGGCGGGCTATCGGATCGGCCTGAGCGGGGCGGTGGACCTGGAGCCGTTCGCGGGCGGGGCGGTGGCGTCGGTCAAGCGCGAGCGATTCGCAGAGCGGGGCGGGGCCGCCGCGCTGACCGGCTTCGCGCAGGAACACACCGTGCCGAGCGCGACGATAGGCTTGCGTCTGCAGGTGCAACTGGATCGCGACGATCCTGCGCCGATGTTCGTGCATGGGCTGATGGCCTACCGGCGGTCGTTCGGCGACCTGGTCCCGACTGTGCCGTTGGCATTCCGGGGTACCAGGGCGCGGTTCGCGAGCCGGGGCCTGCCGCTCGACCGGGACGCGTTGGTGAGCGAGGTCGGGCTCGGGCTGAGGCTGGCGCCAGGCCTGAGCGTCGGACTGTCCTACACCGGTCAGATCGGCGCCCGCGCCCAGGATCACGCTGCAAAAGGAACTTTGTTCTACAAGTTCTAGGCTTTGGTCCAATATTAGGTCATAGAACGACAGCACTTTTGCGTTGTTAACGGCTTAGATGCGAGGCGGTGAGAAAATCGGCCTGATAGGCGGGGTGGGTCTTGAGCATCCGACAAACACCTCACGCGAAAGCGACCCGGTGTCTACCAAACCGGAGAAATCCCAGCTGACCCACAAATCGTTCGGTGGGCCCGGCCCCCGATGGCGCAGAGGGCTGAGCATCGCCCGGTCTCGCTGGTGCGAAAGCCCAGCGAAAAGTCAATTGGCATGCGGGGTGTTAACCAAATCTTAACCCTTCACGCGACGGTAATCAGAAGCGATCGCAATTTAACGTTGAGTAATCGCCACCGGCAGGGCGATCATTCGCCATCTCGGCGGGCGAAGGCGACCGGCGAACGACGGTGCGGATCGCAATGTGGCGCGGGAGGAATGGATGGGGGCAAAAGCCTGGACCGTGCCGGCCGAATGTCCGAAGGTTGGGTTCTGGCGCAGCCACTCGTTCGAGACTCTGCTCGTGCTGGGCTGGATCGGCCTGTTCGCCTACAGCGCTGCCTACCTCTTCGACGAGGTGCCATTCCGGGTTTCATCCATTCCGGGCGGCAGCGAAGTGCTTATCGCGCGATCGGAGGATATGCCGCGCCAGATCATGCTGGCAGCGGCACCCGCTCCGCCAACGAGCGCCATCGCACCAGCTATAGCGCCGCCAGCCCCGTCGACCCCCGTGGTGCAGCCCGTAGTTCCGTCGGATATCGCGCGCTCGCGCTCGACCGGCCCGGAATACGTGGGCACCTGGGGGCCTACAGCAGCCGCTTGTGGCGTCCCCTCAGGCCGGCACAACTTCTATCGCGCTACGATCACGCCGGGGCTCGCCAAAGCCGGAGAGACCACCTGCAGCTTCCGTGGCCATCATCGGGCTGGCAATGCCTGGACAATGGCCGCCGATTGCAGGGACCGTGGCCAGCAATGGACCTCTCAAGTTCGCCTCTTCGTGGACGGCGACCATCTGACTTGGACGAGTGCAAAGGGCAGCTCCAATTACGTCCGCTGCGGCCGTCGCACCACCTAATTTCAAGAAACGAAAAAGCCTCCGCTCGCGAACCGGGACAGCGCGCGCGGTGCGTGCGATCGTCCCCGGACAGGCTATCGACGCGCTTGAAGGACCTCAGAAGCGCCCTGTCAAGCAGCTAATCGGAGGTGGACTGCGCGTTCAATCGCTCGTCCTTATCTTTCGAAAACTCCTTTTTTGCTCGCAACAGCATGGCACGGATATGTGCCCGTCGCTTGAGCCTGTCCGAAAGACGGTAATTAATCCGCCCTTTTTCTTCAGCCACGACCGTCATAACGGCCCCTCCAGTACGAAAGGATGATCTGCAATCCGTATGATTGCTAACTAGGGACGTTCGTAGCCCGAATTCCATCTGCATCCCTATGCGGTTTCGCACAGATTGACCTATGTTTGCCCGAGGGGAGAGCGCTGGTCGGGGGGCAAGAATGCTCAGACGGTTCTATTTCGACGTCGGCAACGGTCGGGCGACAATCCGGGACGAGGAAGGCGTCGAGGCCGAGGATTTGGAGCAAGCGCTGGCGGACGCGCGTGGCGTCATCGGCGAGATGGCAGACGATCTCGGTACCATCGATCTCGACAATCCCTGGACGCTCGTCGTGCGTGATGAGACGGGATTGGCGGTCGCTCACGTGCCCATCGGACTGTTCTCCAGCTCACGCCGGATGCCGCGTCGAGGATGACCAGCCGCTATCATCGAGTCGGACCGACGCAATGAAAATGCCCGCGCTGGCAAATCCGGTGGGCTCTATCGAATCCGGCTGTCGGGGAAAGAACCGGATCCGAGGGTATCATGCTACGCAGCGGCTAGAGGAACGCCCTGCGCGGCTGGGCCGGCGGGCCGAAGGTAGATTTCCGAATCTCGGGTCTTGAATAGGATCTCGGCGAGCCGCGCTGCATCCTCCAATTAGGGTAGGCCTGAAACGACCAAAGGGCGCCCCGGCCGAAGCCCGGTCGCCGAGGGCGGTGCGCAATAGGATGCAACCTGTTCGGGGGCCCTCGTTCGCTCGGCCCAACCCCGCTCTGCTCACTGAGCGCGGTGCGTCCGATCTCACCGGCTTAAGCAGGGCGCTACGAGGAGGCTGGCTCTTCCAGCCTGAACCCGGCGAATGCCAGCGTCGCCGCGTAGACTTGGCGGCCGGCCTCATCGCGGACCATTACCGAGACGGCTTGATTGTCGCCGTCGACTGGAGTGATCCAGCCTGCAACATCTGGCAGGCAGGCCATGACCTTTTCACGGGCGGCGTCGATGTCTGCGCACTCGGTGCCCGCATCATCCTTGAGGAGTTCGCCATCGTGGATGTCGAAGTAGTAACGTGGCACTTGGAACGTCCTTCCAGCCTTCAGCCGACATAGGGCGGCCACGGCCGAGCTTCGGCGTACACGAAGTCACCAATGTAGGTTAGTCACGTGCACGTGTAGCGCGCCGCAATCCAATACGTCGAGCCCAAGGCTGAGCCGATACGCGATGCGCTCAGGGGCATGAGGAGGCGACTGGCATGAATGTTGACCGGAATCCCGAGCCATCGCCACTGTCACACACCTTCAGCCGGGGAAAGTGAAACCGTCGACGTCGAGATCTGCCGCTAGTCCGGCACCCAGGATCCCTGGCAGGTCGTCCTGATCAACCTGTCGTCTGGCAAGTGCACCGCTTGGAAGGATGCGTTCGCGACGGATCAAGAGGCCATTGGCGCTTTCACCTCATTGATCGAAGCGTCCGGTATGGCGCCCATCGTCGGTCAGCGACCGCGAGCGCTGAACCGACCGCGGGGCGCGCTGCTGATCCTCAGTAGTGAAGCTGGTTTGCGCGCTCATGACGAGCCGGCCATCCTCGTCATAGGCTCGAGCGGTGAACTCATTCACTCCGGATCGCTCTCCCTCGCTAGCTCAGATCGCGTTCAGGGTCCTGCGAAGGAGATCGTCGAACGACTCGAGATCGGGCAGTTCGACTCCTTCCTCTTCCGTGACCTCAATGCGCTCGGCCATGCGGATGAAGTAGAGGGACACGCACGCCTCCCTGATCGAGTCAGCCTCGTAAAGCTGACCCGGATCACCAAAGCGGTTCGGTTCGCATCAGCGTATGTGCGAACGGTGTCATCGCCGGTGGAAAAGCCCCGCACGGTGGTGCCGGCGGGACTGCGGAGGGATTGAGCAGCTTACTCAGCAGCGGCCGTCTTCGATCTACGGATTCGCGTGAGTTTCGCAGCCGGTGCAGCCGCAGGTTCGGCAGCCTTCTTCCGGCCGCGGCTCTTCGGCGCGTCGGCGACCGTCTCGTCGACCGTTGCAGCCTTGGCAGCGGCTTTCCGACGCTGATTGCCGAGGCCAAGGGCCAAGGCGAGCTTGGAGCGCTGCTCGGAGTAGCTGGCGGCTACAGACGGGTAGTCGTGCGGTAGGCCGTAGCGCTCGCGGTACTCCTCGAGCGTGAGACCGTTGCCGCTCAGGTGACGCTTCAGTGTCTTGTACGGCTTGCCGTCGATGAAGCTGATGAGGGCGTCGGGACTGATTGACTTGCGGATCTGGCCCGCCGTCAGCTTCTCGACCTTCGGCTCGGCGGAAGCAGGGCTGCTATTGAGCCCGGCGATCGCGGCGTGCACTTCATTCAGGAGAGCCGGCAGGTCGGCCGGCCGCACCGAGTTCTTCGAGATGTAGGCGGCAACGATGTCGGTGGTGAGCGCGATAAAATCGGGCTGATCCGATCCTGAGGGGGATGTGTTTTCGTGCATCTGAGCCTCCGCGTGGATCAGCAACCAACACAACGATCCCAGACAATAGTCAAGGCAATTTTCAAAATAGCACTTGATTAGATCATATGTCGGCCGAATTTGCTCCTGATTTTCACGATTATCAAAATCTTGGGGCTTGAATACGCTCAGGCACCCGAGCAGGGAATAGCATGGTCTGAAGGGTTCACGGGCCTCTCTTGGAGCCCGCAATGATGAAATCGTTGCGGGTGCTTGCCCGGCACAGGGTCCGTGATCTTTATCACATCGCAGATCGAGGCGGCGTGCTCTTCTCTTCCTAGCTCGACCCTTGCCCACGACCCTCGCCGTCGTGACTTCACGAGAGGTCGATGCTGGAGGATCATCACCATGATGTCTCGCGCTGTCTTCGGAACGGCGGCTCTCCTTGCCGCCCTATGCGCCGCTCCGGCACTCGCTCAGCCTGCGGCCAATGGCGGACCGAAGTTTCTCCTTCACGGCAACTATTGCGGCCCGGGCAACAACGCTCCTCTGCCGCCCATCGACGCTCTCGACGCAGCCTGCGCTCGTCATGACGCCTGCACGCCGGATGTCGGACTACCCTCGAAGGCCTGCAATCTCCGGCTGGAACGGGAAGCAGCGGCGGTCGCTCGCGATCCAAGTCAACCTAGCGATGTGCGGTCCCTGGCCGGTTTCGTAGCCTCTTTTGCTGCGTCCAATGCATCGCGTACGGCTCCGTCGGTGCTCCCGGCTGGGCTGACTCGCTGAGGGACCGGGGCCTTCGGCCTCGTCCGCTCTCCGCCCAATACCGCCCTGTCAAACGGGTTGCCGGCGGCCTCGGCTCAGCTATCCTGCCGACATGCGCTCAGCCCTCGCCACCCTCGTCCTCGTCGTAGCTGTCGGCGGGGCGCAGGCTCAACAACAGCTGCCGACCGTCCCCGAGCTGTTGACGGCGGAGCTGAAAGCCACCCTGGCCTGCGACGGTTCTGGGGACCCGGCCGTCATCCGTGAGCAATGCAGGCTGCGGGATCGGCTCGGTGGCCGCTTGGCTCAGGCTGGATACTGCTGGGGCCGCAAGGGTCAGACCGACGAGAAGAAGGAATGGCACGCCTGCCAGCCGGACTCGATCTACGAGGATGACATTGAGGCCGTTTCGCGCTGATGCACAAACCCGTCCCCGGCAGCCTCTGTCGCCTTCAGCGTCTCGCTGAGATCGGAGCACGCTTCTGTCAGGTGAGCGTCTACATGAGGCGCCTGCAGACGCTCGGCCTGGTCGTTGGCACCGGCCAAGCCGATCCCTGATCCGACAGCATCGAATACAGGATCACCGACGCGGGCCGAGCGGAGCTGGAGCAGCGCTACGGGCCATCACAGCCACAGCGTGGAAGACGGTGAAACGCGGGCCGCCTTCCACATACGGCTGGAGACAGAGGGCCGGCTCAAGAGCGTTCGCACGAAAAAAGCCTGCGCCAGTAAATCAGACGGCTTCCTCTCGGGCTTCAGCGAACGCGGGCTGACGACGGATCTGCGGAGCGGCGGTGAGCGTGTCCTCTGCAGGTGCCGGGCCGGATCCGTCGATTGAGCCGATCGAGTCGGCTTCTGATACCTGTCGGCCATCTGGATCCATGACACTGATGTCGCTGTCTGCTCGCACAACGAAATCGAGTAGTTTTTTCAGCTCCCACCCGGAAGTCTGACAGTGATAAGTCACGCTTCCGTTGGATCGCGACCCGCGGACGATATCGAAACGATGCTCCCTCACACGTCTCTTCCGGATGCGCCGCGTATCGCGCGTCGCTTAATGATGCCGACGCGCTGTGTGCGGACCGCTTGATTGAGTTCGCGCACGCCGGCATCGCCCGCATCGCGCAGCACGCTTGCGGCGAAAGAAAGAGTCTCGATCACCTGCTCATATACGGCGATGGCGGGCGCAATCCTGCAACGGAGGTGAATCCGCTCGATCTCGGTGAGTTTGTCCGGCTCCGACATCGCTGCTTGACGGCGACGCTCGAGCATCGTTCACCATCGGGATGTATCGGGATCACTCCGAAACGCCGCAAGCAGTGGGCCAGTTAGGGCAGCGGATCCTTCGACGCGACCTGGTTGCCGATGACGATGCCGTCCAATTCCGCGTCCGGCCTTCCGGCCTTCCCGCGCGCCGTGCTAGCGTCGCCCACAGCCTCGAATCCGTTGAACCGACGGAGGCCGAACTCCATGCGGCTTACCCTCGGTCACCTGGGCGATTGGGTCGTCGATCCCCGTGAACTCGCCACACGGCTCAGTGTCAGCGCCGACGACCTGAAGCGCCTGGAGCGGTACGGCTATGTCGACGCCCGTATCAAAGAGGGCAGCGGCGATGACGCTGGCCGGACGTTGGTGACAATCCGCCTGCTCAACAGCGGTTGGCGCGGCACCTTCGATCGGAGCGGCACGCTCATTCTTGAAGAGAGATGGTGAGGCCGTCGTCTCGGAAGCCTCCGCATCGGCTCGGCGACGAACCGTGCTACGACAGCCAATCAGTTGCGTTCATCGCCACCTGATCAGGAGATTCCGATGCCGTTCTTCAGCTGGCTGATCTCCAAGATCATGCAGTTCTTCCTCGGCAGTGCGCATGAGCGCAGAGCCGGCGTGTCAGCCAAGGAAAAGGAGGCCGGAACGTTCGAAACTGAAACCTCCCGCGGGGCGCGGAATTTCGAGCAGGACTACAATGCCGCCGCCAGACTGCTCAGAGCCCGGATGGATGAACGGTATCCGAACGGCCACTACGCACGCCTGAGATCGAACGAGAACAGCCCCTACGACCATGGGGAGGATCGTGCCCTTGCCGTCGACACCATGTCGACCGCGATCGCGATGGCACTGCGAAAAGGAGCCACCGTGCAGCAGGCGGCTGAAGCGGGCGCTGCGAGCGTGGGGATCTGAGCGGCCCGGCAGCATCCCGGCTCACCGACAGGGCAGCTTCGCGGGGGGATAACCGTCCGGAACGACCCGAGGCCACTGATGACGTTCTTCCAGTCACTGGGAGCCTCCAAGCGGGGCCAACGGGGGTCGTGTCCCAGGTTGTGGTGTAGCTCTCCCGCGGGGTTTTCATCGGCGGTTGCCGGGTCGGGTGGCGAGCGCCAACCGCGAATTCGAGAGCCCCCCGATGACCGACGCGATGATGGCCTTGCGCGGGCTGGTGGAGACGAGAGCCGACGCCGATCTGCTGCGCGAGAGGATCGGTTTTGCGGCCGAACGGCTGATGGAGCTGGAGGTGGGTGGCCTGACCGGCGCGGCCCACGGCGAGAAGAGCGCCGAGCGGTCGATCCAGCGCTACGGCTATCGCGACCGGGACTGGCAGAATCGCGCCGGCACGGTCGAGCTGCGCATTCCGAAGCTGCACATCCCGAAGCTGCGCATCCCGAAGCTGCGCATGGGCAGCTACTTCCCGGCATTCCTGGAGCCGCGCCGGATGGCCGAGACGGCGCTCACGGCTGTGATCCAGGAGGCCGACATCCAGGGCATCCCAACCCGCTCGGTCGATGACCTCGTGCAGGCCATGGGCGGCGCGGGCGGGTCGAAGAGCCAGGTCAGCCGTCTGTGCCAGGAGATCGACGAGCGAGTCGGCGCGTTCCTCGACCGGGCGATCAAGGGCGCGTGGCCGTATCTCTGGATCGACGCGGCCTACGTGACGGTGCGCCAGGTCGGCCGCATCCAGGATCCCCGTTGCACGCGTGCGATGGGAGCCCGGTCCCGATGGCGGTGATCGTGGTGGCCCTCAGCCAGCGACACAACGCCAGGGGGCACAAACGCAGCGGTCAGCGAGAGTGACGCACGTCACAGACGTCTTACCCCAATTCGGAGGAAGAGGACGGCAGTCCTTAGCAGATAAAAAGGCCACATGGACGGTGCTCTTGAAACCGTGGCGCTCGTCGTCGGCGCTCCCCTTTCGGTGACGGTCGCTGTTTCGATCTGGCTGCACAGCCTGAGGATTCGGGACCGAGACGATGATGGCTGATTGCGACGATGGCCGTCAGAGCCAGCACCCGTCCTGAGCCGACCTGCGCGCCGACCGTCGCCTCGACGCCATCGCCGCTCTGATTCGGTTCGGGAAGACTGGCGCCATCTTGCGGCGCCAGCACGAGTTGCTGCGACGCAACGGCCAAGCCGGCCAGATGCCCACCGCCTAGGATCACGTCGGCGAGACCGTACTCCGGCGGGCTCCTGGCCAGCACACACAGGCGGCACCCATCACAGTTGTCGCTGAGGCTCGATGCCGATAGACGCCCGCGGCAAGCTGGGGCAGCCTGTCCTGGGTCAGGCTGTGAGCCCCTCCTCAAGCTGCATCTGTTCGAGCGCACGACGCACCGCAGCGAATCCGGCGGCTGCCGCGATCTCGCTTGGCCGGAGCCTGGGAAGCTGCAGCGCAGGCTGCGCTGGGAAAGTCGCCGACGTCACTCGATCCCGCTCTTTCACGCGCACGGCCACCGCAAATGAGCGCCCAGTGACACTCTCACTCATCGCCTGCGGCCTCCGTCGATGGTGCCAAAATCCGGCATCCTCAAATCAGTCGTTGAATCAACTGCTGACCTGCCGAAGGGTACAGTGCGTCAGGGTGGCGAGCTTGATCTTTATCATGGCGATGACATCCCGCCTTTTCTGAACGCGATCCACCATGACAACCCACTGGAGGCTAGCCTGGGTGAGCGCAACGCTCAGGTGGCGAATTTCAGACCGATCTTCCGACCCTCGCGCCAGACAACCTCGCAAAGTTGATCGAGGTATAGGGCTTTCGATATCAGACGAAGCTTTTTTGGGCTTGCCTCGCCTAAATCAGCCTCGATCATCGCTCCCGATTTAGCCATGTCCCATACAAGGCAGTCGCAACAATCCTGCTGTTCGCCAAAAAATATCTGCCCTGTCTTCAGAGCGAACTTTCTTTTCTCGTTCCTGAGTTCGTTGGCCACGAAACGCCTCCGAAATTTCGGCCAACTGAATATACCCCGTTTCGTTAAAACCAGATTTGTTTCTGATGCTGCTTTCGCCCGGCCAAGGCGGTCTATATCGCGGCATTAAAGAAGCGTCGTGCGCGCGCATCATTCGATCGTGAAAGTGACCCTCAACCAGTCAGCTTCTCTCTCGATCACTTGGCAATCTCGCCTAATTTGTATCGACGTCGCAATGAGAAGGAACCTATCTGGGATACGGTCAGCCTTTGAGAGTTCAACCAGCGCATGTTGCGTGCCATCGAGCTTCACCAAGCAGTCGATCGTTTTGAGCGGATCGCCAAAAACGGCCGAAGCGACCTTGAAACCGTCACGTGGCTTGACTGGGTTTGTGGGCATAGACCACCCGGCTGTGACTGTTTACGGACGCCAAACTGAACTCTTGAACGAATCAGGCCCTGTTGTACTCCATAGCTAATAACATAATTTATGATCGGATTACGAACATTGCATCCGGGATTGCGCAGGGCAATACAGAACTAAGCACGCAAGCAGTTGTAGTACAAAATTGGGCTCAAGGAGCAGGGCTATGTAAAGGCCGCGCCGCGTACCTCGCGCGCCCGCCGTGCGCACCTCGGTCGATCCGGCCGACATACCGGCGAAAAAGGTAGCTCGTCGCCTGTGCGATTCGAGTTCATTTGGACGCGGCTCTTCGTCCGGGGATCCCCGGCTTGGATCCCGAGACCGGCAAGTGCCGCCGAAAGGCAGTGGACCCGACGGCCCAGCCGCGCGTGACGACCTCGAAGACGCGGAAGGGCACGCCGGCCCGGGTTTCGGGCGAGAAAGCCTTTGGCGACGACGACCCTCGGCGACGATGCCATTTTCTTCCGCGGGCTTCGCAAGAACGCCGTGAACATGCTGCTCGAGGTCGGCTGCACCGAGGCCGAAATGTCGACGATCGTCGAGATATCCGCGCAGATGGTGCGGCACGACAGCCGTGAACAAGGGCCTGCACGCGATCGACGGCATGCGGAAGCTGGAAGGGTGCTGGAAAGCGACCAGCGCCAAACTGTTCGGACCGGCCGCCACCGCCGCTGCGGGTAGGGGTTCAGGTACAGCCAGCTCCGCCTTGGACACGAGAGGCCGCCGGTCACAGCCTCGATTCTCACCATCACACTGTACCTGCTAGTGTTTTTGGTGAGCGCGCTGGGACTCGAACCCAGGACCTACAGATTAAAAGGAACTGATGCGCCGCGAAAAAGCTAGCAATTCCAGCGCGTCTGGTTTCCAAATGACGGCCAGGGATCCATTCTGATCGCCTACGAGCAGAGCGGGGTTTGGAAACCAGTTCGGTCACCTCGACGCCCCCCCCTACCCGCGGTAGCCTCGCCTTATGAGCGAAGGTCACGACCCGATTCTCGAAGCCATTGAGGCGTTGAAGCTGCGCGGGCACACGGTCGATCCGTGGGGCGATGATCACTTGCTCTGGCTCGTCGACGGCCAGTCCCTGACCGAGGGCGAACTCCTAGCGCTGGCCGTGCGGCTCGGCCTCATGGACTCGACGTCGGCCAAGCTGCAATAGGCCGGGCCATGGCCAAAGAACCCGCGACCGTCTCCGAGCTACGCAAGGCCGCCGAGGTCACCGACCAGGAGATTGACGCCGCGGTCGATGCCGTGCTCGCGGATCTGGCGACTGAGGCCTACCCGCTCGCGAAAGGCTTGACCCTCGACCTCGTCGAGACGCTCCGCACGAACGAGCGCGCGGCCGAGGCGCTCACCACCGACAAGCCGGCCTGGAAGCGTAACATGGTCCGAACCGCGATCCTGCTGGCGCATCCGGTGAAGGGATGAGCGACGAAGCCGATCCGGTCCTTGAGGCGGTGTCCGCGCTGCGGGCCTGCGGTCACACCGTCGAGCCATGGAGCGACGACTTCGCGCTCTGGCTGATCGACCGTGTATCGCATACCGACAGCGACCTTTTGGCTTTGGCTATCCGGCTGGGGCTGATGGACTCGCCCGGAGGCCTGCAATAGCCGAGGGCCATGCCCTCCGAACCGATCGCGCCGGTCCGCGGCCGTCAGCTCGAAGCCCTCCGCGCCTGCCTGCTCTATCCGAAGGGCATGCGGTACGAGGCCTACCCATCCGCCATGCCGGCGCTTGCGAAGCTCGGGCTCGTCGTATCCCGGCCAGCGCTCGGGCCCGGCCGTAGGATCTCAGCGTGGTTCATCACGCGAGAAGGGCGCGATCATCTTGCAGAGATTGATGCCAGCAAGCCGGGAGTGCGGACCAAGCTGCCGCTGGAGTAGCGTCAGAACAGACCGCCGGCCGGCCCGCCGGTCAGCGTTCGACCTGCCCGGGTCACCAGCTTGGCGAAGGCCAGCGCTGCTGCTGAGGCCTGCGTTTCGGACGGGAAGGTTCGATCCGATTCGAGGACGGTTATCTGCGCCGCGTCGAGCAGCGCCCAGGTCCAGAGGTGCCGACCCGTGGAGCGGATCTCGAAGTGCATGGCGGGCTCGCGTGCTCCTGCATGCGCCCATGATGCGCCGCGAAAAGTGTCGCCGTGATAAAGGCTTGGCCAGCGCAACATCCTGTGTCGGCTAACAGCGGGGTTGCCCCCGATATCCCCGCAGGTCACAGGCCGGATCAGCCGCGCCCCTTCGCCGCGAACTCCCAGACCGGCGGCCCCCAGGTCTGACCCGGCTTGTTCCGGTAGCCGGAGAACCGGTCGAACACGATCCGCTCGTTCTCGACGGCGACCACCGGGTTGCCGTTCACCATCAGCGCGCCGGCATATTCCACGCGCAGGAAGCCGTGCTGGGGATGAACGCCGAACAGTTGCTCTGCGGTCCAGCCGAACCGGTGCGCCTCAGCGCCATGCTGGTCGAGGAAGGCCAGCGCGTTCTCGCGCATCGTTTTCCACTTCGCCGGCAGGAGATACCGGCAGGGCGAGGCGTGCTCAGAGATGCGTTCAAGCTGATCGCGCCAGGAAGCTATGATGGGTGGGAGATCGGGCATGACTGGCGGCGTAGGCCTGCTGCCTTAACGAGGCGTCACCGCAGACCGCCGGCGTCATCCTCGTCAAGAAGAACGGCGCGGGGCCTGGAGCGCGGCTGGAGAAGCCTGCCGATCCGACCTGATTTGGTCCGCCTGCTGACAGAGCAGAACTGCGCCCTAAGTCTCTCGCCCACAGGTTGAGAGGAGCATCGATGTCAGCGCTGCCAAGCCACGTCGTAGGCCATCGCGAGACCATGCGTGCAAAAAAGGCGGCTCAACAGGAGAACGCCGACAGGGTCTGGACGCAGGTTGAGGCAGAGCGACGGGCTCTTGACGAAAGGACGGCGAAGTTACGCGCGTTGCGGCTGGCGCGCGAAGGCGCTGAGTCCTAAGAGTACGCGGCTGCGCCTACGTGCTGCACAACGAGGATCCGGGACGCGCGCGATTATACGGTTTGCAGCGGCGCCGGTGAGCCACGCTCCCAAGATCGATGAGGCTGATCTACCGATGGCGAATGACGACACTCTCACGAAGGCCTTGGCCAGCGTGAGGCATCAGCGCTCGACCCTGGAGACCGAGTTCGAGCGGGCCGGCGCCGAACTGGCGAAACTGCGCCGAGCCGAGCGTGCACTCGCATCAATCGTTGAAGGAACACCCTTAGACGAGCCAGCCGCCGATCTGTCGGCGAGCCGTCGTGCTCAGGCGAGCGAGGACCGGCCTCGCGGTAGCCGTGGACCCCGCGGGCCTCGCGCCAACTCGGCCAAGGGGCGGCTGAAGGCGCTCCTTGAGGAGGCTGGCTCTGAGGGCTTGACGCACACCGAGATCAGCGAGCGCCTGACGGACGTGGCGGCCAATACCCTGAACACATACCTTAGCGTGATGGCCAACAGCGGGGAGTTGGAGCGGGACGGCGACAAATACCGCGCTGAAGCTCCGGCGGCTGATGGATCGAACGACGCCTCAGACGATGAGGACGCTCTCGCCGAGGATGATCGGGAAGACAGCGAAAAGGCTGAGGCAGCCGAGTAAGACCGCTCGACCCTATGTCGCCGTGTGGGCGCAGCAGTTTGCTCCTACACGGCGGCCAAGGGTATTCGAACACAGGGGCCTGTAGCTCAATGGTTAGAGCCGACCGCTCATAACGGTCTGGTTGCAGGTTCGAGTCCTGCCGGGCCCACCAGCCATTAAGCCCTCTCGGAAGCCACCGGTGCAATCTTCACTTACGAGAGCGGCGAGGAATCAGAAACAAGCCACGTGCTCGGACAGGCGCTCGATCTGGTCGCGCCAGGAGGCGACGGCGGGCGGGAGGTCGGTCGAGGCCGGCTGGTTGGACATGACCGGCGGCGTAGCGCGCAGGCGTTAACAGGTGACGGAGATCGTGGTCGTCTCGGCCACCGAGCAGAATGAAGAGGCGGACGCGCTGCCACACCGAGATGGCGTGCCAGGGCTCTGACGACGCGATCGCTGACAACCTGTTCAACCACGGCGTCAGCGTCGACTACGCCAACCGCCGCCGCTGCCTTCAGGTGCGCCACCGGGAGGCGCTCTACCTCAAGGGCCAGGGCGATCAACCGGCTTGTTCACAGGCCAATTCCTCGTAGGTGCTGATTGTCCACAGAGGCGTCCCGGAGTGGTGTTCCCGGGGCACGACCGGTGGATATCGTCCGCGGAATGACCGCCGCACGTCGACACGAAGCCGGCGAGCGGGGATGCTGACTGTCTCAAAACGAGAAAGCCGCCCGACGCGAGTCGAAGCGGCTTTCCGTTGAGAGGCCGGTCAAGAGACCCGGACCACCTCGGGCAACCGGATCTAAGCGCTGATCCGGAGGATGAGTCCAGACCCTTGGCCGGTGTCGTCAACACACGGTTAAGGACCTGTCACTGTGCAGCATCATCTTGATCTGATCCCCCATAAGACGGCCGGCGGCCTCGTCTGCCAGCGGCCGAGCGACGGCTACATCAACGCTACCGCGATGTGCCAGGCGACCGGGAAGCGGTGGAACCACTACGCGTCTAACGAGGGCACGAAGGCCTTCATCGCTGCGCTGGCGGCCGATACCGGAATCCCGGCCTCGGTGTTAGTTCAGTCACTTAGCGGCGGAACGCCCGAGCTGCAGGGCACTTGGGTGCACCCGCAGGTCGCCATCAATCTGGCCACTTGGTGCTCGCCGATCTTCGCGGTGCAGGTGAGCAAGTGGGTCCACGACTGGATGCGCGGCCACTCCGCGGTGCGGCCGACGCTGCCCTACCATCTGCGCCGCCATCTCGCGAACCATCCGAACGTTCCGGCTGGGCACTTCTCCATCTTGGTTGAGATGACGATCCTGCTGATCGCCCCGATGGAGGACATGGGCTACACGCTGCCCGAGCACCTGCTGCCCGACATCTCGCAGGGCCTCATGTTCTGCAAGTGGCTCCGCGACGAGTGGGGCATCGATACGGACGCGCTGCCTAAGTACCGGCACGACTTTGAGGATGGCCGCGTCGTGTGGCCCAAGGCCTACCCGGACGACATGCTGGCGGAGTTCCGCCGGCACTTCTGGACCGCGTGGCTGCCGCTGAAGTCCGAGGCCTACTTCGCCGGCCGCGACAGCAGGGCCCTGGAGTACCTGCCGCGTCTGCTCGCGAAAGCCGCGGCCGCCGGGCTACATGCTCCCGCGAAGCGCCTCCCGCCGCGGCCGATCCCGAAGAAGATGCGTC
Source organism: Methylobacterium sp. PvR107 (assembly GCF_017833295.1). Taxonomy (NCBI): domain Bacteria; kingdom Pseudomonadati; phylum Pseudomonadota; class Alphaproteobacteria; order Hyphomicrobiales; family Methylobacteriaceae; genus Methylobacterium; species Methylobacterium sp. PvR107. The sequence goes on from NZ_JAFIBW010000001.1 coordinate 1,971,480, forward strand.
GGGCGTAGCACGCCTGTGGCCCGGGCGCCTGAGAAGTTCCCGGGCTGCTTCCTGAACGTCTCGAATTTTGTCGAACGGGCCATCCTATCAGCCCGTCCTCTTGGTCCCTCCCACTCCTTCACGCACATATTGCAACAGCTATGATTAGCGCGCTGTCCGACTATATATCCGCCGTTTGGCAGCATTGGACATTGATCTTAACGGGCGGACCACTACTTGCGGAACGGATTTGCAAGCAGTTTTGGACGGGGTACGAAGCTTACATCCGCAAGTTAATATCAAATCGGTTGCGGCTCGCGTTCGGTATAGTTCTCGCTATTGCAGGATTTATTTACGCGAATTTTCAGGCTTTCAACGATCAAAGAGATCTGCTTGTCGCGGCACAAAACAAATTGCAGTTGTTGTCGATAAAGGCAGCGCCGCCATACGCCAAAATGAGCCAAAACGATCTGGATGTCATCAGAACAAATTTTGAGAAATTAAATCCTCGACCGACAGCATTCGTATCATTTGTGACCGGCGATATTTCAATTTCTGCGCTTGCCAATCAATTTGCCGACTCTTTCAAGTCGGCGGGTCTGAAAGTTTATATGGGCATGGCGTGGGTCGATAGTGAAGATGATCGCGGTCTATATTTGACAATAAGAAATCACAAGAACCCGAACGTTAAGGATGCCGCAATAATAAACGCGTTTCGAGCAAGTGGAGTTGAATTCCAGATGGACGAATTGCCCAACGACGCCGGCTTCGATGGGGTAGATTTTAGCTTAATCATCGCGCCTCACGGACAAAAGCATTAACGCAGCTTTGCGCACGAAAAAGCCCGCGCCGGCGAACCGGGCGGGCTTCTCAGATCCATACCTCGGGGCCTGGCCGCGGCTGGATCCATGCGCATGATGCTGTGTGATAGTTAAAGAGATGCCCGCCACGGCGGACCGGGCGAGCATAGTTGGAGGACGCTCGTCTAGGGGTTGAGCGTCACGCGCGACGATATCACTGCCGAGCCCAAAGAAAAGCCCGCCTCAGCGCGAGCCGGGCGGGCGGAGTCTAGGGAGGCACGCCGGGATGGCTCCGAGGCGTGTAAGGAGATCGTCGCGCGGTACGGCTAACAAAAGAAAAACCCCGCGCGGCGGTGCCGGCGGGGCTGAAGAATGAGTACGCAGAGGATGGCGATCAGCGGCTACTTGTTCCCGCCACCGCCGCCGCCCTGAGGCGCCGCACGTTCCGGCTGATTTGCATTACCCGCAGACGAGGAGCTGTTTGATCGCGTGTCGGCCGGCTGTCCGGTCGGCGATCCTGTGACGGCACCTGGAGCACCAGTCGACCCCGCCTGGGGCGTGGCCACGCCCGGCGAGCTCGTCGGCGCACCTGGCGTTGCGGCCGGCGCCTGCGCGTAGGCTGAGCCAGCAAGGAGTGCAGACAGCGGCACGGCGGCCATAAGAGTGCGGTAGCGCATAAGAACCTCCCTAGTTGTTGAGCCGAGGAACGCACGCGCCATCGAAGAGGTTCAGATCGCACGAAAAAACCGCCTCGGCCGGAGCCGGGGCGGTTTGAGGTGGGTCTCGCCATGAGTGCTTGGTAGACCCACGACCGGAGGCGTGGTTCCGATCAGCCGGGCGGCGGATCCTTCGGCGCTGTCCGGTTGCCGAGGATCACCCCGGCCAGGAACGCGGCCAGCGCGATGACCAGGGTCATGTCCTGCGACGCGGGCGGGCAGGTCATGGAGAGGCCTGCTGGCCATCGTCCGCGATGTCGAACCGCAGCACCGTCTCTGGCCGCGTGATCGGCCAATAGTATTTCTGGAGCGGGTTGCACGAGTAGCTCGGGAGCGCCCGGTACTCCGCCGGACCGGGGCCGAAGTTAGCCGGCACGTCCTCCTCGAAGGTGATCGTGCGCGTGCCGAGCCCGAGCGGCGGATACTCGTAATCGACGTCCCGAAGAAACTCGCGCCGCGTGTGGCTGTCGTAGAGCACCCGGTCCACGTGTGCAGAGCAGATCCGGGAGTACCGGACGCGCTGCCGGATCACGAGCTTGTCGCCAGGTCGCACCCGAGGCGTGAGCACCTCAGACGATAGCACCTCAACAGGCATTGCTCGATCAGCGGCAAACCAAGCCAGCAGGCCGGCCGTCGAGATGATCGCAGAGCAGATCAGGCCGAGGCACGCGAAGCCGAAGATGCGCAGCGTCATTTGCCCAGCCCCCGGAACAGCGCGAAGGCGTCGAAGCCCGATTTGGCCAGCGCGACGACGCCGCCCACGAAGGCCACCGCCGTGCCGCAGACCCACATCAGAACGCGGGCGGCCGTGCGCGAGGAAGAGATGAACTCGACCGCGCCATCCAGCCGCTCGAGCTCGCGGCTGTTCTTCTCGGCGACCCACTTCACGGTCTCAGGCCGGAGCGCGATCAGGATCTCCAGCTTCGCGATGTCATCGGCGCTCAGCGTGGAGATCCAACTCTCCACATGTGGCTGGTGGCGCGGCGTTGGTGATTCCGCGCGACCACGCCCGTGAACGAAGCCTCCCTCCGGCACGAACGGACCTAGCTCGCACTCGTCCAGCGGGTCTGGATACATGGTCCGGACCCCACGCCGGGGCTGCTCGCGGTACTGAGCCTGGATCTCCCGCCACTCGTCGACCGTGTACCGTCGCTCTTCGGGAGCCATCGCTTCTCACGCAAATTGGAGATGGTGACCTGAGGCATGGTCAGCCTTTGGTGCCGCCGGGCATGGCCCCGGGCACGCCCTGGACGCGCTCGACCGTGCGCAGTCCGCCCAGGCCGAGAATGCCGGTCAGCACCACCATGAGGTCATTGATCGACAGGGTGGGAGCCGGCGGGATCGCGGCGCCAATCATCACGCCCGCGAGGTTCGTCGCCCAGGTCAGGACAGGAGCGAGGACGAACTGGTAGCCAAAGCCGGCGGCGCAGATCCAACCGACGGACGGCCGCCACCGCGCCGAGAACCGGTCGTTACCCTGTGCCTCCGCGAGGTTCACCGTGGACTGCGCCTTGGCGATCTCCATGGTTGCGTTGACGAGCGCCGTCTCCCTCAGGGTGAGCGCCTGCTCGATCTCGGCCTGGGCGGCGGCCTTCGCGTTCGGGTCCGGCACGAGCCGGTCGACCAGCACCTTCGCGGTATCTGCGATGGTTGGGAGCGCCGCTCCGATCGCGGGCCCGATGCCGCCGGTGAGCGCACCGCCGATGATGGAGCCGATCGCTCCGCCGATTCCACTGGCCATGATCAGTCCTCGCTCGCAGTTAGGGGAACGGTCTGCCCGGCGAGCGCGTGGGTGCAGTCGCCGAGGAACTGGATCTGGCCGTCGGTCACGAAGGAGTGGCAGACGCGCTCGACCTTGCGCTGAGGCCATGGCGCCCGCCGCCACTCAGCGATGTTCTCCGGAGTGACAGGCGGATCCGACCAGGTGCCCCTTATGAGGACGGAGGGCGTGAACGTCGGCCGCTCATGATTCTGGTTGAAGCCCCAGCACGGCAGGCCGCCGTCAGGCACCACGCGCACCACGTGCATGTCGTTGCATCCGGGGCAGTGGAAGCCGAGGCACCCGCCCTCAAGCGTGCGCAGAACGCCTATACGGGCCATGTCAGGCGTCCTTCCGAGGGTAGGCGGCGCGCAGCCGCGCGGCGATCCTGGCCAGCAGGCCGGGCTCCGGCTTGGTGATGCCGCCATTGTCGGGCGGAGGCGGATCCGCAGCGCGGCGCGGCGCGGGCGCCACGAGCGGGCTGGCCGGTGCGGGCGACGCGATCGCCGCCGGCGTCTTGATCGGCGTGGCGGGCGGCGCCCCGAGGGCAACGGCGACCGAGTTGGTGGCAAAGGCTCGGGTGAGTGCCGCCTCGACCGCCTCGGGCTTCACCAGCGCCTTGTTGAGCCCGTCGCCAGCATAGTAGCTCTGGCCGCGCGCGAGCGACCGGCTGGCACCCTTGCACGCCTCCAGCACAGGGAACGAGGCCCATTCCTGCGCGATGGCCAAGCCGAACGCCGCCCGGGTCATCTTCCCGGCCATGAACTTGTCGTAGCCGCGCCGCTGGAGGAGCTTCAGGGCGAGCCGATCCTGGAAGTCCGGCGTGAACCGGTCCGTGCCCATCAGGACCATCTCCTTCCGGAGGTCCTGGAGCGTCGCGGTCATGAACTGGTAGCGGCCGCACGCCGACGAGCCGAACGTCTTGGTCCGGCGCGGGCCGTCCGCGATCACCTCCGCCAGCGTCATGCTGGTGAGCGGCTTCGGCATCTGCGCCATCTTGTTGGCGTAGACGGTGTCATAGCCCTTCGGCGCCTCGAAACCCGCGATGAAGTCGAGCAGAAGCGCCGCGCCCGCGGGCACGGTTCGGTCCATGGTGATCCTCACAATTTCAAAGAGCGGTGAAGGCGATCAGCTGCGCACCAGCAGCACTTCGAGGTCTCACGGCTCGCCGATCGCGAACGAGTCGATCGCGGAGGCGTTATTGGGTTGAGCGACCCGGGTGCATTCGTTCGACGACCTCGCCCCGGGCGCTACCTGAGCGAACACGTGGATCGAAGGAGAGCGACATGGCTTGGCGCATCACCCACGCAGACCCCGTCCAGCTCACGCACGAGGGCCTCGTCACCGACGAGTGCGGGTCCCGGCAGGAGGCGATCAAACTGGCTCGCGCGGCGTTGGCGCGAGGAGAGCACGTGCTCGGCGTGCGTGGTCCCGACGGCGAGTTCCTATCCGAGGACGAGATCGTGCGAGCTGCAGCCGACTGATGCCACTGCACTCACTGAGATCCTGAAGCAGCCGCCGAACCTCGACCCTACATCGGCCTGACCGCAATCGTCAGGCCGAGATCAGCCCGCGACCTGAGCGATCTGGTCGGCAGCGACGAACACCGCGTCGATGTGCGCGTCGTCCATGTCGAACTGGCTGGCGAGCGTGGCGATGAAGGCGCTCTGCCGCGAGGCGAAGTTGCCCATCGTCCAGGCGAAGAAGACCGGTGGGTTGCTGGCCTCCATTGAGAGAATTTGGGCGTTGATCGCGTCGTACACGCCGGCCTGCTTGAGGGCGGCCTGAGCCGCCCACATCGGCACCTGCGAGGGCACGCCGGGCTGGGTCGGCTCTGCGGCCGCGTCGACCTTTTGTCCGTCCTTCAACGCCTCGCGCACGGCGGCAGCGAGCGGTCCATCCTCGCCGGTGTCGAGCACGACCATCGTGGTCGGGCCCGGGAAGCCCCCGAAGGTCTCGCCGTCCGGGATCGTGACTTCGACCTGCTTCGTGTTGCCCGGGGTGTGGTAGCGCAAACCGATCACGTCAAAGCCCTCCGCACGTTCACTCTTAGGGTCGGTTTCGCGGTGTCGGTGATCGAGGCGTAGGTGAAGTAGGCGCCGTTACCCGACGGATTGCGCCCGATCACCCCGATGGTGTGCAGCGCTTCGGACAAGCCGGTCCACGCCGCTCCGATCGAAACCGGGCTGTAGGTGCTGTCGTTGCCACCGTTGGAGCCCACGCCGCGGTCGCCCACGGGTGAGCCGTCCAGAACGAAGGCTGTGGCGAAGTTCACGGTGGTGGGTGAGCTGCCGACGCCGGACGCCGTGAACGCCGCCTCGATGGTATCTCCAGCCCAGAGCAGGAGCGACGCGACGAGGCTGGCCGGGATCGTGCCGCCATCATAGGCCGAGCCGCCCGTGCCGACGAACGAGTTGGGCGCCACCAACTGGACCATCTGGCCCGGGTCGTTGAACCACGAGCGGGTCTGCGCGAGGGAGAACGCCGGGCCTGCGATCGGCACGGTCTGCAAGTAGAGCGTGCGCGAGGCGTCGCCGTTCTTCAAAGCCATGCCCGTCGCTGGGTCGACGACGTAGCCCGTGGTCGACGTTTCAGCCGCGAGGGCCGTACCGTTCCAGTAGAGATAGCCGTAAACGCGGGTGCCGACGGTCAATCCGGTCGGCGCCAGCGGGACGCCAGCCGTCGGGATCGTGCGCAGGACGCCGCCGACCATCACCACGTTGCCGCGGAACGGCTTGAACAGCAGATTGCCACCGGAGAGGGTGACGGTTCCGCACGACGTGCCCGGGTTGAGGATCCCGCTGCCGTCGGCGCGCTGATAGTGCCGGATCCGCCAGTTGCCGTTCGCGTCCGACGTGGCCAGCGCGGTATCGCCGGCGGCCGTGACGATGCTCTGGCCGCCCGGCAGGATAAGCGCGGTGGCGTCGTAGGTGAGCGTGCAGGCTCCCGTGAACCGCAGCAGCTTCTCAGCGTGCGCCCGGGTGCCGAAGCTGGTGATCGCCGTGGTGCCGGTGATCGCGATCTTGCGGCTGTTCTGCGCGCCGAGATCCACGGTGGCGGCCGAGGCGACGGAGGCCTCCGAGATCGCGAAGTCGGCGATGCGGTCGGCCAGCGTGCCGGGGAGGTCGATGAACACCTCCTTGGTGCCGGCAGCGAACGGGACCAGGGCGTCGCCGTTCGAACTGGACAGCACCGTAGTCCGCTTCAGCGTCGTCGCCGCGGTGAGCGTGCCGATGCCCACCTCCCACTGCGTGCCGAGCACGATGGCGTAGAAGGTGATGTCGCCGGTGCTCAGCCTCGACGAGAAGGCGAGGAAGCCGTTCACGGCGCCGGCAAGCGTGATGTCGCCAGTGCCCTCCGTGGTCGTCGTCTCCTTGACGCGGTCAGCGAGCTTCAGGGCCATCACAGTCGCTCCGAGATCTTGTAGGCTTTGGCGTAGGCCGGCATGCCCGCAATCCAGGTGGCCGGCTGCGTGATCGGATCGAGGTCGTCGAGCAGGCCCCAGATCGAGTCCCGTCCGAGGTTCGGGCTCGCGGGATTGGTGACCAAGAGCACATCGACGCGCTGGCCATTCAGCCGGTCGACGTCATCGACGAAGCTCAGGCGCTGCGCTTCGGTGATCACCTCGAAAGACAGGCTCACCGTGCGGAAGGAGACGTTCGGGTCGACGTATGTCTGGCCGCCGCGGCTCTGCGTGCGCTTCGACAGGTCGACGTAGCCGCGGCCCCAACCGAAGCCGAAGTTGTAGGCGAACTGCCAGCGCCGCCCGACGAACAGCCGACCGGCCTCGATGTACGTGGCGCCGGGCTGCTCCAGATCGATCCGGACGTAGCGCGCCTGCACCAGCACCGGCAGCAGGTGGACCAGCATGCCGTATCGCGGATCCACCGCGCCGGTGATCGGTCCGCTGTCGTAGGCCTCGGCCATCAGCGCCGAAGTGTCCGTGGCCGAGGCCCGCACCCGGATCGTGCCGGCGGCGGTCAGGGTCAGGCCCATGATTGCGACCGTGTCGACGTCGTGCACGTCGCCGAGGTCGACGGTCAGGTACTCCGAGGGGTTGTTGTCGCCACGCCACTTGCGGGCGACGTGCGGGTTCTGCAGCCGGGCCGGCGGCGCGAGCTGGCTGGCGCTTGAGGCGCGGACGATCCCGCCGTCCGCGAGGTTCGCGTAGGCGATGGCTGCATTCCAGGGGCGGGTCATCAACCGAATCCGATGATCTCGACGGTCTCGGCGTCCGTGTCGTCGGTCAGCGAGACGATGCGCAGGAGGCGGCCCGCCTTCAGATCCCACCGCGGGAAGGTCACGAACACGCACTCGCCGATCTCGTGGGCGAACGGGTGGATCTTCACTGTCATGCGGTAGAGCGACTGGACCGGGCCGAAGAGGTTGAGCAGGCGGTCCGCCTCGGCCTGCGCGTCGGCCTGGTCGCGGAAGTAGGCCTGAATCGGGTCCGGATCCTGCGCCAGCGGATGGTTGCGCTGGACCCGCTGGCCGGTGACCGCATCCGAGGTGGCGAGGCTGTAGCTCTCCTTCAGGCGGGCGACCCGGTCGTCGGTCACGCCCGCCTGCCCGGCCACGTCGGTCTGCTGCGTCCAGTTCCGCCCCCAGGCGACGCGGAAGCGGTAGGGCGGCGGCGAGAGCTGATCGGGCAGCTTCTGTCGGTCGATGTCCACGATGTCGATGCGGTCGTAGGAGGCCGCGGGCTGGCCCCTCGGTGGTGTGAAGATCGCCACCTCAAGGCGGCCATTCCGGCGCATCCCGGCCCAGCCGCCGACCGCGCCCATCAAGTCGGCCACCGCATCGATCACCTTGGTGTCGGCCGAGCCGTCGAGCCAGTAGCCGATGACGGCCGGCTGCACGCGCTCGACCTCGGCGAAGGTCGGCACCGAGAGACCGGTCGGATCCGGCACCTTCGAGCCGATCGCCAGAAGCCGGCGCACGATGCTGGCCGTGGTGTTCACGTAGACGCCGCCGGTCTTGTCACCGCGCACGTCACAGGTGACGGCCCCGACCGGGGAGCCGCCGAGGCGGATGAGGCCGGCAGCGAGGCAGGTGCCGTATTCGCCCGCTTCGACGTCCGCGCCGCTGCCGGCGCCGCCTGTCGTCGCGGAGAACAGCGCCTCCGCCGTCGGGAAATCCCGAGCGAAGGTGAGGAGCACGGCGCGATCGTAGACCGCCGTGACCGCCTCCATGGGCCCACTGTTGACTTGGTAGATCAGCAGGTTCGGCACCAGCGTGACCGGGGTTACGTTCGCGCATTCACCCAGCGCGAGCGGCAGGCGCTTGCCCTTCAGATCCTCGGTCCCGTCCATGCCGCCCGAGCCGCCATAGATCTTCGGCTGCGCCGGCAACTCCATCTGGTAGGAGTTGTCCCGGATCTGGATGCGGAGGAGCGCCTCCTCGACCTGCCAGTCGGCCGCCGTGCCGTCGAACAGGGTCTGGTAGTTCGCGTAGGGCGAATCCTTGATCCCGACCTTCACCGTGATGCGGCGGCCATCGACCGAGTATTTCGAGATCAGCTCGTCGTAATCGCCCTCGGCGTTGATCAGGGTCATCTCGCCCCAGCCGGCGGTGACCTGTCCGATCCGCCCGCCGTTGATGATTGAGCGGTCGAACCGCATCACCTGCTGCACGGTCCCCAGGAACGGGGTGCTCGCCGGGGTGTCGCTGGGCTGCGTGATGAACTCGTCCGTCGCGGCGTAGATGCGGACGTTCGGATCCAGGCTCGCCAGCGACGTCGCGGTGAGCACCGCGCCGCCGTGCGCCGTGTAGACGCCATTCCCGCGCAGGGTCGACGTCGCCTTGAATCGGCCTGACCCGACCAACCGCATCCGGGCGGAGAGGCTCGCAGAGGCCGTACCCTGGAGCGCAGCCGATCCGGTGCGGATGCGCCGGCCGGCCGCCGATGCGGAGGACTGTGCCGCGATGGAGGCGCTGCCTTGACGGGCTCGCACGCCATTGCCGCGCAGGGTTGCCGAGGCGGAGAAGATCGCGCCGTAGGAACCGCTGTCCGCCGAGGAGATCGGCGCGACGCTGAGAGGTCCGAAGCCCATCATGCCGCGTTACGATCCGACATAGGATAGGCCGAGATCTCCAACGCCCAGACGAGGCGGATGCGAGGATCGAGGAACAGATCCTGGAAGCCGCCCGTGCCCGTCATCCGCGCCGACGACGAGATGTTGAACCTGCCGCCCTCGTAGCGAATGCGGAACGGCTGCAGGCTCGCGTTCGCCGCAGCAGCCAGCGTGGCCCCGCCGAACTTGAGGATGGCGCCGGTTCCGACCAGCGACGCGGTCGCGCGGGCGGCGCCCGAGAACTGAATGATCCGACCACCGCGACCATAGGCGGACGAGGTGATCGCGAAGGACGCGGACCCGGGCCGGATGCGCAGCGCCGAGAGTTGCACGGCGGCTGCGGCCGATAACAAGGCGGCGCCGTACCGCCGGCGCACGGAGTCCGCAGACAGGGTCGAGATGCCGACGAAGGCGGCCGGCGAGTTGCGAACCCGGGTCGGCTTGAGGCTCGCTGCTGCCAGCGCGCTGAGGCTGGTCGCGCCCTGGATGATCCGCGTCGCGACAAGGCTGGTCGAGGCGAAGCTTGAAAAGGTCGCGGCGCCAAACCGGACGCGCACGCTCGCGCCGCTGAGGGTGGCCGATCCGGACAGAGCCGCAGCGCCGAATGCGAGGCGCAGGCCGGCCATGGTCGCCGTGGCCGCGGCAGAGAAGCTGGCCGCCGCCTTGATGACGCGCCCACCGTTGGCGGACAGCGAACCGCTCGCCAGGAACGAACCGGACCCAACGGTGATGACGTTGGCGCGCTGGGTCGCCGTCGCCGTTCCCTGCAGGGTGGACCCGCCGCGGCGCACGAGCACCGCGGCCAGGGACGCGGTCGCGCTCGCCGTGAACGAGCCAGCCCCGGTCTGCACTGTCCCGACGTTCGGTCGGGCAGAGATCGGGGTCTGCGATAGGGGCGAGAAGCCGAGCACGGTGGCGCGTCAGTCGATCAGTCAAGCGACGCGGCAAGCTGACCGGGCGAGACCACATACTGGTCCCCGGCTAGGATCTGCCGGGTCGTGTTGGTCGGCGCCTTCATCAGCATGTTACCGCCGGTCGGCGCGTCGAAGATGCCGAAGAAGGCGATGTTGCCCCAATCGGCGCCGGCCACCGGGAAGTTGATCGCCGCGCTGTTCGAGCTGCTGCCGGCCGTCGGATCGGCCGCCGTCATGCTCGCGGTGATCGCCATCCGCGTGTAAGCGGTCCCGCCCGTGGTCGGGATCTCGCTGGTGGCCGAGCCGGTATCGGTCGGGTCCGCGGTGAGCAGGCCCAGGTACACCGTCGTCGGCATCGTGTAGGCGGCTTTGCCGAGAAGGTGATCGAGCAGCTTCTTCTCGGCGTAGTCGGTCAGTGCTCCGGCCATGGGTCAGCGTCCTCTCAGCGAAGGTAGGGTTGGCTTCAGGGTGAAGGGGTGGGCCGGTCAGGCGGCCTTGGTGCCCGCGGTGCGGGGTCGGCTGGCGTCCTGCCGCCGATCGGTGTTGCCCTTGCGGGTCTCGGCCTTGTGATCGTCCACGCCCTCGCGGACGTGGCGGGCGCCGGCAGCGGTGGTGCTGGCCACCATCCGGCTATCCTCACGGTTTTCGCTCCGCAGGGCCGTGACCTCTTCGCGGAGGGCCCGCAACTCGGCCAGCATCGCATCGCTGCCGCCCATGCCAGCCGAGACCGGCATCGGCATGGCCAGCGCCGGCATCGTGAAGCGGTTGTCGTTCATCGCCTCCAGCCACGGGCCGTAGACCCGCGCCGAGGCCGCGTTCACGACGAACTCGCCGTTCGACACGCGCGCCGCGATGCTATCCGACGTTCCGGTGCCTGGGCCGCTGATCCAGCCGCCGGTGGCATAGGTCACCGCGCCATTCTTAGCGTTGGCGCTGCGCAGGTTATTCAGCATCAGCGATTGGACGTTGTAGGTGTTCCCATAGTAATCGCCCTGCGCCGCCATGAATGCATTGGTGCGCGCGGTGTTTTGCTGCACGAATGAATTCTGATCGTTGATGGAGGCGTTGAGGTTCACAAGCTGCTGCTGAAGCTGGACCTGGGACGACGACAGGCCGTTGATGCTGTCGAGCAGTTGGTTCTGTCCCGACAGGATCGCGTTCTGCTGGGCCAGGATGTTGCTCTGGCCAGCCGTGATGTCGTTGTTCACCGCGACGGTGTTGTTCGTAGCCGCCGCGTTGGCGCTGGTGGCCGCGGCGTTGCTGTTGGTCGCAGCGGTGTACTGCTCGACGCGGAACGACGAGGCGTTCGCAGCCTCCAGCTTGCTGATCTGGCCATCGCCGTTCGCGTCGATCGCGTTGAAGATCTGCCGGGCCTGGATCTGCTCGGATGAGGTCGCGAGCGGCCCGAGGCCGGCCAAGAACTCGTTGAAGTCTAGCAGGCCGTTCACCGAGGTGTCGAGCATCGCGAAGTTGGCGTACAGCGCCGCCGCGACCAGCCCTGGGCTGTTGGCCTGGAGACCGGCGTAGAGCTGCGCCTGCATCGCCTGCGTCGCCGTCACGACTGCGACCTTGCTGTCCGTGATCGCGTTGACGATGAACTGCTCGGCCGAGATCTGCGTCGGCAGGGCCGCAAGCGTCTGCTGCACCTGCTGGAAGGTGGCCTGATAGGCGCTGCTTGAGGCGTTGTAGGCCTTGCTCGCGTCCAGCAGCGCCGAGGCATACTGCGTGATGTTGTCGAGCGCGGTCCGGTCGCCACCCTGCGCCAGGGCGAGCTGCGCGCTGTACTGCGCCTGAGCTTCGGCAAGGCGGTCCTTCGGCGCGAGCGGCGAATCCGTCCCCGTCTTCAGCCCGTCGAGGAACGTCTTGATGTTCTTGGCGAAGGCGTCGAACGCGGTCTGAGCCGCGTCCATCTGCTGCTTCAGAGCATCGGCGGCCTGCTTCCCGTAATCGGAGATGATCTTCAGCCGCTCGGCGGCCTGGGTCTGCTCCAGTTCGGCCAATGCCTCGCCGCCGGCCTTGATCTCGTCCTCGCGCTCTTGGAGCGCCTGCCGGTTGTAGGCGTCGAGTTGGCCGCCCAGCGTGGTCGAGTCGTTCGTGGCGGTGAAGTACCGGTCCGCGTAGCCCTTCAGCCGGGCGTTGAGCGCGTCCGTCGCCTGCTTGGCGAAGTCGTTGATGATCTTGAGGCGCTCGGCGCCCTGCGCCTGCTCCAGATCAGCGATAGCATCGCCGCCGGCCTTGACCTCCTCGACTCGCTCCTGGGTTGCCTTGCGGTCGTATTCGGCAAGTTGCCCGGCCAAGGTCGTCGTGTCGTTCGTCGCGGCGAAGGTGCGATCCTGGAAGGTGAGCTGGCGCTCCTTCACCGCCGCATTGTAGTCGGCGATCAGCTTGTTCCGCTCAAGCACCTGGGTCGCGATCAGGTCGTCGAGCGCTTGGCCGCCCTTGGCCATCTCGGTCCACTGGTCCCATTCGGCGGTGCGGTCGAAGGCGGTCAGCTTGGTCGACAGGCTGTCGTCGCTGAAGTTCACCGCGAAGGCGCGATCCTCGTACCCGCGCTTGCGGTCCTGGATCTCGGACAGGGCCTGAGCCGCAGCCTTGGCGGCCTGATCCGCGCTCATCGAGGCGGTTTCGGAATACTCGTGGACCTTGCCCTGGAGCTCCGGAAATTTGGCGATCAGGTCGTTGAAGGCGCTCCCGACAAGCTGGCTGCCGTCGACCAGCTTCTGCGCAGCCGCCGTGAAGTAGGTGTCCACCGCCCCGAGATCGCCGCCTACCGACGTCGCGTCCGCCCGCAGGCCCGCGACTTCCTTGATGAGGTCCGCGGCGTCGTTCAGGTACGACTTGTTCTGGGCGTCGTTGATCTTCCGGCCGAGATCGTCGTTGAACTTGTCCTTCAGGGCGTCGAGCGCCTTGATGGTGCGGTCGTTGATGATCTTCGCGGTATCGTCTGCGGAGAACCCGAGATCCTTCAGCACCTGGTTGAGGCCGGCCGCGGTGCCTTGGATCCGGGATAGCTCGGTCTCGGTCGAGGAGAGCTCCTTCGGCGCGTCGAGTTGGCTGAGCGCGTCTTCGACCGCAGCCTCACGGGCCCGCGCGATGGCATCGCTGCTGCCGAGCCGGCCGGAATCCGCCACGAAGCCCTTGATCGCCTCGCCCAACTGCTGGACCTGGGACAGCGCCTGCGCGAACGGACCGCTGGTGCCGAAGCCGGCTCGGACCTCCTTCAGCGTGCCCTCGAAGCCATCGGCGAACACCGCCGTCATCCGGGCCACATAGGTCTGGTAGTCCTTCATCAGCTTGTCGGCGAGCGCCTGATCGCCGCCTTCGCTGGCCGTCTTTGCTGCCTGCCTTAGCTGCGCCTCGGCATCAGCGATCTGCTTGCCGACGTTGCCGATTGAGCCGCCCTCGAACATGAGGGCAAGCTGCTCGATCTGCGGACGAGCCTGCTCCAGCGCCTCGCGCCGGGCCTGGAGCTCCTGCTGCAGCTTCTTCTTGGCTTCCTTTTTGGCCTGGGACTCACCGAAGATGCCGCCGATCAGACCCGCCGCGCCACCGACCAGCGCGCCCGGGACATTGCCTACCGCGAACCCGGCCGCCGCGCCGCCGAGCGCGCCAATCAGGGGCGACTGCGACTGATAGCCGATCGAGCCGCCGATGCCGGCCGCAGCGAGGCCCTGTCCCAGGCCCCCCATAGCGAACCCGCCGTTGGAGGCGCCGCTCTTGTTGCCGCCGAACAGGCTCTTCAGCCCCGAGAAGATGCCTTCCTCGGATCCGGTCGAGATGGCCTTCTCCAGCTTCTGGCCGTCGAACAGGTTCTGCAAATTCGAGAAGAAGCTGCTAGTGCCGCCGCCCTTACCGTCGAGCCCACCGCTGATGAGCGGCTGGATGATGTTCTGCTCCAGCACCCGTGAGCCGATCCGCGAGAAGCCCTTTGAGAAGCTGTCTGCGAACGAGGCGAAGCTCTTTTTGCCGCTCGAGGTCAGGTCGTCGAAGATCCCACCGATCGCCGAGGAGATATCCTGCGCGAGCCGGGTGTACTGGTCCTTGGCGTAGGTGACGTCAGCCTTCAGCTTCTCCTGATTGATGTAGGCGATGCTCTCGGGCGCCGTGATGCTGATGCCCTGACGCTTGAGGCTCTGCTCGGCCTGAAGCTGGGCGATCGCGATGGCGCGGTCCCGGTTATTCGCGCCGAGGAGCTCGCCCTCCTTCGTGAGCATGTCGATCTGGCGCTTGGTCTCCTCCGACATGGAGAGAACCTGCGCGCGCTTGTCCGCGTCGAGTTGCGCTTCCGTGGCAGCGGTGAGCTCCTTCAGGCGCGCCGTGAGGGCGACTCTCTCGTCGCCGGTGGCGGCGTCGATCTCGCGCTGAAGCTGAGCCTGCTGGTTGTAGAGCTGCACCTGACGCGCCGCGTCGGCGGATACGAGCTTACCCGAGGCCACAGCATCGTTCGCGCGCTGCTGTGCGCCTGCGCTATCCCGCGCGCTCCGAATGTCGGCAGCCCGCTGCGCATTCAGCGTGGCGATCTGCTCGGACAGGATCTTCTTGGTCCGGGTCTCGACGTCGGACTGCGAGATGGTGCCGTTCGCCGCCTCGGTCTCGGCCTGCCGCTTGGCGCGCAGGAACTCGATTGAGTTGCCCTGCTTCACGGTCGCCTCAGCAAGCTGGTTGCTGGTCTTGGCCGACTCGTCCGTGGCCCGGTTCGCGTTCACCGTTGCCTGGGTGGATTCGGCCATGGACCGCTTGTAGGCCTCTGCCGCCTCGCGCGAGCGCTTGGTGCCGGACTCCGCGGTGCCGAAGGCGTTGGCCAGCACCGTCGCGCTCTGAGCCGCTGCCCTCTGCTCGGGCGTCACCGCCTGAATCGTCTGCAGGCCAGCGGCGAGCACCTTTCGGGCCTTCTCCGCCTCGATGCCGGCGGCGCCGTTCGCGAGCGCATAGGCCTTGATGCCGGCAGAGTAGCCGGCCAGGGACTCCTTGGCCGCGTTGTACTGGTCGACCGGGATCTTCACGCCGGCAGCCTGCTGCGCCTCGAAGGCGTTCACCGCCTTGTTCGCGGTCGCGTAGCCGTCCTGCAAATCCTTCAGGGACCGGACCGGCGCCGAGATTGAGGTCACCACCTTGTCGTTGGCGTCCGCGTTCGCACGGACCGCCACGGCGTTCTTCTGAGCAACGGCGGTCTGCTCGCCGAGGGCGGTAGTCAGCCTCCGGATCTTGGAGTCGATGGCGCTCGTGTCCGCCGGTTGGCCGCTCGCCTCGCCGATAGCGACGGCGTTCTTCCGCGCGGCGTTAAGCTGGTCGATCTGCTGCTGGAGCGGCGCGCCGTTGAAGCTCTGAGACACGGCCTTGCCGAACGACTCGGCCGCGTTCTTGAACGTCTGGTCGGCGCGCTGGAGGATCGACTGCAGGCCGGTCGCCTTCGACGACGCCTTGTCGAAGGCCTCGCCGAACCGCTCGACCACAAGCTGCTGGGCCTTGAGGTCGTCACCGTTGCGGATCGCCTCCCGAACGGTCTTCTCAAACTCGGAATCGAAGTTACCGGCCTTCTTGGCGAGATCCTCGAATCCACCGCCACCGAGGTTGCTGAGCGCGCCGGCGATGAACTTCGCAGCGTCGCCCACGTCCTGCTTGGACGCCTTGGCGAAATCGTCGGCTGCGGTGATCCCCTTGGCGAACACCTCACCGTAGACCTTGCCGCCATCGAGGAAGGCCTTCTCGATGTCTCGGGCGGCCGAGACCGTGATGGTGGACGAGCGGGATGCCTTCTCGGCGAGCGCCTGGATCTGATCAGCGGTCAGGCCGGCGCCTTGCCCCGAACCGAGCAGCGCCAACTGCACGTCGCGCTGCGCCTTGGCGAAGTTATTGGCCGCGATCGCCGCCAGGCCGAGGCCGACCGCCAGCGCGCCGAACACACCGACCAGCGGGTTGATCGCCAGCAGCCGATCCGCGATGCCCTTCAGCGCGCCGCCGACGCCGCCTTGCCCGGACTGCAGGATCTGGAAGATCTGGCCGCCCTGCTGGGCGAGCGTCTGGAACGGCGAGATGCCGGACGCGAGCGACGTGACGACGTCATTCACCTGATAGGAGAGGTTCTGCCAGGCGTAGGCGTTGAGGCCGACACCTTTCGCGAGGCGCGCATTCGCATCCTCGGATTTCTGGATCTCGATCCGCTGGTTGTTGTAGCGGTTGGTGGCGAAGTCGACTGCCTTGGCAGCCTGCTGCTGCGTGAGCGCCCCAAGCTTCTCAGCCTCCGAAATGGCAGCAACCTCGGCCCGGTACTGCTGCTGCGCGGCGAACAGCGGATCGAAACGAGCCTGGAGCTCGTCGAGCGACTTGCCGTAGGCCTCAATGTCCTTCGCGCGCGCGGCCGCGTTGAAGTCGTCGGCCACCCCGACGCTGAAGTTGATGCTGCTCTGCGCTCCGGAAGCCTGCGCCAATTGCTGGATGGTGGCCGCGGCATTCAGCGTCTGCTGGCTAACCAGCGCCAGCTTCGCGCTGACGGCGTCCTGTGCCCGGGCGAAAGCGTCAGTTCCGGAAAGCCCCTGCGAACGGGCCCGGTCCAGCACCTGCTGCGCGCGAGCGAGATCCTGAAGCGCACGGTACTCTTGGTCGTACTTCCGGGCGGTCGCGTCGAGCTGCCGCTGCGCGCTGATCTGGGCCTTCGACAGGTTGTCCGTCTTGACCACGACGTTGTCGATCGCGGCGCCGACCTGCCCCATGGCACGGACGGCATCCTGATCGCCCTCGGTCGTGGCGACAATCCGGACTTCCTGGATCGTGTCGAGATCGGCCATCGGATCTCCTCAGGTTGTCGCCTTGACCCGTCGCGCCTATGTGCGCGCCGTTGGTCAGGAGGCGGGAATGCGATTTCAGGGTTCAGTTTTGGCCGGGCTGCTTTTGCTTGGCCCGGCCAGCGCGCAGGAGGCGGCACAACCGACGAAACTGACCCCGAAGCAGATTGAGGCGGTGAAGAAGGGTGTCCGACAGAGCCTCAGAGATCCCGACAGCGCGCGCTTTGATAGGCCATTCATCGCCGCAAGAGACTCAGCCGGCATTCTCAAAGTCTGCGGCTTTGTGAATGCCAAGAACACCTACGGCGGGTACGCGGGAGACACCGCGTTCGTCGGCACGATGTTCAAGAACAACACGATTTTCCTGCCCAATAGCATCACCGGCTCTGACAGCGGGCAGTACGCCACCAGAGCCGTCTGTGCGAAGGAAGGCATCGTCTTGGATTGAGGCTGCCTGCTTAGGCGTTCGCCGGCTTCTTGCCGTAGACCGCCTTGGCTCTGGCCTTCAGGATACTCATCACGCTCCGGACGCCGGCGATGTCATCCGCTGCGGCAACCGTGTCCGGCTCCTGTTCCCGATCCTTGTCCTTCGAGTTGAGGATCGGCAGGACGGTGGAGTCGATCCGCTTGATGAGCTCGACCTCCCACGGCGTGAGACGCGCCCCTGTGAGCGCGTCCCAGGCCGCGATCTCGCCGAACGTGATCGGGTTGAGACCGAAGCCGTTGTTGCCCCGGGTGCCGGCCAAAGCACAGAAGCCGTTCCAGACGTGCTCCAAGGCGAACGGCACGGAAAGACCCTTGTCCTTCCGCGCCACCTGCTCCGCGTAGGCGATCAGGTCGCCGGCTGCGTCTTCAAAAAATTGGCACGCTTCTCCTGGAAGGCGACCGCCTGCTCCAGGGCCCACGGCCAGGTCTTGTACATGGCGCGCACGTTGTCCGCGTTGAACGGCTGGTCCACGCCGCCCCAACGGATGCCGCTCCAGTCGGTCGTGGTGGCCACCAGCCGGTTGAGCTGATCCTCCTCGAGCGCCGCGGAGGTGAGCGCCACGCGACCGCCGCGCTCGGCCTGCCGCGCCATCCGGCGATCGGCCGCGCGCCGCTCGGCGTGCTTGTAGGCCTTGCTGTCCTGGCCGAGCAGGGTCAGCGTGACGGGGGTGACGCCGTCGGCCTGCAGAAGCACCTCGTCGGTGCCCGGGTGGCGAAGCTCCATCTTCACGCCAGCGTCGGCCGAAGCGATGGTGTCGAGATCGTCGAGATCCATGTCGAAATTCCTGGTTTCGGGATTGCCGGGATTCGGGTGGTGGGGCGTGGCGCTCCCGACGAACGCCACGCCCCTCACGCACAGGCCGCCGAGGGGGCGAGCAGCCGTGCGTGAACTGGATCAGGCGATGTTGCCGAGCTCCTCGAAGATCTCGGAGTTGATGCCGATGTCGAAGGTCCGGCGCAGGACGTTGTCCGTGGTGCCGACGTTCTTCTTCTTGCCCATCACGAGGCCGGCGAAATACTCGACCGTGTTGGGATCGCCGTCGATCGGAGCGTCCGGGGTCTCCATCCGGAAGGCGTAGTTCGAAGACGAAGCCTCCGCGTCGATCAGCGCGAGCTGACCGGGGTCGCCCTGGACGAGGCCGACCTTGAGCGACAGGGTGCCGGCATCGCGCACGCCCTTCGCCTTCTCCTTGCGGCCGCGGCCGACCTCGGAGAATTCGACGGAGCCGGACGAGTCGCCGAACTCACCGTAGTCCTCGACCTTCTTGATCTCGACCCAACCGGTCAGGGCCTTCAGGCTGGTGAGGGTGACGACGTCCGGATCGACTGCCGGGCCGATCCAGATGCGAGTTCCTGAGGCGGTTTTGATCGCCATGACAGGTGTCCTTTTCGATTGTCACGGCTGCCCATGCCGCAGAAGGGTTCGCACCGGCGCGCGCTGGGCTGCGCGGCCATCTCAGTCCCTCGTCAATCCTCGTCGGGATCGTCGAAGTGATAGAGGTACGGAACGACGACAGAGGTCTTTACTTGATTGACCTCGTTGTTATCGTCGTTGATCAGCGGCGATGTCGGTGTCAGAAACTCGACGCCATTGATCTTCTTCGCCCGGAAGAGCGCGGCGAGTTGCTCGCCGATTTCAAGCGGCCAGTCGATGCCGCCGCCCGCTTCCGAGAAAATGACGATCCGTGCTGCGCCTTCCTCGACGAAGCTGCGGCTGTGCGTCGTGCGCTCGCCATTCGCGACTGGAAACTGCACGAACAGGTACGGGCTCGGAGCGGCCGGGATCTGTCCGTCGCCGTAGGGATAGACGATGTCCGGCTTGCCTCCGGACACGGGGGTCCAATCGGTGAGCACCTGCTTCACCGTCGCGACGACGTGCTTCTTGGCCATGGCGTCAGCGCATCGTGATGATGATGGCGGGCTGGCGTGTATCGCGCTCCCGCTTGATCAGCTCGTGAGCGGTGGCGCGTCCGTATCGCTGGCGCAGCTCGGTCTTGCCCACGTTGTAGACGATCGCGCCCTCTTGGAAGGAGCGGTAGCCGAACTGGATCCGAGCGAGATTGCCGAACCGGCGCTGGGCCAGGGCCGCGACCACCTCGTAGACACCTTCCGGCGCCTGCGAAGACAGCCCTCGCTCAATCTTTCGCGCGTAGGGCACCGTCGAGAGGAACACGAACACGTCGCCCTCGCCGGGCGCAGCAGGATCAGCCTGCTCGCCGTCTGCGAAGAAGATGTGGCTCTTGCTGTATTCCGGACTCTTCGGCGTATCGCCCACCGGCGAGTGGATGATGAGCTGCTCCTCGACCCACTCGAACAGGTCGGTGGCGAAGTTGAAGCGGAAGACGATCTCACCGCGGTCGGGGTTTACCGATTCCAGCGGCGCGCCCGACCTGCCGTCCACGAAGGTGCTGTGCTGCGGCGTCCGGCCAAGCACGCGAGTGTTCACCTCCTCCGCATCAGCGAGCGCGCGCCGAGCCACGCCGGCGATCAGCTTCTGCCGTGCCTGCGGGGCGAGTGCGCGCTGCACGGCGATCGTCAGCTCCCGGGCGAGCGGCTTCAGGCGGGTGGCGCGGGCCATCAGCCCCGAACCGTGCAGTCGTAGGCGAGAAGCTCGCCGGCCACTCGGTGGGTATTGTCGTCGATCGCCTTCAGGGTCCGCTGCACGCCGTTCACGAAGACGACGTCGGTGCTGCTGACCTTGAACGGTAGCGGGAATCCACCGGCGACCACGTCCTTCGCCAGCATGATGACCCGGCTGTCGCCCTGCGTGATGCCGCCGATCAGCTCGGATGGCGCATAGCCCGTCACGATGGCTCTGACGTCGATCTGGGCGTCATACGTCGGCGGGACGCTGTTCGGCTTACGCCGTCGCAACGAGACCACCTCGCCGCGGCGATCGATCTCCCGCGCGTAGAGGTCAGCCGTCGGCGCCGATTCGATCTCGAGGTGAACGTCGTCCGCGTTGACCGCTGAGGCCTTGCGGATGGTGATCGTGAAAACGTCGCCGTCAAGCTCGCACCGATCTCCCACCTTCAGTCCGCGGGTCAGATCGCAAGAGCGCACCGTAAGTCGCCCGCCGCGCCCCTGGAGCGTCACACCCACGATGCTCACCGTGACCGCCCGCTCGTATTCGAGCCGTCCCCACTGAACGTCGCTGATCGCCCCGTACGTGCCTGCGGAGCGCCGCAGGAACTGGACGCGCTGGTTGAGGGTCCCGGCTGCCGCGATCATCGGTTTACCGCGTAGACAGCCACGGGGATGGAGTAGGAGCCGCCAATTCCGATGGCCGGCACGCTCAGCACCACCTTCATCGTGTTCGCCGCGGTCGGCAGCGCGTGGTGCACGGCATAGCCATCCGGGAAGGTGCCGGGAGCCGTCGGGTAGACCTCAAGCACGTCGGTGGTCAGCACGCCCGAGCAGGTGATTCCGGTCTTCGTCCGGATGCCGGAGGAGATCGAGATCAGCGTCGTCTCGCCGATCGTGGCGTTGCAGATGAACTGCGCCGCCTTCGGTCCGGCGGGACCGGTCGCACCCGTGGCTCCGGTCAGACCTTGGGGGCCTTGCGAACCGGTGGCGCCTTGGGGGCCGGTTTGACCGGTCGCACCGACTGCGCCGGCGGGGCCCTGCGCTCCCGTTTCGCCTTTCGCACCGGCTGCTCCTGCGGGTCCAGCAGGGCCTGCAGGTCCAGTGCTGCCCTGTGCGCCTGCGGGACCGGTGGGTCCAGCCGGGCCAGTTGCACCAGCAGGGCCGACATCGCCCTGCGCACCTTTGGCGCCGGTCGCGCCGGTTGATCCTGTGACACCTGTTTCCCCCTTTGCGCCTACCGGTCCTTGGGGTCCGGTATCACCATGAGCGCCAGCAGGACCGACAGGACCAGCAGGACCGAGCCCACCGGCAGCGCCCGGCGCTCCGGCTGGCCCAATGCTACCAACAGGCCCGGCAGGGCCAATGCTGCCAGCGTCACCACGAGGCCCAGCCGGGCCAGTGTCGCCCTTCGCTCCTGCCGCACCGGTCGCTCCTACAGCACCCGCAGGCCCTGCCGGGCCACGGTCTCCGGGATTCCCCTGCGGACCAGCCGCGCCGTCCTTGCCGGAGCTTCCCGCCGGGCCCGCTGGGCCGGCGTCTCCGCGCGCGCCGGGGGCACCAGCAGGTCCAGCCACACCATCGACGCCGTCGCGGCCAGGAGGCCCAGCCGGACCGACAGGTCCAGGGCGACCGTCTGCGCCTGGAGCGCCTGCTGCGCCCACATCGCCAGCGGGTCCGCGGTCGCCGGGCTGTCCTGCATTACCGCGGTCTCCTTGAGGCCCGGGCGGTCCAGCGGGACCGGCTGGCCCCTGCATGGACTTGAGGCTGTAGCCGATGGATCGTGCATCGGCTGGAATCGGCGCCGCGAGCGCGAGACACAGCGCCAAGGAGAGCAGCGCGCGCATCAGCCGCCGCTCCGGCCGTAGTGCATCTCGGGCGTACACGTGTAGCCCGGTGTGCCCATCGTCATCGCCGAGATGAAGGTGGGGTGGCTCGTCCCCATCGTAGCTTCGGTGCGGGCAAGATAGATCATGCCCTTGTCTTCGGTGACCTGCTCGGTCGGATCGTTGGTGCCCAACAGCCGCACATCCACGTCGCACGGGATGGCAACGCGGTACGTCGTGGCGCCGGCCGGCAGGGTCACGGGGAAGGTCTTGGGCGTCGGGCCGATGTCCTTCAGCCGAATCGGATCGCGATGCAGCCGGGCGAACGGCATCGTCATCGCCGGCAGCGGATTGTCGACCGAGTAGCTGTTCGACGGCCCCTGGTAGGGGATCGTCTGTGCCATCATGAAGGGCACCAGCAGGACGGCGAGGATGGCGTGCCATGACCTCATCGTGTTCCTCCCGATCGGATGGCCGAAGCCGCGCCGTTACGAGTGGTCGGGGCTGACGCGCAGGCGCCCCGCAAGCGCCTTCAGGCCGAACTCGACCTGGCGCGAGATCGTGGTGCCGCCCTGCGCAGTGTTCAGCGTGGCCTCGCGGTTCACGTACCAGTGCCCGACGAGGAGCAGGATCGACTGCTTCAGCGACATCGGGACGGCGTCGGCGCTGGCATGTCCCGCGCTGAAAGCGATCCGGTAGGCACGGGGCCCGGCCGGATCTACGGACGCGGCCAGTAGCCGTGCCACGACAGCGAAATTGTTCTCGGTCGCGGTGACGAAAGTGCCAGCCGGAGCCGCCTCATAGGCGCCGTCGACCAAGCTGGCCACGGCCACAGCATCGACATCCTCGACCGGCCGCAGCGGCAGCTCGGCAGTCGAGTTGATGGCCGGGAGAAACAGCTCGAATTGCTCGGCGAGGAGGCAGTAGCCGTTGAGCCACCCATCCGGACCGTGAAGGAAGTCGAAGCCGGTGACGATGAGATCCTGAATCAGGTCGTCCTCGTCGGCGTGGCGGACGCGGAGGTGCGCCTTCGCCTTCTCCAGCGTGACGACCTCGAGCTTCGCCTCAGGCGTCAGCGGATCGGAGATGCGGCGCACGTCCACGTCGTCGCCTCACTTCGTCTCGTAGCCGCGGCCGGTGGCCGGCCGAGCCATCTTGTCGGCGGGCGGGCGCGTGAGCGTCTTCGGCCGCTGGCGGTCGGCGCGGTAGCGCTCGATCTCGGCGTCCGACGAGCGGGTCTGGCGCGGGGTCTCCGCGCCATCCTTGTGATCGCCGGCCATCAGCGGGTGACGGTCTGCTGCGTGGTCAGGGCGTTCGGTCCGGTCCCCGCCACCTGACGCCGGGCGAGCTCGTCCGCGATCACCTTGTCGGCCTGATCGGCGGTGAGGCTCGCATCGCTGCCGGCGATCTTCTTCGCCAGCGCGATCCGCTGAAGGTGATGGTCGTCGTTCCAGGCAGTCGGGATCTCGATTGCCGCCTTCCGCTCGACATCCGGATCCGTCGAGGCCCGCTGCTGCTGCTGCGCCGGGGCAGCGTTCAGCTTCGCGGTCGGCTCGGCCAGCCCGTCGTTGTACCAGCGGAGCGCCGTGTAGGGCTCGGCGCCGCGAATATCTCCGACGCGCTCGGTGATGGTCGGCACGAGAAACGACATCGGCACCAGGCCGGTATCGGGGTTCTTGAGCTTCTCGAAATCGTCGACCGTGGCCACGTTCTTTGCCATGTCCGTCGTCCTCTAAGTGCGGTGCTCGGCGAAGACGTCGCCGCGGCGTGCCGCGCGCCAGCCGTAGCCAGCGCGCGGCTATGAGGACGGCGATCAGCCAGCGGTGGTGGACGGCGAGCCGGCGCGGACGTGGGTCAGCCGGACCGCGGCCTTGGGCTGGTCCAGGGTCACGTCGTGCTGCATCTCGCACAGGATCGCGCTCATGTTCTGCTGCCACAGCAGGACGAGCGTGCCGCCGTCGTCGATGGTCGCCTCGGTTGAGGTCTTCATGGTCATGCCCTCCTCTTCGGCGAAGAGCACGTGCCCGAAGTCGACGAGGCCCAGATCGCCCTCGTCGGTGTTGGTGCCGCCGTTCTCGGCGAACTGGTTGGACACAAGAATCCGAATGCCCTTCCACCGCGGGTTCGTCGGATCGTCGACGCCCGGGTAGATCAGGTTGTTGTTCCCGTCCCGGAGGTCCGCGAGGTACTGCTGGAAGCGGTAGCCCATGGTCCACTTCCAGGTGTCGGAGCGGACGATGTTGGCGCCGGTCATCGCCAGCATCATGCGCGACGCGACGCGGTCGAGCTCCTGCACCGTCGGCGCCCGGTTGTCGGCGAAGAGCGTGGTGCCCGAGCCATCGAGGACGGTGATGCCGGCCTGGTTGAAGATGCCGGTCGGCGTGGCCCCGACGCCTGTACCGAAGTACATGGCCGAGTCCATCTTCAGGCCCATGACCCGCTGGAGGTCGCTGCGGACGTACTCCTCGAGCCGGCCGATGGTCCACTTGGCCGCCTCGTTGGTCATGTAGACGATGCCGGCGAGCTTGTGGCTCCGCATGTCGATGTCGTCGAAGCTGGGCGCGCCGACCGGCTTCTTGGCACCCTCGCCGACGTAGGCCGCAGTCGCCGAGCCAACCCCGCGGGCCTGCCGATACGTACCGCCGATGAGCTGCACGCGGCGCGGATTGCCCTGGAGGAAGGTAGCGGTCGGGTAGAGGATCGGAATGATCTCGTCCGCGACCGGCTGCGGCAGGAGCACGCTGCCCGAGACGTTGGAGGCGAGCCCGGCCTTGAAGCGCTGCTCGCGCGCCTTGGCGTCGAACTCCTTGAGCACCTCGCCGTAGCCTTCCTGCTTCAGCAGTTCGACCGGGCTGATCCGCTCGTCGGAGCCGCTCTCCTGCGACCGCTTGTTGAGAATGGCGGCCTTGGCCTGCGCGGCGACCGGCAGGAGCGGCTTCTGGTTGTCTTTCACCTGCTTGGCGGGGGCCGCGTAGGGCCGGCGCTCGCCACCCTGGCCACCCTCGCCGCCGCCGGCCGGCTCGTCGGCGCTCTTGCTGGCGGCCGCCTCGATCGCCTGATCACGCTCGGCGAGCTTGATCAACTCCAGCGTGTCCTCGCAGGACTTGAGGCCCGTCGTGTAGGCGGTCCGGTCGTCGGCGGAGGCGGTCTCGGCGAATGCCTTGGCCTTCAGGTCCACCAGCGAAGCGCGCCCATCCTTCAGGCGCTTGCGCAGTTCAGCCAACGTCATCTGATTTCTCCATGACTGGAAAGACCGCGCACCGCACCAGCGCCGGCCCAGTTGTGATGCGCCCCGAAGGGCTCCGGTTGGAGGTGCGGCCGGTCAGGCGGCGCCGTGCAGCGCCATCTCCTCGTCGAGGGCGGCCTCGCGGGAGGCGGCCTCGAGCAATGCGTGCCGCGCTTCGAGCGCGGGAATATCCTTGGCAAACTGCTCGCGCAGCTTCTGCTCGGGCGTCGGCTCCGGGGCGGGCTTCTTGCCACCCTCGCTCGGCGCCGGGTCGGCCTCGCCGGTCTTGCTCTTCAGGCCGAGCGCCTTGGCCAAGCGGCTCAGCAGGCCCTCGTCCGTCTCGATGCCGGAAACGAGCTTCTCGCCGGCGGAAGGCTCGACAGGCGCCAGCACCGGGGCGCCGTCGTCACCCTGCTTCACCTCGAAGGACTTGCCCTGGAACAGCACCATCGTGCGATCCTTGGTGCCGACGTCGTAGGCGTCTTCGAATGCCTTCCGCGGGATGATCAGGCCGTCCTTCAGATCCCAGCAGTCGAGCACGCGCTCGATCATCTCACGGGACAGGGCGTCCCCCTCAGCAGCGGCCTTCGCCAGTGCAGCGGGGTTGGCCGGGATGGAGACCGGAGAGCACTCGTAGAGCTCGGCCTCGTGGATCATGTAGCCCGGGTAGTAGTAATCCGCGTCGTCCGGCACCTCACGCCGCTCGATGGTCTTGGGCATGAAGCCGATTGAGCATGCACGGATGGAGCCGGCCTCAAGGTGCAGAGCCAGCCGGTCCGCCTGCGGCTCGCCCTTGGTGAGCTTCAACGTGCCCTCGGTACGCTTCGGGCGGCCGGTCAGCGTCTTGGTGATGTCCGACCACTGGCCGACCGGCATGTCACGCGCCTGGTGGCCCCACGGGGCGACCGGGTTCTTCTCGAACTGCGCGGTGTCGAGGCCGGCCTGCACGACGATGTCGCGATCCCGGTCCTCGATCTCCGCCGACATAACGAAGCGGATGGTGCCCGCCTCCTTGTCGAATTTCGCCTTCTCGACCATGGCGGCCGGGAGCGCCTTCAGCACCAGCCCGTCATCGCGGGCGAAGTTCTTGCGCTCGACGCCGCCGTAGCCGCGCGAGCCGAGGTATTCGTCGATTGAGACGCGCTTCGAGGCCATCAGGCTGCTCCTGCGGTGTGGACGAGTCGCGGGCCCGCCTTGCCAGCGTTGTTGTCGGGGCTCTCGCCTTCACCGGCGCCGGGTTGCGTCGGGTTCTGGCCCGTGGCCGCGTGAACGACGACGCCATCAGCGTCGACCAAGCTCATGTTGACCGGCACCGTGCGCTGGTCGCCGCCCTTCTTCAGCGGGTTGAGCCGGAACGGCATCACCTCGCGGCCCTCATCGAAGGTCATCAGGCCGGAACTCATGCCGGCCTTGATCAGCTTCTCCAGCGTGTCCGGATCGTTCGACATCAGCGCCGAGCGGTCGAATTGAAGGCTGAAGATCGGCCACTCATCTTCCGGCAGGGAGTGATTCCGGAATTTGGTCTCGATGTTGACCGCCAGCGGCATCAGGCAGTCGTTCACGTACTGCCGGTTCATCGCCGACATATTGTTGTAGGCGACCGCCTCCAGCGCGTAGATCCGGTGCGGGGGCACATCCATCAGCCCGCAGATCCGCATCACCGCCTGGGTGAAGCTGTCCTTGCTCTCGGCGTCCTTGGAGTTGATGGCGATGGGCTTCGCAGTGAGGCCGGCCTCCAGCAGGATCGCTTCGCCGCTGCTGTTCGCCCGGCGCGCGGCCTCTCGGAGCTGATCCTTAAGCCTCCGGAAGGACGCCTCGCCCTGGTCCGAATTCGGGAAGCCCTCCTTCGTCTCGAACACCAAGGGCTGCTTGCCGTCGTTGCCGAACAGCTTGGTCTGGTAGCGGCCAATCGCGGACAGGAGATCGAGGTTCGGGGCGCCCAGCGCGAGGTTCGAGAGGCCGTTGACGCCGTCGAGGAGCCGCCCGCGCAGGTGGATCATCTCGTGCTCGGGCACGATCAGGTACGTGTCGCCGAGAGCTGCACGCTCATATTCGGTGGCGGCCACGATCTCGTAGAAGATGTTGCCTCGGTCGCTCACGCGCATCCGGGCCCGGCCCGGCATGATCGGGATGTACTCCTCGATCGTGTCCTCACGGTCGCGCGGCGTGTAGACGTAGGCGTTCTGCGCCACCTCCAGGTGGAGCACGACCATCCGCCAGAACTCTGGCCATGTCATCGCCGTTCCGTTCGGCTTGGTCATCAGGTGGTAGGCGACCTCGCCCTTCCGCGGCTCGACCATCTGCCAGCCGCGGCCGTTCCGGCGCCACTGGAGCATCTCCGCCTTCGAGATGTCCCTGGCCTTCACGTCGGCGCACTGGATCAGGAGCGCAAGGCCGATGGCGCTGCCCTGATAGTAGCCTGAGCCGACGCCTAGAAAACCGAGATCGTCCCATCCGCGATCGTACATCTCGCGGGCGATGGCCTCGCGCGGATCTTGGGCCGGGCCGGAGTAGACGAGCTGACCCGCCTCGTCCGACTTGGCGAGGCCCGCCCACATCTCGGCTTCGGTCTGCGCCATGTTCAGAATCCGATCAGGCCGCGGTTCATGTAGATCGAAGGCTTCTCGACCTTGATGCCGGAGGTGATGTTCCCGGCGTCCGCCTGGAGGCGGGCGGCATCCGCCGAGATCAGCGCGTCCATGCCGTCGATTGACTGCTTCGAGCCGCGCTGCTCCTTCTTCGGCAGCACGTTGTCATTGGCGTCCCGGTGACCGACCACGTTGCCGGCCATCCACGATGAGATCGGATTCCCGTCGTGCTGGAACCGGCTCGGCTCCGCGTGGCGGGTCATGATGTCGTCGGTCGCGTAGGTGATGTGCCGGGCGACCTTCGGGACGATGTAGGCGGTGTAGCCCTCGGCCTCGACCTCACCCATGAGGTAGTCGGCCTGATGCTGGTCGAAGGCGAACCCGGCCACGTTGTGCCCGCGGATCATACCGAGCACGTCATTCCGGATCGTCGGGTGGTGGACGTGGCTGCCCTTCGTCAGGGTCAGATGGCCATCCTTCACCCAGGCCGTGAATTGGTCCGCGTAACGGTCATCCTGAAACCGCGGGGAGCGCTCCGGTAGCCAGTACCGGAACACCGCATAGAGCACGTCCTCCACGCAGATCAGGAAGCAGGCGGCGTTCAGATCCGAGTGGCTCGCGAGATCGACCCCCACGAACATCGGGAAGCCCCGCAGGGCGTCCAGCGTCAACTTCCGATCCCCGCAGGCGTCCCACTGCTCAACCGAGAAGAGGTTGCCGGCGGCGCGGCTCCAGATGTTGAGCCGGGTACGCTTGTACTCCTGGAGCTTCGCCTCGCTCTTCCGGGCCTCGCGCTCCTCGGTTTCCAGTGAGGTCGGGTTCAGCGAGATCCCGTATAGGGGGTTCAGCTTCTCGACCACGCCCGGGTCGAAACGGTTGTCCTCGTCGCCAGGATCCGCTGCGTACATCGCGACGAACACCCGGTCCGCTCGCAGCTTGCCCTCCAGCACCTGCTGGTCCGACTTCCAGCCGTCGTAGGCCGGCCCCGAGGCGTTCCGGCCGGCCGTCGAGATGCCCAGCCATAGAGGCTGCTGCCGGGCGCCCTGCGCGCTCTTCAGCACGCCGATGACGTCTTGGTTCTGCGCGTGGACCTCTTCGGCCAGCACCACGTGCGGGTTGAGGCCGTCGAGGTTCGGCGCGCGACCCGCGAGGAGCTTCAACTCAGCGCCGGTGCGCCGAAACTTGATCGTCTCCGTCGTGTCCTTGGCCATCAGCCAGGACCGAAGCTCCTGCTCCTTCTCCAGCGTCTGCCGGATGGCGAGGTACGGGATATCGGCTTGCTTCTCGGATCCGGCCGCGACACAGCCCTCGGCGCCCGGCTCGCCCTCGTAATTCAGGCAGTAAAGGACGATCCCGACTGAGAGCGCCGTCTTTGCGTTCTTCCGCGGGACCCAGAAGGCCACCTCGCGAACCCAGCGCCGCCCGGTGTCGCGCTCGCGGAACCCGAAAATCGCCGCCAACCACCAGCACTGCACCGGCTCGAGGACGATCGTGCCGGCGAACCCCTTGATGTGAGGCAGGGTCTCAATGAACGCGCAGGCATCGTTCGCCCGGTCCGAGTCGAAGACGAACTCGCTGCGTGGCTTCTTGGCCTCCTGCAGCATGTGGAGGAAGCGGTGGCAGCCGAGCCGTTCCCAGCGGCAGGCCACCACCGCACCCTGTACGACGGCCTGGGCGTACCATTCGGCCATGCCGGCGTAATCAGGGATTAGATCGCCCTTCAGGTCGACCCAGGCGAAACGTTGTTCAGCGACCTCCCGCGAAACCGAAGCGCGCGTACCGGTTGACGGGCGCCTCCTTCGGCGCGGAGATCGGCTTGTCGAGGTCATCGAGCGCGAGCCGTTTCTGTGCCTGGAGCAGCCCCGTGAACCACGACGCCCGGGGCTTCAGCCCCTCGGTCTCGATCCGCTCGATCTGGTCGAGCAGCCCGGCATAAGTCGACAGCGTCATGTGCGTGTCGATCGACAGCCGGCCGGCGTTCCAGATTAACCGGGCGAGCTCGTCGTAGGTGCGCTGCGCCTTCTTAGTCTTGAGCGCGGTGCGGCAGGCCGGCAGCTCCCGAAAGCCCGGATGCGCGACCACCTTCGCATCGCCCTGCCCTACCTGCGCGAGACTGGCCTTGGGCATGACGCCATTCCGCTCAGTTCCAGAAACCGCCCCATGCCAGAACGGCGATGAGCGCCGCTCGGCCGAGAAGCTGGCCAGCATACCAGCCGCCCCACTCCCGGCTCGACTTGCGGCTCAGCCCGGCCGCGCGGACCGCGATAGGGGCGAGCGTGGCAAGCATCAGGACGGTCGCTAGAACCCACTGCGCGCCGCCCCAATGTGCTGTCACGCGCCGAAGCCCGGCGACCCCTTGCCGATCCGCGGCGTGCCGGTGGGTCCCTGATCCGGGCCGACGGTCTCCGCCAAGATCCGCTGGCTGTGCTCCTGCAGCGTCACGCAGTCCCGCAGCCGGGCGATGATGTCCCGGTTGTTGCGGTGGACGTCCTTGGCCACGTTCCGCGGATCGTCGGCGATCTTGGCGCACTTCGCCTCGATTTCCCCGATCAGGTCACGCAGATGCTCCTCGAGCTTCGCGCCGGTCGGATTCTCCGCGGACATCAGAATGGCCATGGCTGAAATCCTTATCCACAGAGCCGCGGCCCTGAATTGACTCGCTCTGGGAGTAGAACGAAAAAAGAACAAACGCCGATGGAGCGCAGCATGCCCGCCGCCCGCCGTGACCCTTTCGCCGGCTGTCCCGAGACAACGCAGTTCATGCTCCTGCTGCCGTCGACCATCCTCGACGATGAGAGCCTGCGCGATCAGCTCCTCGATCGCCTCAAAGCCGCGTTTCCTGGATCCACCTTCTCCGCCGCGCCCTGCGAGAGCCTCGCGAAGCCCGGCGGCGGGACCCTGGTGATCGATGAGCCGATCGCTGTTCCGATGATGGGTAGCGTCGGGGCTGAGGATCGCTACTCGCCGATGTTCCGCCGCCCGCCGCCCGCGCGCATGGCCGAGATCAACGCGGCGCTGCTCGCCTTCATTAATGGCTCAGCGAGCCTGAATTGAACCGCGATGGCCGGGCGCTCGGATCGTCACACCAGATCGGCAACTGATCGAGCTGCCCGAGCCGTCGGGCATAGATCTCCATCGACCCCTTCATTCCGTGGTGACGGGAGCAGAGCGCCCACCAATTCGCCGGATCGAATATTGAGCCACCGTCGGCAACCGGAAACTTGTGGTCGACCAACTTCGCGAATTCGAGACGCCCTTCCTGCTCACACCAGCCGCAGAAGGGATGAATCCGACGATGTTGCTCCGACAGTCGGTCCCACCGGCTGTCATACCCCCGCTCGCGGGGGGAGGTGCGCGGCGTTCGGACCACCTGCGCCCGCGGGGGGCGGCGGCCCGGAAGAACCTTCGGCATCGCTGCCCGCAGACACATTTCTGGATGTGGCGAAACACATGACGCGAACCGTTCGGTATGGCAACCGGAAATTCGCGAGTCTTTTCAATGCACTGGTTCAACGTAGCAGCGCAAGGGATTCGTATGACTCCCATTTATGCCGTTTCAATTGATGCACAAATTGGATCAATGACAGATTGTCGCATCGTTTGGTGCATAAATCGGAGGGTGCGGATGCGAGGGCTGACGAAGCGGCAATGCCTGGGGCTGGCTTTCATCCGGCAACGGATCGAGGCGCAGGAGGAGTGCCCGACGCTTCAGGAGATCGCCGAACACCTCAGCATCAAGGCGAAGTCAGGCGCTCACCGAGTTGTCGAGAGGCTGATCGAGCATGGCTATCTGATCAGGATCGGGCGCGGACATCGCGCACTGGCGATCCCAGACGGAGCGCCGCCACTGGCCTTCGTCGATCGCAAGGTCGAGCGGATCGTCAGGCACACGGTGGTGCTCGGCGCGATCTCGGAGCATCCGCCGCTGGACAAGGCGAAGCTGCTCAGCACCAGGAAGAAGCGCACCTATGTCGTGGAATTGGAGCGCGACCTGCACACGCGGCTGCGAAAGATCGCACAGGAGACAAACGCGCCAGCGGAACGGATCATTGCGATGGCACTCCGCGACTTCATCATGGAGCGCGACGCTGCCTGATCAGACTGCCGGCAATGGTCCCTGTCCAATTAGCGCAACGATCCGCGCGTGAAGTTGCGTTCTGAGGTCGGCCGCGTCGTTCCACAGAATGTGTGGGTACTGTCGTGTATCGAAATGTAAGCCGTTAATCTGATCGCCGCGTATGGTCCAGATTACAGGAATACCCAATCCAAGAGCAAACCCAGCCTCGAAGTAAACGCCACCGCGAGGCACCAACTCTGTGCCGCCCGAGGAAGTCGTCACGTGTCCGGTAGTGAAATCTGAGACTAGAAATCTCGACCGCCGAATTTGCGCGATAATTTCGTCATCGATGCGGTTTTGGTGAGTGTGCTGATCAATGCGCATAGGCGAATAACCCGCCCCTCGAATGCCGGGGTCGAAACCGTCTTGCCATACTTGTCCCATCGGTGCCCCGAACCACATCGCCACGAAGGCCTGCTGGGACTCAGCAATCTTGGTCTGCAACTTTTCTAAGTAAATAATCCCCGCCGGCGTCAGACCAACAGAAGAGAAGCCGCCGTCCGCCACTGTCTTCCTTAGATAACCTTGTGCGTGCAGATAATCTATGTAGAATTGAACTTGATGCTTGGCGGTCCCATTGTTAATATCGTCGTTTTCCTGCTTTGTATTTATACATCCAATCGTGCAAAGTTCTTGTTCTGCCCTGTCGCGTTGCTGGCTGTCGTAAAGACGAACCAAGCCGCCTAATCTAGAACTGCGGCGGTGTATTGCGCCCAGCATGTCAATGGCAGCTTGCTCAAAAGAAGGCCCACGGGCTTGACTGGCCCTTTCGAGATAATTGTAATCAACACGCGGGACCGATCCCTGCTGATTATTCTTCCAGATTGCATAGCGTACCCGCGCTAGCTCATGTTCCGACAGATGCGGAAGGCGTGCCTCAGCAGTGCTGGTAATTCGGCATGCGCCACCAAGCTGAGCCCCTCGAACCTCAACCGCATCTGCGCCTACCGGTCCATTCTGATTTGGATTGGCGAGAAGCGATAGCGGAGATGCTGGCACGGGTGGTCCTTGGATGTGCCGCCGACGCCAGGGAGCCTCGAACGTCAGCGGGCGTAGTGACCAGCTTATGGCACTCCGCCCCTTCCTCACAAGGCAACGCGACCGCAGCAATGTGAACCACCGCGGCCGGAAACGTTGCTCAGCGCTTTGCGGCCTTGAGGATGGTCGGCGAGACCCAGACGCACTGAAGCGCGCCGTTATTCATCCAGGAGACCTCGACCTGCCGGGCTTCGGCCTTCCACATGATGCCGGTCGCCGTGGCGACCGTTTCCTCATCCTCGCCGATGAACACCTTCTGCCCGAGCGCGAACTGCGAGGCATAGGTAGTATGGACGCCGGCCATTAGGCCACGACGTCGGAGAGCGGCTTCGCGGGCTTTAATTTCGCCGCCTTGTGCGCGAGCTTGGTGTAGGGCTGCTTCGTCGCCGGGCTGATGCCGCGGCGCTCGGCCACCGCCTTCACGTGCAACCGGCCGACGTCGGGGATCACAACATCCCGACCGCTCCGCAGCTCCACGTGGATTAGATCGCTCAGGGCCGAGAGCATCGCGCTCGCCTTGCCCTTCGTCACGTCCGCCTTCTCGGCCGAACGGGCAACGAAACCGTTGCTCGTCATTATCGCTCTCCAATGCACCGCACGACCGCACTGCCCATCTGGGGAAGGAGAGAAGCGCGAGGTCACTCCGATATTTTCTTGATGTATAAGACAGAAACGTACGGCGGCTTCGGAATGTCGAGATTGTAACTTGCTTTGTAGTGGCCTCCATTTTTACTCCAGCCGTCACCATCAGGCCAAGCGTTATTGCTACCGCCCACTGTAATGGCCGTGTTTGTGCTGCCGCCTTTATCTCCGACCGTGTCAGATGAGCTGCCCAATAAAAAGAGACCGCGCAGATCAGGACAGTTTGTAATTTCGCTTCCGTCACATTTTGTCCAGCCTTTCGGCGGAGTCTTATTCTTCTCGAACCAAGGTATCAACGACCCTATTGGTAAACTGTTGAGCGAAACACTTCGGCCAAGCCCTTCTAATTTTTCATTCAAATCATCCATCTTGGAATTTATTTGAGTAGCAGTCGTCAATGGTAGGATTGCATCCTGTGGCCAGTAAATATCCACACCTCCCCCATTCGTATCGACGACTATTGCTGTTTGGCTGAAATGCTTGATGCCTCCAATCTCTACGGCGGGTTTCCTGTCGCACTTAACGTTGTATGAGCCTGCAGCTGCCGTAATCATCTGCCCGACACCTGTACTGTATGTGAATGGCCCACCTCCTTCGGCTATCTTGCTGCCAACACAGCTTACTGATGCGTCGTGTGAAATGCCTCGCAGATCGAGGTTCATTCCCGGCGCAATCGAGAATTTAATCGAAACAGTCTCTGGAGTGAGGATCGAGTATGAGATTGTGCTATTCGTGTTTTTCGCTATCGCAAGGCATTGATTCGCGGCATCCAAGGACTTACTCACTACGATTGAAGAATAATCTAATGAAGCGGTCTCCTCGGCGGCCATAGATTGATAGTTGTTGCAAAAATTTTTGACCTTTGTTTCGGAGTCTGTGGCTCCCGCTGTCAGACTGGCCGGAATTTCCAAAATAGATATGCCGATAGATTTTGAGCTAGATTTTACGCTTCCGTTTTGCTCGCAATAATTACTGTATATTGTGCCAAGGTAAGAACGACTATCCGTTTTGAGTCCTACGTTCTTCGCTGCGTCTCTCACCATGGACAAACAAATATCGGTCGCATCAACAGCGTGACAAATATTTGAATTCGACAAAACGATAATGCTACACAGAGCAAGTCGCTTCATTACATCGATCCTCGGTTAGTGCGTTGGGAATATGCAACGTTCGGGAGTATTATTTACCTATCCCACGGTTGACAAGCGGCATTCCTCAGCAGTCTTCCGTTCTGCCGCTGGGCAGACCAAATCAAGTTCAGAAAGCGAGATCTCTGTGCACTACGTCGCCTGGTGAGTAGCGAGGTGTTGATCAGTCGCAAACTCTGGGGATTTGCTGTCCTAATTCCGTGATGGTGGCGAAATTTTAAAGTACATGATCTCGGTTTTTGACCTCCCATGCGGTCCGCGTTCCCCCAAGCACTTTCCCTAATCGCACCCGGCCATCCCTTCTGATCTGAACGAGCGCCAAAGCGTGCCGTCAACACTACGCTTGATTGCGACGTTACTTGCTTTTCGCGTCGAATTGCCGTTGACACAGCGAATGCGGTGATTAGGTTCGCTCTCAGCTCCGATTGTGGAGCGCTTCAGAGGCTCACGACCATGACGACACTCGCCACCCTGGCCGACGACGTTCTCTCCGTCTCCGCTGGCGCCTTCTCAGCCACGATCACAGCCAACAGCATCTCGGGGAATTTCGACGCCCTCACGCACTTCCCGGACCGCCGCGCCCGTATCGAGCTGGGCGACCTGTGCAACGGCTTGAACTACTTCGGCGGCCGCCTCGACAAGCTGGCGAGCGAGGGCGGGGCCGTCGACCTTGTCGCTGAGGCGGCCCGGTTCGCTGAGCGACACGTGGCCTTGCATCGGCGCGCGTGGGCCATGGAAGCCCGCTGCATGTCCTGGTTCATCGTGGGCCCGGCCAACTTCCCGACCGCTCGCAATCAGAAGCGCCAAGCCTCGCGCGATAAGGCCTATGACGCGATTCGCGCGCACACCGAAGCGGCGCTCCGCTCCATCGAGCGGACGGCCTGGCCGCACGGCGCGCCCGGAGATGCGATCCGCGCCAACAATCCCGACGCCGCGTCTCTGCTTCGCGCCAGGATTGAGCAGCGCCGGGCGACGCATGCGCGGATGAAGACGGCCAATGCCGTCATCCGGGAGACCAAGGGGCAGGAGATCGAGGCCCGTATTCTGGCGATGGCTGGCGCAACCGGCTTCAGCCGCGCCGATTGCGAGCGCATCGTAAACCCGCCTGAGCGGTGGATGGGCCAGGGCTTTGCCGCTTATGCCCTGTCCGGTGAGCTCACCGAGATTAAGCGCCTCGAGGGCCGGCTCCGGACGCTGGAGGCGAACGCCGCGCGCGGCACGGTCGAGACGCAGCACAACACGTCCGCGGGTGCTCTGACGATCCGGCAGAACCCTGACGCCGCGCGCGTGCAGCTCATCTTCCCGGGCAAGCCGGACGAGGAGACCCGCACCCTGCTCAAGAGCAACGGCTTCCGGTGGGCTCCGTCTGAGGGCGCATGGCAAAGGCACCTGAACAACGCGGGCCGATATGCAGCGAAGTGCGTTCTGTCGGCCCTGCAGGTCGACGAGAGCCCCGCGCCCGCGCCTCAGCCCGCGCCGTTCTCCCGGTTCGAGGGCCGCGACTATCCGACTGCGCGCCGGATCGAAGGAGACGACGCGGCAAACGCCTTCATGGGGTCGGCTGAGGGCGCCGGGTTCGGTGTCCTGTATGTGGCCGCAGATGGCGCCGTGATCGTGGCGAGCTGCAATGACATGGGGCGGGCGGCCTGATGGCCAGCGCTCTGCAGTTGCTCGCCGCGTTCGCCTTCTTGGCGAGCTGCGGCCTGTACGCTCTCACGGCTCCCCGTCCCTGATGCGACCCGTGCGCCGGGCACGACCTGGCGCACCAGCCGCAACAGTGCGGACCAAGCGGCGATCGTGCCGCGCAACCTGGATATCCCTATGAGCATCGTCAGCACCCGCAAGCGTGTCTTTCGCCGCGCCCGCCGTGAACGCATCGCCCGGAAGGAAGCCTTTCTTCGTTCGACGCACTGAAAGCGCGAGTTTCCGCCAGTAATCACGCGAGGCGTTATTGACTTGTTCAGACATCGCGTGATCTAACTATACCAGAACTACAGAGCCGATTGTGGCTCGCATCTTGAGGCACCGACAATGACCGATTTTTACGTGATCGAGACCGGCGCTGCTTATCCGCAGTCCTACTGCGAGACCATGCCGGCCGCTGAGGCGCGCGTCGTGGAACTGCTGGCCGAGCGCGGCGGCACATGGCGCATCATCCCCTGCGATGACTGGACCGCCGAGCGCGAAGCATCTTACCTCGATAAGCCCGCGGCCGAGATCACGGCGGAGCGGTTCGACGACATGCTCAATTGCCTGCCGCCGGTCTACTGCGGCAGCGGCGATTGTGATTTCCGATTCAACATGTCGGAATTCCAGTTCGGCCGCATCACCGAGCAATTTGCCCGGATCGGTGATCGCTACTTCTCAAAATACGTCCGGCACGGCGACGCGGCGACTTACATCACGGCTGAGGCCGCCCGCTGATGCGCTCCGCTCTCAAGCCCGCCGGCGAGCTGCTGGCCTTCGTCCTGATGACCGCGGGTGTCTGCGGTTTCGTGGCGATTTTTTTCTGAGCCGAGAAGTTCCCCCCATGCCGCGATCGTGCGGCGCCATGCGAGGCACCATGTCCAATCCCATGCTGGGCGGCTCCGTCGCCCCTTACACCCACGCGGAGACGTGCGAGGCCGCATCTTGGGTGCCCTATGTCGAGGCCGCGATAGAGTCGTGCGACCGAGATCCGTCCGCAGCCATCCTCGAGGCGATCGACAAAGCACAGCGGCGCGCTTGCCTGAGCGTCGGGGCTGCGGCTCTGCTGGCGGAAATTTTTGATATCACCCAAGATACAACGTTCGCATGTGCCTGAGATCTCAGGTCACAAATGGTCGATGTCCCGACGGTGAGATCGAATGCCAAGATTTAAAATTGAACACTCAGAGCGGAATCGTTGGATCGATGCCTCGCGAGCGAGTCAGATCGCATTTTACGAGCAGATCGAAAAAGAGATCCATAGGGCTAGAAGAGCGCTCTACGAAGCGGAAAAGGATCTGGACAGGCTCTACAATGAAGGGTTTGGTGATGGTGTTGATTCGGTGATGAATCAGGAAATATACTGTGACCCAGACTTTGCCGCACCCGGCATGATGAAGGCGACTTTAATCGACCTAGATGCTACCCTTTCGTTCGCGGTCATCGAGGAAGATGGCCCTGTTGACGACTATTATGTCACCGAAGAACAGCTAGAAGCTTGGTTGAACGAAGTGCGCCGCAGAGCTTTGGCGCGGGTAATCATCCTCGGCAGCGAGAAGCATAAGGGGTTGCAGCCGGATCACCCAATATTCCGAGACCAAGCCTGATGCGACCCTGGCCCTCTTTCATTCGGGAGAGGGTCACAGCCGCACCATGCGGACTCTGGCGCGATTGTGCGCCGCTATCGGAAAGCCCTCGACCATGGCCAAGCCCTTTGCCCTCGACCTGCTGCCCGGTGCCGCCGGAACGCTCCCGCGCAAGCCCGGCTGGCACAAGCGCGCCTTGGCCGCTGATCGCCGCCACAAGCTCACCACAGCCCCGCAGAAAGGCGACCCGTGCGCAGACGCGAAGGCGGTCGACTATGCCCGATGGCTCGTAGCTCGCGACGGTATAAAGATTCCGGACGGTGAGGCTGAAATCCGGGTCGACTGGCAACCGACGCAGCACGGTTATCGGCCGCGCGCCGTGGCTTGGTATCCGCCCGCGCGCCGTTATCACCCTGCGGCCCGCGGCGTGGCTCAGGCCGCCGCTGAGCCGCTGCTCCGGATCGAGTTGCCGCATTGGGATTACGTGGCGCCGGCCGTGGTCGAATCGGTGTTGCTGGAGTGGGCCGCGCCGGTTGTGATCGAGACCACGCGCGAGCCGGAACCCGCTGAAGCCGGCGCTCTTGGCGAGCATGGTGGCGAGCTCGACGCGCCCGCGGCCTATGTCGTTGAGCAGCAAGCCATTCCTGCCGGTGGCGAACCGCGGGACCCGCACCCTGTCGGGGCGATGCGCGGCGGTGGCGCGCATATTGAGCCAATGGCGCTGTGTCCGACCGTTGCCATGCCATGCAAACGCGATTGCGGCTTTCGGTCCAGTTGCGGCAGGCCGGCCCCAGCCGTGGGAATGGCCATGTCAGTTTCTGCCGCCTCCGATGAGGGCGAGAAAACCGACATGGTCGCCGCTGATCCGTTCACGCCGGCCAGGACCCCACGCGAGGCAATCGCCGGATCTCACCCACCCGAGGCAATCCGAGGCGCACCCGTGCCGCTCTCGTGGGTCCACCCGCTCATTCCCGGCCGCTCCCGCCCGCCGGTGGTGCTGCACGCCGCTCCTGTCCTGTAGGGCATCGCCATGGCTCGCACGCACAGCCCCGGCCCGGTTGATCCTATCGAGGCAATGGCGCGGATCCTGGTGGCCGCGCTGCTGCCTGCCCTTGAAGCGGCGATGCTGGCCGGCCTCACCTATCGGCAGACGATGGCGGATGCCCGGCGCGTCTACGCTCAACAATGGCTGGCCGCGCATGGGCCCGAGATCGCGGCCCGCGCGGGCGAGATCCTGTCCCACGTGGGCCCAGCAGCGATCCTGACGCCGTATGGCCGCGAGCTGTTCCTGGCGGAATACCCACCCGGGGCAATTCCGAACGCCGCCGCGCTGATCGCCAACGACAACGCCCCACCCCCACACGTGGGAATCGTACGGCGCGCCGCGCGCACGCTGATCGGGCTGTTCCGCTGGCCGCCCGGCTGATCCTGATTACCCCCACCCGAAGCAATCCGCGCTCCTGCGGTTCGATCTCTGTTCCCGTGGCGCCGCCCGGAAAGGTCCCGTATGCCTTTGCAAATGTCGCGACGCTGGAATTACCGACGCCTCAACGCGCTCCAGACCCGCGACCGGATTGCCGGTCTCGGCTGGTCGGTCCAGCGCTTTGCCTTCGTCTACGGTGTGCCGCTTCAGCGCGTCCGGGATTGGATCTCAGGGAAAGAGGATATCCCGCATCTCGTGGGCCTCATCCTGCGGCTGCTGAAGCTGCCAGGCGCCCGGACGGTGGCCTATGAATACGCCCTCAGCGTCGCCGAGGCGACGGAGCGCCAAGCGGCCTTCGTTGCCGACGTCGAGCGGCGTCGCCTCGCTGGCGAATTCGACGACCAATGGGAATCCGAGCCGGGTGTGCTGATTGAGGAAGAGGCCATCCCCACCCGTGGAAATGGCTGACACCCAGTCGTGGAAATAGCTGAGCACCTCTCGCAAAAGACGATCGCTGATGCCTGATCTTGTCGCTGGCCTACTTACCGCTCTCGGCAGTGGCGTCACTGCGGCCTTGGCAACTTATAGCTTCAACTCGAACAAAGACCATGTTTTCCTACTCAGACAGAAAGCTGAGGATCTCCACATCTGCTTTCAGAAATATTCGCTAGCCGCATCGCAGTATGCCTTGCTTCACATGCGCCTCGCGAAGGGCGTGCTAAGCATGGAGTCTTACTACAAGATCAGCCAAGAAAGAAAAGCCGACGAAGAGTCAGCGAAGAAAGTCGCGATGCTAATAAACATTTATTTTCCTTCTTTATTGCCGCAACATGCAGATTTCAAACGGCAGCTCGCTAAACTGAACCAAGTTGCGGCAAAAATCGAAGACGCAGCAACAGCTAATGGCGGTCGCATAGAGCACGATGCCGAGCTTTTTCGCGAATCAGATCAGGCAACCAAATCGCTTCACGATGTTTCAGCAGAATTCGAGCAATCCATCTCTGAAATAGGCAGGGCAATCGCGAGCCAAGATGCATTGCTACCAAGAATATGGGTGCGATTGGTAGAGCGTATCCGCCAAAACAGGTCCGATCCGATGTAATGAGGCGAGATAGCCTCGGAATTCATCAGGCGGCGGCAATCCGGCTTTCCATCGCCTCAACGGCTGATGGCCGCTCGCTGAGCCCATAGAACCGCGCCACAGCGTCGACCGCCCGCAGGAACAGCACTGCGAGCTCGCGCTCCCCGCCCAGGCCCATGTCTCGCATCGCCGTGAAAGTCCGGGCCTCGAAGATCCGGAAGAACAGGATGGCCTTGGCCTCCTCGCCGATCCTGGCGGAGAGCCGGTCCATCTCGGCGAGCCCGTCGCAGCGATCATCCGGCACGCCCGGCAAGCCTTTCGAGATGTCGACTCCGCGCTCAAATTTCGGGTTCGGGAACAGCCCGGCGTAGGCACGGTGGCACAGCTCATCGAACCGACGCATGCCCTCGATCCTCGGTCCGGTGCGATCAGAGGCCGTGCGGATCAGCGAGGCATAGCCGGCGACCATCGCCCGCTTCTCGGTGGCACCTCGACCACCCGTGATGATGACCTCTCGCTGAGCGGCCGCGGTGCGCGGATCATGGTCGAGACCCACCCGGCGCAATTCGGACCGGGCCCTCTCCTCGGTTTGGCGCTCCTGCTGGGCGAGCTTCTCCGATGCTCTGGACTGCCGGCGCTCCTCCTTGGGATCCAAGCGGATCGGGAATGGCGTGGC
Organism: Methylobacterium sp. PvR107; assembly: GCF_017833295.1. Taxonomy (NCBI): domain Bacteria; kingdom Pseudomonadati; phylum Pseudomonadota; class Alphaproteobacteria; order Hyphomicrobiales; family Methylobacteriaceae; genus Methylobacterium; species Methylobacterium sp. PvR107. The sequence continues at coordinate 2,012,610 of NZ_JAFIBW010000001.1, forward strand.
CTCGGCCTCGGCGACGGCGCGAGCCAGGATGGTCTCGGCCGAATCCTCGTTCACCCGGCGAGCGACCCGGGCGCGGGCTGCCGGCACCTCGAGCGCCTCGACCTTGCGGGCGTTGGCTCGCGCATGGGCCTCCGCAGTCTCCGCCGCCTTCCGAGCCATTTCGGCTGCTGCGGTCTTGCCCCGGGCCCGCGCCCTGGCCTCACGCTCCCTGTGCTTCCTCGCTGCGGCCGCCCAGCGATCCCGGGACGCGGCGGCCTTCTCCATGCGGGTGTCGGCGTGCTGGGCCATGACGCTACTCGGACACCATCTCGGGAAGCCACACGAAGAAGCCCGTCTCCTCGACGCCGTGGTAAAAGGCGACGCCGCCCTTCACGAGGCTGACGAACGCGGCTCGGAAGCCGGATTTCACCTTCTCCTCGGTCTCGCCTGGCATCACCTCGCCAGCGAATGCGGACCGGGCGACGTCCAGCGGGATCAGTCGGGCGCCCTTGCACAGGCGGCGATCGGCAGCGCGTTGCTCGTTGCTCGCCACATGCGACTTGGTGAGGGTCAGGCTCTTCAGCAGGCCGTAGAGCACCGTCGCCTGGGCCGGGAAGGTCGGCTTCTTTGCTGCCCGCTCACGGACCTGCTCAGGCTGGACCTCACGGGCTTCCGGCTCATTCAGGAACTGCGTGACGTCGGCCCGGTAGCCCAGCGTGACGATCCCGGTGCGCCCATGGCGGTTCTTCGCCACCACCACCTCGGCGACGCCCGCGATCTCCTTCATGCGGCGTTCCCAGGCCGCGAAGGCGTCCGTGCCCTCCTTGGGCTTGTTCCGCTCCTCGTAATACTCCTCCCGGTAGGTGAAGAGCACGTGGTCGGCATCCTGCTCAATCGATCCGGACTCGCGCAGGTCGGAGAGCATGGGCCGCTTGTCATCGCGCTGATCCACCTGCCGGCCGACCTGGGCCAGCGCGATGATCGGGACGTGAAGCTCCTTGGCGAGCCCCTTGAGGCCGTTCGAGATCTCGGTGACTTCCTGCGCGCGGTTAGGATCCCGCCGGTTCTCGCGGCCCTTGATGAGCTGCAGGTAGTCGACCACCAGCAACTCCAGGCCACGGCGCTTCTTCAGCGACCGGGCCTTGTTGGCGAGCTGCGCGATGGTCAGGCTGCCTGTCTCGTCTATGTGGAGCGGCAGCCCGCGCAGATCACGCGCGGTGTTCACCACCTTCTCCAGCTGCGTCTGCGTCATCTTCCGGCGCCGGATCCGCCAGGACTCAATGCCAGTCTCGGCCGCGATCATGCGGTCGAAGAGCTGCGTGTCTCCCATCTCGAGCGAGAAGAAGCCGACCACGCCGGTCTGCATCTGGTGCTTGATCCGACGGAGGTGCAGCTCCTTCGCCGTGGCGCCGGCGATGTTGAGCGCGAGGGCCGTCTTGCCCATCGCGGTTCTGCCGCCGACGATGATCAGGTCCGGCGCTTCCAGACCGCCCATGACCTCGTCGAGCGCTGGCAAGCCGGTGGAGAGCCCGCGGGGTTGCCCCTCGTTCTGCCAGTCGGTGCACATGCGCTCAATGGCGCTGTTCGCGACATCGTCGAAGGATCGGAACTCGGCCTGGCCCGACGCAGCCCGCGGCTTCAACTCCTCGATCTCGCTTTCGATCGCCGAGAAGAGCGAAGCTGTCGTGGCCTCGACCGGCGCGTCCTGCGCCATGCTGACGATGGTCTCTCCGAAGGCGATCAGCCGCCGACGCATCGCGGTGTCAGCCACCGTGCGCGCATAGTCTGGTGCGTTGATTACCGTGGTGGCGCCGGCGGCAAGCCTCGCGAGGTACGAGGTAACAGTTTGCCCGCCGAAGTTCTCGTCTCCGAGGTACGTCTTCAGCGTGATTGGGTTCGCGACTTGGCCCTTAGCGATCTGCGCGGCCACTACTTCCCAGATCTTCCGGTGAGACGGTTCGTGAAAGTGCTCCGCCTCCACCAAGGACGAGACCTTCCGGAAGGCGTCGTTGTTGATAAGCACGGCGCCGATCAGGGCCTGCTCCGCATCGATGTTCTGCGGGACGCGGCGGGTGGAATCGTCGATGTCCGAGAGCCGGGCTTGAAGGGCGCTCATGCCTTGACCTCGACCACCTGCACGCCGGCAGCGCGCGCCTTGCTGACCATGTCCGCCGTGCCTTTCCCGCCAGCGAAAGCGATCACGATGTCGGGCCGGCCCTCGGCCAGCATCTTCGCGTTCCGCAGGGGGCCCGCGGACTTGCCGTGCTTCTTCCACTTGGCCGGGAAGGCGAGCGCGGGCACGTCGTGGCGCTCCGCCCAGCGCGCAGCCACGGAATCGGCACCGGGCGCCGCCCCGTGGATGATCACGTGCGTGCCGCTGTCGCTGAGGTACGGGGACAGGGCGACGGCGAGCACCCGGCGCTCTTGCTCCGCCCGGGCGCGCTCAGCTTCCAACTCCTCGGGCGGGGTGTCGGGCAGGACGATGCCGAACGTGCGGCCTCCGCAGATCAAGACGCGCGTCATGCCGGTGCCCCGTCGAGGAGAGGAGCGTCAGCCAGAACGCCGTAACGGGCAGCATCATCGGGGCGGGTGAAGCGCTGCTTCGCGCCCGGCGGGATCCAGCGGAAGTCGACGCCGCCGCGGGTGCGCTCGCCCTTCAACCAGATGACCCAGCAGTAATCGGTGGCCGTGCTGGCATCCGGATCAAAACGGCCCTTCACGATCGCGCAGCGCTCGGAGAACTGCCAGATGTACGTCGGCGGGTGCGGGTTGAAGAGATCGCGGAATCGGCCGGTGCTCGAGATCCACGAGGTGCGCACCAGCAGCGCCACCCCCTCCCGTGCGAATGCGAGCCCACGAAGGGCGAACTGCATCGCGGTGTTGAAGGGCGGGTTGGTGATGATCCAGTCGACGAGGCTGATGGAGAGGGCTGGATCGAGAAAATCGACCACGTCGTAGCCGCGGCCGTAGTCGAACACGTCCGACGCGACGCAGTAGCTGAAGGCCTCGTTGAGGGGCCCGACCATGTGGCCTTCGCCGGCGGCCGGGTCCCAGGCCACGCGCAGGTTGAGCTTGGGCTCGACCATCTTCTCGAGCGCATCGGTGAGCGCGCGGGTGGCCCAAGGCGGCGTCGGGAAGAAGTCGAGGCTGTCCGGCGGCTCGCGGCGGCCGGCCATGACGTTGCGGGCGTCGCGAGGCTTCATGCTGCCACCTTCAGCAGCACAGGCTTCGCGCTCAGAGCGATCCGCACCGTCTCCTTGTTGCACCCAAGGAGATCAGCGATCTCCATGGTGCGCATCTCAGGACAGGCGGCTGCGACCGAGCGCACGCGCCGCGTCATGACCCCGTTGTTGCGCGAGGCCGAGGACGTGAACCGGCCCACGAGATCGAGAAACCACGACTTATCGCGTTCGAGAGCCGCCAGCATGAAGGCGCTGGAATGCTCGATGGCGAACCGAGCGATATCCATCTCGTTGATCCGGAAGCCGTGAGCGTAGCCCTCGACCTTCTCGGCGATCAGCCAGCCCTTCCGGATCCAGCCGTGCACCCGGCCGCTCGACACGCCGAACAGATCGGCGACGTCCTGAGCGGACATGCGCTGATCTTCATCCCGCGGACGCCGGAACTTGGTGAGGTGCTCCTGCACGCGCCGTACGGAGCCGCGCCAGCCTTGCGCCCGAAGCCTCGTCGCCAGGGTAGGTGCACCCATATGCGAGTTCTCGGCGATGAACGCGATCTGGGCAGCGGTGAAGCCAAAATTCGTGTCCTCGCGCAGGGATAGACCCAGGACACCGGCCCGCTTCGATACCCACTGCTTTGTCCGGCCGACCGCCTTCGCAGCGCGGCCGCACGCTCCCCATTTCCCTTCGGAGTAGGCGCGCCGGATGATCGCGTCGATTTGCGGCGAGGTCGGGATCACGACGGAAGCACGGGCTCGCGTGACACCGAGCTCTCCCGCCTTCATGCGGGTCGCCTCGACCGAACGCCCTGTCTGTTCGGCGCACCACCGCGAGCCCTTAACCGTGTAGTGATCGCGGAGGATCTGCTCGTGCTCTTTCGACCATGACGGCATCAGGCCTGCCCTCCGATCGCTCGGATCCGGACGCCGTAGCCTTTGTGGTGGTGGAGCTCGATGCCGATCTTAGCGAGCGCGGCCGTCCACATCGGGATCAGGTTGATGCAGACCTTCGGGTCGAGACCGCCATGCCGGGCCATGGCCTCCAGACCGTAGAGCTGGCCGTCGGCTACGATGCCGAACGCCTTGGCGATCTCCTTCGAGGTCCGCCACACATTGAGCGGCCCGTGCACCTCAGCGCCTCGGATCGCGATCAGCTTGCCGGCCGGGATCTCGACTTGGCCGACCGGGATAGCGGGGGCCGGCGTCACCGGCTTTGCTGAATCCGCAACGTCGCGCGGCGTCGGCTGCGCAGAAACCGCTGCGATCCTGGCGTCGCGCTTCGCATCGCCATCCTTGACGCGCTGATCGCCTGCCTTGCGGCCTAGCGAAATCCAGCCGCCAACGCTGCCCTCGGGCGCACCCGTGCGCTTCGCCAGATCCTTCGTCGTCAGACCTTCGGCCGCGAATAGGTCGAGGACTCGATCTTTCACCGACCGCGTGTCGCTGAGGACCTGCGCAGGCGGCTTCAGCGGTCCGCCATCCTGCACAAGGCCGCCACTCGTGTCGCGCACCTCCGGCTCACTTCGAGGCATGCGCGGACCGTCCGCCGCCGGGGCGGTATCGGCTGAGGCTGCGCTCGCGCCCCCCGCCCCGGCTGACGTGACGCATTCCCTGGATTGGCCGGTGGTCGAGACCCTGCCCACTCCCTCGACCGCCGCTTCATCCTGGGCTTTCCCGGCTCGAACGGGCGTCGCTGCGTCCTGCGTTGACGGGCCCTTGAGTGAGGGAGGGGCAGCTTGTGTGGCCGGCGGGATGTGCTCGGCCGAATTCCTGATGGTGTCCGCAGTCGCTTCCAGCCGCCCGCGCACGGTGCCGAGGCGCTCGCGGAGATGCTTCAGGTCAGCACCAGGCGGGATGGTCGCGGTGGTACACGACAGGTCGCGGATGATCCTGCTGACCCGGGTCGAAAGCTCCGCGTTCCGCACCTGCATGTCGGCCAGTTCGGCGGAGATGCAGGCCAATTCGGTGATGATGGCGCTGCGGGTATGCGCCGGCTCGGTCTGTGACACAGGGGTGGCCCTCACAATCGAGGTGGTCCTGATGGGGGAGCACGCTCAGAGGAGCGTGCGGATCTCGTCCATGTTGTCCCGCAGGAACTCGAGGCTGGTCATCGCCGCGCGGAGACCGGGCAGACTGGCCGCCGTGCAACCGGTGTCCGGCGGGACCGTCTTTCCTTCGCGCTGCAGCTCGGTCCGGCGATCGATCCACGCTTGGCGATTGACGATGACCCCTTGGATCTCGTCGATCTGCTGCTGCAGCGTGGGATAGTCGTCGGCCACGGCGCTACGCCGCGGCGCGACCAGCCATCGCGCCCGGCCGCCCCAGGCCGATGCTCTTCGCCAAGGCGGAGCGCTGCGCGGCATAGCTCGGCGCCGTCATCGGGTAGTCATCCGGCAGACCGAAGCGGGCGCGGTAGGCGCGGGGCTCCAGGCCGTGAGCGGAGAGGTGCCGCTTCAGGGTCTTGTAGGACCTGCCGTCAATGAAGCTGATCAGTGCGTCGGGCGTGATCGACTTCTTGATCTGCGCGGGCGTCAGCTTCTCGGTGCTCTCCGGAGAAGGCACCGCGGTCGCGCCGGAGACGAGCCCCACGAGCGTACCGTGAACGGATCGGATCAACCCAGGCAGGTCGCTCGCCGCGACGTGGTTTCCGCGAACGTAGGAGGCGACGATGTTCGCGGTGTAGTCGATCGCCGTGTCGATGCCTGGTGTCAGGTGGTGGGTCGCTTCGGACATGGTGCTCTCCTGGGAATAGAGCGGTGGGTGAAGGGTCAGGCGAGCACGCGCTCGCCGTGCATGTGCAGCTCGCGTGGGACGTGGCGGCCGCGCACGGCGCAGGCCCAATCCCAGAGCGCGAGCGCGTCGCAGATGTTGTCGTCCTTGAAGCCGGGCGGCACGTAGCCGAGGGCCACGCACTGCGCGATCACAGCAGCCTTGGTGTCTTTCGGAGAGCCCCACCGAGCCTTGCCGGTGAAGTGCTTCCGCACCGTCTGCATGTTTGCGGGAAGCACCTCGATGCCGTAACACTCAGCGACGCCCTGGAGGCCGCCGACGGCGCGCTGCGGGATGCAGATGCTCTCGATGCTCCGCCGGATCGGATCTGCCCGGTCCCCGGCGCCTTGGTTCTGGTAGGGCGGGATTGGCGACTCGAAGACGATCAGCTCCGGGCGGGTATCCGCGAGGAAGCAGAGGTCACGGATCTTCTTGCCCATGGCGCCGCCCACGACGTCGTAGTGCTCCGAAGGCTTCTTCAGCCTCCAGAGATCCGTGCGCGGCTTCGACCCCGGCTCACCGAAGGCGAAGCCCGTGCACGTCGCGATGTCGAGGGCGGCGATCAGCATGGCGACCTCAGTGGATCGCGTCGGGGCCGAGACCGCGGTGGACCGCGTTGCGACGCGGGGCCGGCGGCGGGAGCTCGTCCTGAAGCGGCTCGGCAGCCTTCTGCTGGGCGCGCGCCGGGGCTGCCGGCGGTAACTCGTCGCTGGCTGGCTTGGCCGCCTGCTCGCGGATGTGCGCCTCGGATTCGGCGTTGCCCTCGCGTAGCGCGCCGGTGATCTCGCCGGGCTTGGCCTCCGGCAGTTCGGCGACCGGGTCGGCAGCGGTCTCGGGTGTGGCGGCCCGGGCAGCGTCGAGCACGGCCTGGGCCTCAACCATGGCCTTCGGCTTCCGCCCCTTGCCGGACCATTTCGCACTCGCCTCCTCAAACCGGGCGAGCGCCTCGTCGAGCGGGATGCCGGGGGTCGGCACGTGCGCTGGCGGCTGGTCGGCTTTCGCCTCTACCGGCTTCGGCTGCGCATCCTTGCCGCCCTGCTGCTCACCGGTCCGGGTGTTGTCGAAGACGCTGCCCTGATCGTCCGACTGCTGGCCAGCCGTGGCTTCCGCCTCCTGCGCTAGAGAGACCAGGTCCTTGTCGACGTATCCGACGTCCTTCGACAGCAGACCGACTTGAGTGATGACGGCGGCGCGGTCACCAGCGGCCGAGATCTTGTCGAGGATCTTCATGATCTGCGTGGTCGCCTTCGCCACGCCGTGGACCTTGTGCAGCCGCTTGAGCTGCTCCTTGACGCCCGCCTCCTCGCGAGCGTCGGCCACGAGTTCCTTCTCGCGATCCTGGCGGCTGTACAGCTCGTTCAGCGCGTCGCGCCGATCCTCGCTCTTCGCCGGCATCATCAGGCAGGCATTCGCGATGCCGATCCTGATTTCTTCGTTGGCGGACGGGTTGGCCATGTGCGCTCTCCTCGGTCGTGCGCTTGGGGGGACGGCGGTCAGAAGGGTTCGTCGCTGGCCGCGCGCAGCTCACACCGGCGGGCGAGGCGTGCGGCCGGGAGCGCGATGCCGCGAGCGGGCAGGTTGAATAGCCAGGAGACGCCGCGAAGCGCGGACGCAGAGAGCAGCAGCAGCCATTTCACGATGGGCTCCTATGGGCCGCGGAGAGCGGCGAGTTCGGATTGGACGGCGGCCAGTTGCGCCTCGAGCGCGGACTGCCGGGAAAGGCGATGTGCCTCGGCGACCCACGACGGCGCCGCCTCGCGCATGATCTCGACGAGGAAGTCGGCCTCGTAGGCGACCATCAAATCGAGCAGAAACACGCCGCTCGGCATGGAGCACCGCTCCAGAAGCTTCTGCACGGTCTCGACGTTGTGCCCGGTCCGCTGGGCGACGTGCTTGGCGGTGTTCGTTGGGTGCTGGCGTCGTAGATAAGCGACCACACGTTCGGCGACTTCGGTCCGCTCCGTGGCGGACATCTGTCGGTTCGGTCGGGATTGTTGCGGCATCGACTTCCCTGATGGTGAGGAAGTCGAAGCCGAGGGGCGCTGGGAACGCACCGAAGCCGAAGCGATGGACCGGGCGGCGCTGGGAACGCCGAACGATCCGGATGAAGACGGAAGAGCAGACGAAGCCATCAGAGCGCAGCCGGGACAGCAGCGGAGGATAGCGAGGCAGGAACAGTGGAGACTGGAACGAGGGGGCGAGGCACATCGGAAGGCCAATCGACCCCGGCCGGCCAATTCTCGGAGAGCCAGCGGATCACACGGTCGTAGGTGCCGACAGTGAAGCCCTGGCCACCATCAACGACGCGATCGAAGAACGTGTTGTCGTTCAGCGCGCGCTTGCAGACGGTCTTCGGCGTGACGCCGGAATGCGCCTGGAAAAGCGCGGTGCACGTTCGGAGGTGCTGGCGAAGCGTCTGTTCCATGCTTCCGCATTATGCGGATGATCCCGCACTTTGCAAGCGGGAAGTTCCGTATCGCAATCCGCATTCGCAAAGCGGAATACTCCGCACATGACTCCACAGCAGGCAGATCATGCGCGTAACGTCCTCCGCGTTGAGATCGCGAAGGCAAAAACCAATCCGACAAAGCTCGCCTACGACATCGGCCGGAAGCGCGACTACGTTCGCGACTTCCTGAAGGGTCGGAAGGAGAGCCTCGGGGCCAGCGATTTCATCGAACTGGAGCGCGTCCTGGGGATCACCCGGGCACAGCTCCTCGGAGGATCGCCTGTGGACGAATTGACCCGTGTGCCGCTCGGACGTGAATTCGACGACGACGAGGTCTTCGACGACAGCGGCCAGATCATCTTAGCGACCCAGGCGAAGCAGAAGCTCGGACCAGGCGAGGTGCCTGAGCGTAATGTCATCGCCGGACTGGGCCAGGGTGGAATTGCCGATCCGGTGAATGTCGATGGGGAAGTGCTGGATGGCGTCCGTGCGATCTGGCGGCTGCCTGTGAGCTACCTGCGCACCGAATTGCGAGCCCGTGAATCCGAGGTCGATATCGTTGCCGTTGACGGCGACTCGATGATCCCGACCCTTCAGCCGGGCGACCGGGTGCTGATCAATCGATCTCAGCGTGCTCCCTCGCCCGATGGCCTTTACGCGATCTTCGATGGCGTTGGTGTAGCGATCAAGCGCCTTGAATTGCTGACCGGCAGCAAGCCGCTGAAAATTCGCATCATCTCCGACAATTCGCAGCACGGATCGCACGACATTCTGGCCGAGGATCTGAGCATAATCGGCCGAGTTATCATGCGGATGTCGCGGCTCTGATGAACATCTCGTTTGTTTTTCTGTTCATTCTAAACATTATTGAGCCAATCGCACTCGCTATCTTTGCTCAACGTCGAGGACACGTGGGCTTTTTCTGGTTTGTAGCCATCTTCGCTGCTGCGGCAGCTTATACCTTATTTGTAGATGGCACCGTAGCGGATGATCCAAATTCCCTGATCGATCCATCCTTTTACGAGAATATCGGACAGTATCGCGAGCTTGGTGGGTTTGCCCTCGGAGCGTTTGTTTTACCCCTGATTGTTTTGCTCATTTTGTTCACATGGCCAAAGAACCGAGATTTAAGCCCGCCGAAAAGCTGATCTCGCGTAAACATGCCCTCAAATGGTGCGCCAGCACCTCGGGAGATCCAAGAGGGACTAGTTCCTCTTGGTCGGGGTGCGGGGCGGAAGCCCTGCCTTGGCGACGCCCGACCCGATTGCCGTCGGACCTCGCGGCGGTTCTCAGGCCCCCAACGATAGCCGTTCTGCGTTCCAACCCTGTAGTTATAGGTTAGCTCTCTGCCGCGTGCGCGCGCGTAGTTACGTCTCGCGCGCGCAGGGGTAGACCAGGGCTTGGAACCGGCTACGCTGTTGTGGTATTTAATTACCGCCAGCCGAGGAGCATCCCAAATGCACACGTTCGGTTGAGGCCCCCGCGCGACTCGTTCGCCGGGGGCTTTTCGTTTCAACCTGTGGATATCGGGAACAAAACAAAAACACTTTCCGCAAGTGCCTCCGCAGATTTTTCCGCATTTCCGCTTGACGTGCGGAAACTCCCGCACCTATGATCAGCCATCGCCGCTTTCCCAGGGCGCGAGGGCTTCATGATCCACGATCACCGACCACTTCCGGTCGAAGACGCATGGCAGCGCAGACAGCGTAGCCGGCAGGAACAGCACGAGGCCGCGCTCCAGCAGGACATTCATCGGGCCGGCCATCTCACGGCTTCGGCGCGCGCTGCTCTGGCTAAAAAGCAGAACCGGCTGGAGCACAGCCGATGATCGCCGGCAGCATCGCCTTCGCGGCTATTGGCGCCGCCCTTCTCGCCGTCCTCACGAGCGACCGGCGATGAGCGAGATTAGGAGCCTCGATCGTGAGGCCCACTCCCCGAATTCGGATAGCCGCGATTGTGCGGCGCCTCCGTTCCACCATGACTTCGAAGACTGGTGGGGCATGCTCGACGGTAAGCCGTCCTGCATCCCCGCCAGTCGCGTGTCGCTCGGTTTCTACGCCCGGCGCGAGTCCAGCGGCCCGCACATCGGCGTCGCCATCTGGCTGGGCGAGAACGACCGTCCGTGCGTGAAGCTCGGGAGCCGGGCTGCCTTCTCGCTGTCGACCGACGAGATCGAGGCGCAGTTCTCGGTCGAGCACCTGGCCTGGATGATGGCCGTGCCGGAGGAAGCCTACCGCGCGTGGGCCGCCACTGGCGAATGGCCTGAAGGGACTGTGCTGGACCGGCCGCGGCCGAAGGTTGAGCGCGCCAAGACCGCAGTGTCTGAGGACGTGCAGCCCGCTGAGAAGCAGCCGGCCGTGTTCATTCGGCTCTACCAGACAATCGATCCGCCCAAGACCAGCATGGCCTTCATGGCGCGGGCCATCGCGCGCTCAAAGGGCGGCGGCGAGGGCTTCAGCGTCGGCTTTTACGCGGACACCGCGTTCGGGGCTCAGAAGCTCGCAGAGATCTGGATCGCCGAGGAGCGCGCCAAGGCCGAACGTGCCGAGGCAGCGCGGCAAGCCAGAGCGGCAATCCGGCGCCGGCCCGCCACCCATTCCGATCAGCCCGAGACCGAGGGAGCGTCCGCGTGAACGCGCTTGTGCCGCAGAACGAGACCCGTACGCCGATGATGTCGGGCGGCCGGATCGCGCCGATCATCCCGCAGAGCATGGAGGACGCCTACCGACTCGGCACCGCCATCGTGAAGGCCGGCATGGCGCCACGCGGGATGGAGACCGCTGAGAAGTGCATGGTCGCGATCCTGCGCGGCCTCGAGGTCGGCCTGTCGCCCATGCAGGCGGTCGACAAGATCGCGGTGGTGAACGGCCGGCCCACGATCTGGGGCGACGGCGCGATGGCGCTGGTGCGCGCCTCCGGGCTCTGCGAGTTCGTGAAAGAGCGCATCGACGGCGAAGGCGATGGCCGAGTCGCCATCTGCGAGAGCAAGCGCAAGGGGGAAGTCGAGGCCGTTCGCCGGACCTTCTCGGTCTCGGAAGCGAAGGAGGCTGGCCTCTGGAACAAGCAGGGGCCGTGGAAGCAATTCCCCGCGCGCATGCTCCAGATGCGGGCCCGGGCGTTCGCGCTCCGCGATCTCTACGCAGACGTCCTGGGCGGACTTTACCTGCGCGAGGAGATTGAGGACGAGGGTCGCCCGGCACGCGCAGAGACCCCGCCTCCGGCCGAGCCACGCCGCCAGGTGCAGCAGCAGCCGGCAGCCCAGGTCATTGAGCACCAGCCTGCTGATCCGTCGGAGGCTCAGCGCAAGCTGGAGGAGGCCGAGGCTGCCGGCGCGCCTGATGACATCGTGTCGACCCTCGCGGCCGTCGTCGACGGCGAGGCCGAAGACGTCGTCACGAAGGAATCGCTGCTCACCGAGCTCGACGACAAGCTCTCGTATCAGGGCACGGTTGACGCGATCGAGGAGGCCTACACCGACTTCGACGCGGAGGCCTTGCTTTCCGATTACGAGGGCGGCGTCGAGGCGGCCCGGAAGCTGAAGGACCAGCACCTCGACCGCGTGCGCCAGGGTGGTGCGGCAGAGCCGGCCGCCAGCGACTTCCCGGGCGAAGCTTCGATCAAGCAGACATCCGGTGGGAAGCCGCTCGACCTGCCGCCGCCACCCGATCCGTTCGTCATCCCGACCGAGTTCAAGGGCGGCGGCCACTATCAGATCTTCATCCGCGCCGCCGCCACCGCAGCGAATGCGCCGGAGGACGAGGACCGGCTCCGGAAGATCTGGGCCGAGACCAAGCCCCAGCGCGTCGAGCTCGCTCAGCAGGGACAGATCGACAACACGGTGGTGAAGCTGCTGCTGGATGATCTCGGCGTCGCCTTCGCGCGGTGTCAGGCCGCCGCGCCACTCGCCGACGATCTGCCTCCGCCTGCGCCGACGCGCGCCGTCACACCGTCACCGGCCGCAGAGCCGCCTGACACCGGCGCCGAGGATCCGATCGCCGCCTACACGGCACGCCAGGAGCGTGAGCTCGCAGCGTGCGCCACAAAGCAGGACGTCGCGAAGTGGTGGGCTTCGACGGGCGACGACCGCGATCAGACCGGCGCCAACGACGCGCAGCGGATGGCCTGGAAGAGCGCCATGCAGCGCCGCAAGGGCGATCTGCCCGAAGGGGAGGCCTGAGCGATGGCTGAGCGCCTCGACGATCAAGGCCGGCCTTGGTCCGGCGACTATCACCGACAGCGGATCCTGACCCAGCGCATCCAGCGGGTGATCGACGGCAAGGAGTTCGTCGACATCATGGCCGCGCTGGGCACCGTGACGGCGAACCTCATCGCGGATCTGTCGACCGACGAGGCTGAGGCGATGCGTGGGCTGGCAGCCCACCACGGCGACCTGCAGTCGGTGGTGAAGCAGCGCTTCGCCCGCAAGACGGCGCACTGAGATGTCCTGGTCCCCTCAGCAGGACGCGGCCATCCGCGACGTCCAGGCGTGGCTCAAGGATCCGAGCGCACCGCAAGTGTTCCGGCTCTTCGGCTTCGCCGGCACCGGCAAGACGACGCTGGCCCGAGAACTGGCCGGCGACGTGCGGGGCAAGGTGCTCTTCGGCGCCTTCACAGGGAAGGCCGCGCTGGTGCTGCGCCGAAAGGGCTGCGCCAACGCCTCGACCATCCACTCCATGATCTACAAGCTGGACGAGGAGGACGAGCAGCGCTGGCAGCCGAAGTTCATCCTCAACCCGCTCTCGACCGTGAAGGGCGCCAAGCTCGTCGTGATCGACGAGTGCTCGATGGTTGGCGAGGAGCTCGCCCGGGACCTGCTGTCGTTCGGCGTGAAGGTCCTGGTGCTGGGCGACCCGGCGCAGCTCCCGCCGGTGAAGGATGCCGGCTTCTTCACGAACCGCGCTCCCGACGTGATGCTGACGGAGGTGCACCGGCAGGCCGCTGAGAACCCGATCATCCGCATGTCGATGGACATCCGGCAGGGGAAGCGGCTTCAGCCGGGCCAGTACGGCGACAGCCGAGTCATCAGCTCGGATGCGCTCGGCCGCAAGGCGGTGCTCAACGCCGGCATCGTGCTGGCCGGCCGCAACGCCACACGCCGCGATCTGAACGCCAAGATCCGCGCGCTGCACGGCTACGACAGCGCCCACCCGCTGCCGGGCGAGCGCCTCGTCTGCCTCCGGAACAACAAGGACAAGAAGCTGCTGAATGGAGGCCTCTGGGGCGTCCACTCCGTCCAGAAGATCAAGGAGGTCGGCGTCGAGCTGCTGGTCACATCCGACGACACGCCGGAGACCACCCCGACCGAGATCTATGTTCGCCATGAGTATTTCGCTGGTGCCGAGGAAGGCCTTTCCTGGGAGCAGCGCAAGTTCACGGATGAGTTCACTTACGGCTACTGCCTGACGGTTCATAAGAGCCAGGGCTCGCAGTGGGACGACGTGATCGTCTTCGACGAGAGCTCGACGTTCCGCGAGGACGCGAAACGCTGGCTCTACACGGGCATCACGCGCGCCGCTGAGCGCGTGACGGTTGTCGCATGACCCGCCGCGCCGCTCCCGCGATCATGATGCGGGTCGAGGCCCGCGGGTGCGTCCCGGCCTCCGGGAACGACGCCGAGGAATTCGCTCGGCTGAAGGTCGGCAGCTTCGTCGAGGTGCGACCGTACCGGGGCGAGCCGAGCAAGGCCCTCGCCGCTTGGTGGCTGCTGTGCAGTCGTACGGCAGATGCGATCGATGAGGCGCACACCAGCCGCTCAATCTCCAACCGGATCCTGCTCGACCTGAACATGGTGGAGACGGTTGCGCTGATCGGTGGCGAGCACCGCATCCCCATGAGCCTGACCGACTTCGATGACGAGCAGCTCTGGCGGCTGGTCGAGGCCGGCAAGCTCCACGTCGCGCAGGTGCTGATCCCCGGCGTCGACATCGATGCGCTCATGAAGAGCCGGAGGGCGCCATGAGCTGCACATGCCTCGTCGGCGCCCTGAGCCTGATCCTGGCCAACGGCCTGATCATTCACGGTCTCCTCGGCATTGCCGATCTCGGCTCCGTCGAGTGCGCCTGTAGTCGCTGCATCATCACGCGGTCGGTCGAGGTGAGCGGCGGCGTCTTCATGCTCACCGGCATCCTGGCAGTGATGGGAGGCTTTCTCTGATGGCCGCCCGTACGGAATTCGCCAAGGCGGTGAAGCGTGCTGCGCTCGACCGGTCGCGGTACGTCTGCGAGGCGGTCAACGACGCCGGCATTCGCTGCACGGTCGAGATCGGCCGCGGTAAGCCGGTCGAGTTCGACCACGTGCTGCCCGACTGGATGGGCGGTGAGGCGACGATCAAGAACTGCGCCGCGCTCTGCAAGGTCTGCCACAAGATCAAGACTGCGCTTGATGCCGCCGATCGCTCGCAGGCCAAGCGCAGATCCGACCGGCACAACGGCATCACCGGCCCGCACCGACGCCTCGTGAGCCGGGGGTTCTCTCCGCCTGTCGAGAAGCCTTCGCCATGCAGCACCCCATCGAAGCTCGCCGGCTTGCCCCGCAACACCTTCACGGAGCGCTCGCGATGAGCAGGATCACCTTCCTCATCCTCTGCACGGCTGACCTGTTCCGCGCCTCCGCCCCGGCGAGCGGCGAGGGAGCGGCGAGATGACGGTCCGCGCCTACTACAACGAGGTCGATGCCTATGCCGCTTCGATGGCTGGCTGCTCGTCGGCCGAGGCGGTGGCGGCGGCACCGATGCCCGCACCGGTCGAGCTGGGCGACGCATGAAGATCTGGGCGTGGCCGCGCGATGTCGCCCAGGCCGCGCTCATCCCCATCACCGAAGTCGCGGAGTAGCCCCATGGCCGAGTCCAGCACCATCACGCGCGAGATGATCGAGGCGGCCGCTGCGGCGATCGCCAATGCCCGGGGCGGCCGACGCGGAGCCCCCGAGATCCGCAACGTCCTCGAGATCCTGCCGCAGAAGCTGAAGGACGAGGTCCTTGAGGACGCCGAGGCCGCGCTGACCGCCGCCCTCGCGACGGGAGGCGCCCGATGAGTGCGCCTTTCACAGCCGCCGATCTCGCCGATTGCGCCGAGCGCGAGCTTGCGCAACGCCGCCGGGCCTATCCTCGGTGGGTCGAGGCCAAGCGTATGACCCAGGCGCTGGCCGACCGCCAGACTGCGCTCATGCAGGCGATCGCGCGCAAGCTCCGCGCGGAGGCCGATGCCGAGGGTGCGAAGGATGACCTATTCGGCCGGAGCAACGGCGTGCCGGCAGTGCGGTCGCAAGCTCCTGCGCAGAAGAAACGCTGCGAGCATCCACAAGCTCAGGCTGAATGCGAGCAGCCCGATCAACAAGCCGAGCTGCGTACCATCGGGGGTGTCGTGCCTGGAGAGGACCAGCAGGACTTCTCGGACAAACGTCATGCCGGAAAAAGCTGATCCGAGACCAGCAACAAAAGCCAGCAACTTAGACAAGGCGCCACGCAGCGCCAGCCGAATAGAGGCCGCCATCGGGCTCAACTCATACATTCAACTCAATTTTCAACCCACAGGTGCGCCAATGGTTGCCTACAGTTTTAAGATGCGCCCCGTGCCTCACGCCATGCAGGAGGCGCGGCTGTGACCGAGAGCCGGGCTCAAACGACGAACTTCAAACCAACTTTCCGACCGTCACGCCAGATCACCTTGCAGAGCTGGTCGAGAGCGAGGCCCGAGGAGATCAAGCGCAGCGTCTCCGGGGCCTCTGCGTCTAGATCGACCTCGATCATGGCGCCGCTTTTGCTGATATCCCAAACGAGGCAGTCGCAGCGCTCTTGCTGCTCGCCAAAGAAGATCTCCCCCGTCTTGAGGGCGTGGCTGCGGGGCACGTCTCTGAGTTCGTCGGGCATGTGGCGACTCCGGGATACTGAAAATCAAAATAGCCGCGGAGGCATTAAATCCTTATTAGTTTCCGGGACTGCTTTCGCCCCGGCCCACGCGCTCGACATCGCGGGGGCGGCATGAGTGCTCTAACCGAAGCTCTGGCAGATGCGCGCGCCGAGGTCGCCCGGCTGGAGCGGATCGCCGCCACCGCCACGTGCCGCGAGGTCGGCTGCGATATGCGGCACACCGGCGGCCGGAACTGCGGCTGCGAAGGCGGCTGTTGCAGCGTGCCGGTCTACGTCTGCGCCCGCTGCGGCGATTGCGATTACGGCGACAACGCCGAGGCGGTCGAGAAGCGTGCGCTCTGCGCTGCTGGCGCCCTGGATCAGGAGGGCTGGCTATGACGTCGCCCGCCACCGACCCCGGCCGCACAGCCTACGAAGCCCGCTTCGCCGACCATGGCCCGCGCGACTTCGACCCGTGGGACAGCCTGACGCCAGAGGTGAAGGCGATCTGGGCGCGGGTTGAGGCGGCGTGTCGGCCGCAATCGTCAGCCTCGGTCGCAGTCACCGATGACGATCAGGCGCTCCGGAAAGCCCTGACATTCGCCTGCAACGACCCCGGCCACTTCGTCGGGTTCAAGGGTGAGCGCAGCCTCGGCGAGTGGCAGGCGGACGCCATCATGCGGGGACCGCTTGCCGACTTCATCGCGGCCGAGGCTCGCACCGGCTCCGACTACGCCGACGCCATGGACGCGCGCATGGCCGACGCGATGCACATGGGCACTCTGCTCGTCGCCTTGACGGTGCTGGCCGAGTGCAGGATCAGCAGCGGGCTGCACTACGTCCGGAAGTGGTTTGCCGACGGCGCGACGGGGCCGATCCCGTGGCCGGACGGGACGATGTTCGCCGCCTGGGCCGCCGAGCACGACATCTACGACTGCAACGGCGCGATGGGCTTCCGGCGGGGCGACCGCGGGAGGGCCGCATGACGCTGCTCGACCGCATCGGCCTAACGCTCTGGCTTTTCATCGCCGGTATGTCGCTGCTGACCGATCATCCGACGCACGCCGGGTTCTGCCTGCTTGGCGCAGCCTTCATGGCATTCCCGGACGAGATCGGGCGAGCGCTGTTCGGCAAAGGGAGGCGCGAATGAGCGCAGAACGGGACCAGCAGCTCGCCGAGGCGCTCAACTACCTGCGCATGCCGGAGGTCACCAACGGCAAGTATGCGGTCGTGCCGGTGAAGGGCGACCGCGCAGCCGTCGCCGTCATTGAGGCGACGATCGCCGAGATGCGGGCTGAAATCGCCGAGGCTGAGCAAGCCGCTGAAGCGATGCGCGAGGCATGCGCCAAGTTCGTCGAGCGCGACCGACGGTCCGATCTCGCCAAGCGGCAGGGCTACTTTCCGAAGTGGCAAGGCTACGCGCGTGAGCTGGCCGCAGGCATCCGTGCGCTGCCTGTTCACGCCGGGCTGAAGGAGAAGGGAGGGGGCAGTGCCGCGTAGCGTTCCCCGCGCGCCCGAGATCCGATTCCGCGTGGATCCGATCTATTGCCCGGCCGACAAGGTCGCGCGCCGGCTGTGCCTGACGCTCGACCAGTTCACCGCGTGCCAGCGGCGGCTATTCGCCCGCGGCTTCCCGACACCCGACGAGACCACCGGCATGTACGACCTTGAAGCGGTCGACCGGTGGCGGAAGCGCCAGCGCCCGGATCTCTTCCCCGAGTTGACGGCCGGCGCCGCGCCTGTCGAAGTTGAGCGTCCACGCACAGATTGGGGCGCCGCCTTTGTCGAGGCCGAGAAGCGCAGTCGGAATGGTTGAGCTGCCTCGGTACGTGAAGCCGTACCGGAAGCCCAACGGTAGGATGTTCTACTACTACGAGAAATTCCGAAACACGCCGCGTGCGTGGCCCCGATTCCGCATGCCGTTTGCACCGGATGAGCCGGGCTTCTGGAATCTCTGCGAGCACCTCGAATCACTCGCTGCTGAGCAGATCGACGGGCAGTGGGTCTGGACATGGCAGCCGAAGAGTGGCCGGCGCTATCCGATCCCGAGTCCTCTGGCCGAGAATGGCGCAGAGGCCTTCTGCACAGCCCTGGATGAGGCGGAGAAGCGCGAGCGCTTGGGCGACGCGGTGGAGCGCAAGACGTTCGACGCCCTGATCGCGGAGTACAAGGAGCACGCCGACTACGCCGGACTGAGCGAACTCACGAAGCGCGACTACGACCGCCACCTCGACAAGATCGCGAAGGCCTGGGGAGCCGCCCCGGTCGCCGAGATCACCACGGTGGACGCTCAGCGTGCCATCGACTCGATGCAGTCGGCGCCGACCGTGGCCCGTTACTTCCGAGCCGTCCTATCCCGCCTGATCGGCTTCGGGATCCCGCGCGGCTACAGCACCCACAACGTCGCCAAGCCCACCGAGAACGTGCGGCATGAGGCGGACCCGCACGAGCCGTGGCCGGATTGGGCCTTTGAGCTATTCCTCGAGCACGCCCGCCCGTCGCTGCACCTGCCGGTGCTCTCTGCCTTCTACACAGGGCAGAGATCGATCGACGTGATCCCTATGGCGCGGCCGTCAGGTGGTGAGATCAGCCTCATCGCACGGAAGACCGGCAAGACCGTCTGGCGGCCGATCCATTCCGAGTATGCCGACCTGATCACGCGGCTGGCGCCCGGCGAAAGCGAGCGGCTGCACATGCGCGAGGACGGCGAGCCCTGGACGCTGGCCGGCTATCGGACCGCCTGGCAGCGCGAACTGACGTCGGTGAACGCCAAGGGGCAGCCGACCAGCGCGCCTCCGGCGAAGAAGGCGGCAATGGTGCGGATCCGCGATGCCGGCCTTGTCTTCCACGGGCTGCGAAAGAACGCCGTCAACACGCTCTTGGAGGTCGGCTGCACCGAAGCGGAGGTGTCGGCGATCGTCGAGATGTCCGAGCAGATGGTGCGCCACTACGCGCGCGACGTGAACAAGCGCAGGCTGGCCCGGAGCGGCACGGCGAAGATGGAAGCGGGCTGGTCCGAGACCAGGAAGCAGATCTTCGGCAAGGCCATGGAGCGACCCGCAGCTACCTGAGTTTGGAAACCGGTAGCCCGTTTTTGGAAACCGGAGCGGCTGGGAAACCGGCGTCCGATCCGAAAACCACCGTACTTTCAGTAAGTTGGTGGTGAGCGCGCTGGGACTCGAACCCAGGACCTACAGATTAAAAGTCCGTTGCTCTACCAGCTGAGCTACGCGCTCGCGTCCCGGGCCCGCCTGAAGCGACCCGTCGGGGACGGCGCGTCCGCAATAGGTGAGCGGGACCGGGGGGTCAACACGAGGGCCGTGGACAACGCTCAGGACGCGTCGCCGCGCGCACGCTCCACGATCCCGCGAGCCTCGTCGAATGCCGCGTCCGGGTCGAGTTCCGTAGTGTCGAGCCGGACCGCGTCATCGGCCATGCGCAGTGGTGCTGCATTCCGGGACGCGTCGCGGGCGTCCCGGGCCTCGATGTCGGCCAGGATCGCCGCGAAGGTCGCGCTCTCCCCACGGCCGGCGAGTTCACGGTGCCGGCGGCGGGCCCGCTCCTCCGAGGAGGCGGTGATGAACAGCTTCACGGCAGCGTCTGGGCATACCACCGTGCCAATGTCGCGCCCGTCGAGGACGGCGCCTTGGGGATCGGCGGCGAAGCGGCGCTGCCAGGCGAGCAGGCCGGCGCGGACCTCCGGCACCGCCGAGACGCGCGACGCCGCCTCGCCCATCGCCCGGTCGCGCAGGCGCTGGTCGTCGAGCCTCTCGGCGTCGAGGGCCTGGGCAGCCCGGGCGGCAGCAGCATGGTCGTCGAGGGACAAGCCGGCATCGATCAGCGCCAGCGCGACAGCGCGGTAGAGGAGTCCGGTGTCGAGATGCGGCAGGCCGTAATGGTCGGCCAGCCGTCTCGCCAGCGTTCCCTTGCCGGAGGCGGCCGGACCGTCGATCGCGATGATGAGCGCCATCCGGTTCACGCTCCGATCCGGCCGCCGAGGGCCTGCATGGTGGGCAGGAAGCTCGGAAAGCTCGTGGCGATCATCGCGCCGTCATCCACCGTCACCGGGTCCCGGGTGGCAAGACCCAAGACCAGGAAGGCCATGGCGATGCGGTGATCGAGATGGGTCGCCACCGTGCCGCCCCCCGGGGCCGCGGTGCCGTCGCCCTCGACCACGAGATCGTCGCCCTCGACGGCGTGGCGGATTCCGTTGGCTGCCAGCCCGGCCGCCACGGCGGCGAGGCGGTCCGATTCCTTGACCCGCAGCTCGTGCAGGCCGTTCATCCGGGTACGGCCTTGGGCGAAGGCGGCCGCCACCGCCAGCACCGGGTACTCGTCGATCATCGCGGGCGCGCGTTCGGCCGGAACGTCGACGCCCTTGAGCCGGCTCGCGCGCACGCGCAGATCGGCCACGGTCTCGCCGCCCTCCTCGCGCTCAGCCACGCGCTCGATCCGGGCGCCCATCTCCAGCAGCGTGGTGATGAGGCCGGTGCGCAGCGGATTCATCATCACGCCCTCGATCACCACGTCGGAGCCGGGGACGATCAGCGCCGCGACCAGCGGAAACGCCGCCGAGGACGGATCGGCCGGCACCACCACTGCGGTGCCGCGCAGGGTCGGCTGGCCGGTCAGCGTGACCTTGCGGCCGTGGCCGCCCGGCCCGTGCGGCACGACGCGGACCTCGGCGCCGAACAGGCGCAGCATCCGCTCGGTGTGGTCGCGGGTCGCGGCGGCCTCGATCACCGTGGTGAGGCCGGGCGCGTTGAGGCCGGCGAGCAGCACAGCGGACTTGATCTGCGCGGAGGCCGCCGGGGTCTCGTAGGTGATGGGAATCGCCTCCCGGGGACCGCGCAAGGTCAGCGGTACGCGCCCGCCCGGCGCCTCGTCCAGGATCTGCGTGCCCATGCGGGCGAGCGGATCCAGGATGCGGCGCATCGGGCGCGAGCGCAGAGAGGCGTCGCCGTCGAAGGTCGCGGTGACCGGCTGGCCGCCGACCACGCCCATCATCAGCCGCGAACCGGTGCCGGCATTGCCGAAATCCAGCACCTCGGTTGGATCGCTCAGGCCGCCGATGCCGACGCCCCGCACCCGCCAGCGCCCCTCACCGAGGCGCTCGACGCCGGCGCCGAGCGCCTTCGCGGCAGCGGCCGTGCGCAGAACGTCGTCGCCCTCCAGGAGCCCCTCGACCCGGGTCTCGCCCTCACTCAGGAGACCGAGGATCATCGCCCGGTGGGAGATCGATTTGTCGCCCGGCGGCCGCAGGCGACCTGTCAGGGCTGTCCCCGCGGCGGCGGTGAGGGGCTGGGGAGGCGAATCGTGCGACACGGGGAGGTCCGTTCGGGCTCTCGAAGTGGGCCAGGATCCGGCGCGTCGCGCGGCATGGCCGCGGTGCTGCAATCGGACGCTGAAATCGCCGCGCGGTTAACACGCGCACCGCCCGGCGTCATCCTGCGCGCCCCTTGAGGTCGGCGCTGTCGGAAACCGCGCGATCGGGCTCGATTGACAGGGATCGCGCCCGCGACTAACGGGGCCCCTCCCCCGAGACAGTAGTAGACGACGAGGTGTCCCCCCGTGGCCCGACCGGATCTTGGCCTGAAGCGCCAGTGCATGAGCTGCGGCGCGAAGTTCTACGACCTCGCCCGCGATCCCGCCATCTGCCCGAAATGCGGCGCGGTCTATCAGGCGGTCGCCACCTCGAGCCGAGCGGCGCCTCCGGCGCTGGCCCGCGCCTCGAACACCGTCGAGGACGAGGACGAGACGGACGAGAAGGGTCCGGAGCTGGTCTCGCTCGATGAGGTCGAGGCCGCCGAGGATGAAGCGGACCCAACGCCCGATGACGAGACGGCCGAAGACGGGGACTCGACCGAGGACGACACCTTCCTTGAGGAAGAGGACGCCGGCGACGACGACGTCTCCGACCTGATCGACGGCGATATCGAGAACGACGAAGAGAGCTGAGGCGGTCACCGCCTCCTCTGCGAGACACCCCTGACGAGCGTGAAAAAAGGGGTTGAGTCCGCGGTGCGAGCCGCCTATAGAACCGGCCTCGCCGGACGCACGTCGGACGGCGAGACCTCGCGGTACCCAAACCGCGGTGGATGTTAAAGTGGGGCCTTAGCTCAGCTGGGAGAGCGCTTCCATGGCATGGAAGAGGTCATCGGTTCGATCCCGTTAGGCTCCACCATCCCACTCTCGCGTGACGCGTTCCCGTCCGGGCCGCGAATCGCCGTTAAAAAATTGGGGCCTTAGCTCAGCTGGGAGAGCGCTTCCATGGCATGGAAGAGGTCATCGGTTCGATCCCGTTAGGCTCCACCATCCTTCCTCAGCGCGACGCGGCCAGCTCGGCCTTCCGCGCGACAAGACGGGTCGTCACAGCACCGTCCTTGTGAGCGGACCTCTAGCAATCCGGTCGGCGCGACGACGCCTGATATAGTGAAGCCCCAGGTCGCTTCGCTTGGCGCGTGATGTCGGCGAGCCCACCCCGCCGGGCCGTCACCTGGAAACTGTCTCGGGCGATCAGGCCCGCATCCGGACAACGCGCTGCACAGATCCGGCTCAGCGGGTCAGATGCGCCAGCGGCAGAGCCGTCGTGTACTTCACCTGTCCCAGGGCGAAGCTGGAGCGGATGTTGGCCACGCCAGGGATGCGCGTGAGGTGATCGAGGACGAGCTTCTGATACTGGCCCAAATCCTCCACCACCACCCGCAGCATGTAGTCGGCCTCGCCGCTCATCAGGTAGCACTCCATGACCTCTGGGCGGCTCCGCACCGCCTCGTCGAAGGCTTGGAGCGCCGACTGGGTTTGCTTCTCCAGCGACACGTGAACGAACACGTTCACGGAGAGTCCCAAGCTCAGCGGGTCGACCACTGCCACGCAGCCGCGGATGACCCCCGCCTCTTTCAGATCGTTGACGCGGCGCCAGCACGGCGAGGTCGAGAGACCCACGCGCTCGGCGAGGTCCGCGATGCTGATCTCGCTGTCCTGCTGGAGGCATTCGAGGATGCGCAGGCTCGCGGCGTCGAGGGGGGCTGGTCGCGTGGGCATGAGTCCGATCTCCGATTGCCGCAGCCGCGGATGGCTGCCGTCTGACGGTCGCGTGCCGGTGCCAGCCCTCGACTGGTGGCATGATTTGCCACTTGGCGTCCATTTTTCGAACGAACAATCCTGACAGACCGTCGACGGAGCAAATATTCGGCATTCCCGCCCGCGGCGAAGCTCGTATGATCGGGCCGGTCAGGGAGGCCGCGCCGATGAACGCCATACCGCCGAAAACCACGATCGCGCGGTCCGCCGAGGTCGATCACGACCCGGCCGAGACCCACGACTGGCTCGCCGCGCTGGAGTCGGTCTTCCGCACCGAGGGCGCGGCCCGCGCCCGCTTCATCCTCGACCGCCTGGAGCGGCGCTCGAAGGAGATCGGCATCCTCGACGAGGCCCTGCCCTACTCGCCCTACCGGAACACGATCGCGCTGGAGAAGCAGCCGCGCTACCCCGGCGACCTCGACATCGAGGAGCGGCTGACGTCGATCATGCGCTGGAACGCGCTCGCCATGGTGGTCCGGGCCAACATGGCCTATGGCGAACTCGGCGGCCACGTGGCGAGCTACGCCTCGGCGGCGGAACTTTTCGAGGTCGGGTTCAACCACTTCTTTAAGGGCGGCGCGGACGGCGACCTCGTCTATTTCCAACCGCACTCGGCGCCGGGCGTCTACGCGCGGGCCTTCCTCGAGGGCCGGCTGTCCGAAGAGCAGCTGAAGCACTACCGCCAGGAGATCGCCGGCGACGGCCTGTGCTCCTACCCGCATCCCTGGCTGATGCCGGACTTCTGGCAGGTCCCCACCGGTTCCATGGGCATCGGGCCGATCCACGCGGTCTACCAGGCGCGGTTCATGCGCTACCTCGCCGACCGGGGCCTCGCCGACACGTCCGGCCGCCACGTCTGGGGGGTGTTCGGCGATGGCGAGATGGACGAGCCCGAGTCGATCGGCGGCCTCGCGCTGGCGGCGCGCGAGAACCTCGATAACCTGACCTTCGTCATCAACTGCAATCTGCAGCGGCTCGACGGCCCGGTGCGCGGCAACGGCCAGATCATCCAGGAGTTGGAGAGCCTGTTCCGCGGCGCCGGCTGGAACGTCATCAAGGTGCTGTGGGGCTCGGAGTGGGACGGGATCTTCGCCCGTGACACCAACCACGCCCTCCTGCGGCGCTTCGCCGACACGGTCGACGGCAAGTACCAGACGCTCGGCGCCAAGGACGGCGCCTACAACCTCGCGCATTTCTTCGGCGAGGATCCGGAGGTGCGCGAGCTCGTCGCCCACATGTCGGACGCCGACGTGGACGGGCTGAAGCGCGGCGGCCACGATTTCCGCAAGCTGTACGCGGCCTTCGCGGCCGCCAAAGCCACCAAGGGTCGGCCGACCGTGATCCTGGCCAAGACCAAGAAGGGCTACGGCATGGGCGGCGCGGGCGAGTCGCGCATGACCGCCCACCAGGCCAAGAAGCTCGACGTCGACGCACTGCGGGCGTTCCGCGACCGCTTCGCCCTGCCGCTGTCGGACGCGCAGGTGGAGGGCCTGGCCTTCTACAAGCCGGCCGCGGACGGCGCCGAGATGCGCTACCTCCGCGAGCGGCGGCAGATTCTCGGCGGCGTCCTGCCGGCCCGCCGCCGCACGGCACCGACCGTTCCGGTCCCGGCGCTCTCGACCTATGCGGGCTTCGCGCTCGAAGCCGGCGGCAAGGAGATGTCGACCACCACCGCGGTGGTGCGCCTGTTCGGGAACCTGCTGAAACACAAGGATCTCGGGCCGCGCATCGTGCCGATCGTCGCCGACGAGGCGCGGACCTTCGGCATGGCCAACCTGTTCCGGCAGGTCGGGATCTACGCTCCGCAGGGGCAGCTCTACGAGCCGGAGGATGCCGGCTCGATGCTCTACTACAGGGAGGCCCGGGACGGGCAGCTCCTGGAGGAAGGCATCACCGAAGCCGGGGCGATCTCGTCCTGGACGGCGGCGGCCACGTCCTACAGCGTCCACGGCCTGTCGATGCTGCCGTTCTACATCTACTACTCGATGTTCGGCTTCCAGCGGGTCGGCGACCTGATCTGGGCGGCGGCCGACCAGCGGGCCCGCGGCTTCCTGATCGGCGCGACGGCGGGCCGCACGACGCTCGGCGGCGAGGGCCTTCAGCACCAGGATGGGTCGAGCCACATGCAGGCGGCTGCGATCCCGAACTGCCGGGCCTACGACCCGGCCTTCGCGTACGAGATGGCGGTGATCGTCGACCGGGGCGCCCGGGCGATGATGGAAGAGGGCGAGGACGCCTTCTACTACGTCACGGCGATGAACGAGAACTACGCCCAGCCCTCCATGCCGCACGGGGCCGAGGCCGGGATCCTGAAGGGCATGTACCGGCTGTCGGGGCCTGAGGCGGCGCAGGGAACGGGCGCCGCCGTGCGGCTCCTCGGCTCCGGGGCGATCCTGCCGGAGGTGATCGCGGCGGCGGCGCTGCTCGCGCAGGATTTCGGCATCGCGGCCGAGGTGTTCAGCGTGACGAGTTTCAGCGAGCTGGCCCGCGACGCCCGCGAGGCCGAGCGGCAGGCGATGCTCAACCCGGACGCCGAGGCGCCAATCAGCCACGTGGCGGCGCTGCTGCCGGGCACGGCGCCCATCGTCGCGGCGAGCGACTACGTCCGGGCCTACCCGCAGCTGATCGCCTCGTATGTCGATGCGCGCTTCGTCACCCTGGGCACGGACGGCTTCGGCCGTAGCGACACCCGCAGCGCGCTCCGCCGGTTCTTCGAGGTCGACCGGCAGCACGTGGTCATCGCGGCCCTGCACGCCCTAGCCGAGGCCGGCACGGTACCGCGCGCTACGGTCGCGGACGCGATCCGCCGCTACGGGATCGAAGCGGGCGCACCCGCGCCGTGGACGGTCTAGTCCTCGGTCATGGGCCGGCACCGGCATCATTCAGATACGGCGCACCGTCATTCCGGGGCCGCGCAGCGGGGCCCGCAATCCAGAGCCGCCGCGCTTGCCGGGTGGGGACGGCACGGTGCCGGATCGTCGAGAATCCCGCGCGGTTCCGGACTCCGGGCTCTCGCCAGCGGCGAGCCCCGGCATGACGGGATGACTTGCCCGACAGTCACGCACGGGATGCCGGGGCGGAGACGCTTCGAGGCAGGCCTCCAAGAAGCCCGGCCGCGAATCTCCGCTACGCGAACCCGCTCCGCCATCCGCTTGCCCAATCACGGAAATCCGCCCGCATGAGCGCCGCGCTGCAGATCGCCCTCCCGGATATCGGCGACTATCGGGACGTGCCGGTCATCGAGCTTCTGGTGAAGCCCGGCGACCGCCTCGCCGTAGACGATCTGATCCTCAGCATCGAATCCGACAAGGCCACGATGGAGGTGCCCTCCCCGGTCGCCGGCATCGTGCGCGAGTTGCTGGTGTCGGTGGGCTCGAAGGTCTCCGAGGGCACGCCGATCCTGACGGTGGAGCCTGCGGCGGCCAGTGGGGCCGAAACGGCAGCAGAACCGCCTGCCGCGGCCGCAGCGCCTTTGGCGTCCGGGGAGAACGCGAGTCCCCTCGCCCGCGCGGGAGAGGGAGCCGGTCGCGCCTCACAGGAGCCGAAACAGGCCGATCCGATCGCCGCAACCAGCGGCGACGTGCATGCCAGCCCGTCGGTCCGCCAGCTCGCCCGCGAACTCGGCGTGCGCCTCGACGGCGTGCCGGCCACGGGACCCAAGGGGCGGATCCTGCGCGAGGACGTGCACGCCTTCGTCAAGGCGGCCCTCGGCGCACCCGCCCCGCAGCCCGGCCCCACATCGGGTATCGGCGCCGGGCTTCCGCCCTGGCCGGAAGTGGATTTCTCCAAGTACGGCCCGGTCCGGCGGGAGCCGCTGTCGCGGATCCAGACGCTGTCGGGCGCCAACCTCAGCCGCAACTGGCTGACGATTCCCCACGTCACCAACTTTGACCGGGCCGACGTCACGGAAATCGAATCGTTCCGGGTCGGCCTGAACAAGGAGACGCGGACGCCCCCCGCTCGGGTCACGATGGTGGCGTTCCTGATCAAGGCGGCAGCCTCGGCCTTGCGCGCATACCCGCGGTTCAACACGTCGCTCGAGGGCAGCGACCTGATCCTCAAAGACTACGTCCATATCGGCTTCGCGGTGGACACGCCGAAGGGCCTGATGGTGCCGGTGGTGCGCGATTGTGACCGCAAGGGCCTGATCGAGATCGCCACCGAGATGGCCGCGATGGCCGAGAAGGCCCGGGCCGGAACGCTCGCGGGTTCCGACATGCAGGGCGGCTGCTTTTCCGTATCGTCGCTCGGCGGCATCGGCGGGGACGGCTTCACGCCGATCATCAACGCCCCCGAGGTCGCGATTCTGGGCGCGGCGCGCTCGCGGACCGAGGCGGTCTGGGACGGCAAAACCTTCCAGCCGCGTCTGATCCTCCCCTTGAGCCTGTCCTGGGACCATCGCGTGGTGGACGGCGTCGCCGCCGCCCGCTTCCTCGGCCACGTGGCGTCGGTCCTGTCCGACCTGCGCCGCGCCCTCCTGTGACCGTCGCCATGCCCGAGATCCTCGACATCCGCGTCCCCGACCTCGGGGACTACGCCGACGTCCCCGTGATCGAGCTTCCGGTCGCTGCGGGGCAGCCGATCGCCAAGGATCAGACGCTCCTCGTCGTCGAATCCGACAAGGCGACGCTGGACATCCCATCCCCGGCGGATGGCCACCTCATCGAGATGCTGGTCGGCCTCGGCGACACGGTCTCGGCCGGCACCCTGGTCGCGCGCCTCGCGGTCGCGGCGCCGCGCGCGGCTGTCGCGCCAGATCCCGCCTTGCCGCCGCGAAACCCGAGCGCCGATGCGGGCTGTGATGTCCTGGTGATCGGTGGCGGTCCCGGCGGCTATTCGGCCGCCTTCCGGGCTGCCGATCTCGGGCAGCGGGTGATCCTGGTGGAGCGTGACGCGACCCTCGGCGGCGTCTGCCTGAATGTCGGCTGCATCCCTTCCAAGGCGCTGCTGCACGTGGCCGCGGTCTCCGAGGAGGCCGTCCGGCTCGCCGCGCACGGGATTCACTTCGGCACCCCAACGGTCGACCTCGAGAAGCTCCGGACCTTCAAGGGCGGCACCGTCCGCCGCCTCACCGACGGGCTTGCCCAGATGGCGCGGCAACGGAAGGTGGAGGTGGTGCGCGGCATCGGGCGCTTCACCGGACCGAACGCGGTCTCGGTGGCCCTGCACGACGGCGGCACGCGCGACGTCACCTTCGCCAGCGCCATCGTGGCGGCAGGCTCCTCGCCCGTGGCACTGCCGATGCTGCCGGACGACCCGCGGGTGGTCAATTCGACCGGCGCGCTGGAATTGCCGGTCGTGCCCCGCCGGCTGCTGGTGATCGGCGGCGGCATCATCGGCCTGGAGATGGCGACCGTCTACAGCGCCCTGGGCGCCCGGGTCGACGTGGTCGAGCGCCTGCCGAACCTGCTCGAGGGCGTCGACCGCGACCTCGTGGCGGTCTGGACGAAGCGCAACGCCCACCGGTTCGACCGGATCTGCACGGGGGCCGAGGTCACCGCAGCGGCCGCCACCACGGATGGCATCGCCGTGACGCTCGCGGGCGAGGCGGAGGCGCAGACCTACGACTTGGTCCTCCAGGCGGCCGGACGCCGCCCGAACGGCGCGACCCTGGGGCTCGACGCGGCCGGCGTTGTCCTGGACGGCGGCTTCGTGCCGGTCGACGCCCAGATGCGCACGAACGTGCCGCACATCCTGGCCATTGGCGATTGCGTCGGCCAGCCGATGCTCGCCCACAAGGCGGTTCATCAGGGCCACGTCGCCGCCGAGGCGGCCGCGGGCCACAAGGCCGGATTTGACGCCGCAGTCATCCCATCTGTGGCCTATACGGACCCGGAAATCGCCTGGGTCGGTCTCACCGAAACGGCGGCCAAGGCGGCCGGCCGCTCCCTGGAGGTCGCGCGCTTCCCCTGGGCAGCCTCCGGCCGGGCAATCGCCAACGGAGCCGATTACGGCCTCACGAAGCTCCTGTTCGACGGGGAAACGAAGCGCGTCGTCGGCGGCGCCATCGTGGGACCGAGCGCGGGCGACATGATCGGCGAGGTCGCCCTGGCGATCGAGATGGGGGCGGACGCCACCGACATCGGTCGAACCATCCATCCGCATCCGACCCTCGGCGAAACGATCGGCCTCGCGGCGGAAGCGGGGCTCGGCCTCTGCACCGACCTGCCACCGGTGGTGCGGCGCTGAGCGTTTGTCAGATGCTCGAGGCCGGTCTGCGCCGTGGAGCCGATGTCCGGTGCGGCGGGCGGATGCCGATCACGCGCGGGGCCGCGACGGGTCCGTCCAGCCGCCCGTCGCGGGACATGCCGAACCCGCGAAAAAAGGCCGGCACCTGTGCCGAGAATGGAACGGACCTGACACGCGAGTAACGCTAAGGTTATCCAGCACCTCTATCAGAAGCACTGCCGTGAGCTTCGTACCCCGGTCCCTCTTCACGACCGACGCGCTGCCCGAGCGAGACCGTTTCGAGGCTTGGCGCGCCCTGTTCTCCGCTCACGACCTCGACGCCGATCCACGCGGCTTCGCGGGGAGGATCGAGACCATCCTGGTCGGATCGATGGCTTTGCGCGTCATGAACGCGGCACCCCAGGCGCCGGCGCGCTCCAGAGCCCAGATCCGGCGCGATGGCCAGGACAGCTTCGTGCTGCACCTGAGCCGGCACCCGTTTCACGTCGAAACGGACAGGGGGGTGGTCGCCGTGCCGGCCGGCGCGATCAGCCTCAACGACCTGTCGCAGCCCTATCGCCGCAGCCGGGTACCGGAGACGGATTCGCTGATCCTGGCCTTGCCGCGTTCGTCCATCGCCGCTGTTCTCCCGGACGAGGACGCGTTGCACGGGCTGATCCTGCACGGCGGTGCGGGACGTCTCCTCGCCGACCATATCCGTAGCTTGGCCGCGCACAGCGAGGCGATCGCCACGACCGACGCCGCCCATATCGCTCAGGCCACGCTCCACATGATCGCGGCCTGCGCCCGTCCAAGCCTGGAAGGGACCGCACGCGCCGCCGCTCCCCTCGATGCGGCCCGGCTCAGGGCCGCGAAGCGGCTGATGCGCGCCAACCTCACCACGCCGCTCCGGATCGACAGCGTGGCGCGGGAACTGGGCCTGTCGCGCTCGCATCTCTATCGCCTGTTCGAGCCGGAAGGCGGGGTGGCGCGCTATCTCGCGCGCCAGCGCCTGGCCGCCATCCGCGCGGCGCTCGAGGATCCGCTCGAGCGGCGATCGATCGGCGAGATCGGCGATGCCTACGGCTTCGGGAGCAGCGGTCTCCTCAGTCGTGCGTTTCGGCAGGCCTACGGTCTGAGTCCGCGCGACTGCCGGGCCTTCGCGCGCGGAAGATGAAGCGATCGGGATCCCTGCCGCGGGCACATCCGGTGGCACTGGGAGCGGCGTGCCTCGACGGATCTACCGATCGTCTATATCCCGTCGCCCGGTCGGCCAGCATCCGATCGGGTCCGGCGGTCATGCCGGGCCTCGACCGGCGGCCTGTGAAAACGATCTGGCGTTCCTCTGGGAGGACAAGCCTCGAGATGCTGTGGCTCACCGGAAAGTTTGCCCGCCATGCCGCTCCGATCTCGCTCGTCTTGCCCCGCATGGCCCCGCCGCGGCCACGATACGGCCGGCGCCCGCTCGCGCCGGCGGCTGGACGATGGGCGATCCGCCTCGTTCTGGCGGCTTTGGGTGCAGGCCTGTTGACCCGTTCGCCGGGCTGGGCGCTCGACGGCACGGCGCAGACGGGACCTGCCGTCGCCCTGGCGCCAGCCGACGATCCTCAGGCCCTGATCGCCGCGCTGCGAAGCCGCATTCTGGCGGCGCATAGCGCGACGTTCGCACTCGAGGGCTGGTGCGCCGATTACAAGCTGGCGGGGGACCCTCACTTAGTCGCGGAGCGCGTGCCCGGGGTCGACAAGCCGCTGACGGCGGCTCAGCGTGCGCGGCTGGCGATCGGTCCGGACGAACCGGTGCGCTACCGCCGCGTCCGCCTCGCCTGTGGGGACCGGGTGCTGTCGGAAGCGGACAATTGGTACGTCCCCGCCCGCCTCACGCCGGAGATGAACGCCACGCTCGATGGCACCCGCACGCCGTTCGGCCGGGTCGTGCGCTCCCTTGCGCCGGTGCGTCACACCGTCGAGGTTCGCGCGCCTGTCCCGCACGCAAATCCCGGTCTCGACGATCCGCTGTTCGAGGTCGACGCCGTACTATCGACAGGCGCCGGTCAGCCCTTCTGCGAGGTCGTCGAGACCTATCTGGGCGGTGCGCTGCCCCGAGCTTCGCGGTAAGACCTGTCCGAACAACGGATGGGAGGACCAGAATGCGTTCGAGGCTGCTTCGTACGGTTTGGGCTCTGGTGGCGACGGGCACTTTGGGCGGTCCGGCCTGGGCAGCCGATCCGTCCGGGCTCTGGCTCACGGAAACCGGAAGTTCCCGCGTCCGCATCGCGCCCTGCGGGGGCGGCTTCTGCGGGACGATCGTCAGCGCGCCCGGCAAGGGCCTCGACGTGAAGAACCCGAATCCGGCACTGCAGAGCCGCAGCGTGGTCGGGGTACAGATCTTGGATGCGCGCCAGCCCGATGGCGGCGGCTTCTCGGGCTCGCTCTACAACCCCAACGATGGGAAGACCTATTCCGGATCGTTGAAGCTGACCGGACCCAATTCGCTCGAGGTGGCCGGCTGCGTCATGAGCGTGTTCTGCAAGCGGCAAACCTGGACACGGGTCAAATAGGCTGCGGCGCGCTTCCTATGCCCGAAGCCGCGCGCATTCTCTTGAGCCGCGTCGCAACATCGCGGGATCTATTGCGCACCAGCGAAGTTGCCTGGGTCTGCAACCAACAAGGATTGTCATGACTCGGGTACTTCTTGCGAGCCTCGTCACCCTCGCCACGCTCGCACCCGCTGCCGCCCAGGTGGTCGACAGACCTGTCGCGCCCGCGCCGGGTACGCCGGGCGTGGTCAGCCAGCAGGGCGACAGCACCGGTGGCAATGCGGCGGTGACGTACTCGCCGACCGGCCAGCCGGCCGATACGATCTCCAATAACTCGTCGGCCGCCGGAAATGCGAACCAGCCGTCGCGAGTCGCGCCCCAGGGCGGCGCAGGCGGCGGCAGCAAGTAAGCTGACTTCCCCGAGAAGGCCGCACCGGCGACGGTGCGGCCTTCTCGGACGCAGAGGGACTCAGGCGGCCTC
Source organism: Methylobacterium sp. PvR107 (assembly GCF_017833295.1). NCBI lineage: Bacteria > Pseudomonadati > Pseudomonadota > Alphaproteobacteria > Hyphomicrobiales > Methylobacteriaceae > Methylobacterium > Methylobacterium sp. PvR107. The sequence continues at coordinate 2,045,100 of NZ_JAFIBW010000001.1, forward strand.
GGTGAGCGCCTGCGCGACGGCGTCGAGCGCGGCCTCCGCGCCCGCGCCGTTCGGCCCGCCGGCCTGCGCCATGTCGCGCCGCCCGCCGCCGCCCTTGCCGCCGAGCGCGCCGGCGCCGGCCCGGACCAGCCCGACCGCGTCGTAGCGCGCCGTCAGGTCATCGGTGACGCCGACCACCAGCCCGGCCTTGCCGTCGGCGGCGACGCCGACCACCGCAACGATGCCGGAGCCCAAGCGCTTTTTCTCCTCGTCGACGATCGGCTTGAGATCGCGCATGTCGAGCCCCTCGACCACCGACCGGCGGAACGCCACGCCGCCGATCTCGGTCTGCTGTGCGCCCGAGCCGGGTCCGCCCTCACCGCCCATGGCGAGCTTGCGCCGCGTGTCGGCCAACTCACGCTCCAGGCGCCGCCGATCCTCCATCAGCGCGGTGAGACGATCGGGTGCCTCCGAGACCGGGGCCTTGAGGATGCCGGCCAGCGCCGCCAGCGTCCGGGCCTCCTCGGCGCGGTGATGACGCGCCGCATCGGCCGTCAAAGCCTCGATCCGGCGGACGCCGGCGCCCACGGCGCTCTCCGCCACGACGGTGATCGCCCCGATGTCGCCAGTGCGAACGGCGTGGGTGCCGCCGCAGAGCTCGACGGAGAACGTCTTCGGCTTCCCCGGACCAGCCTCGCCCTCGACCGCATGTCCCATCGAGACCACCCGGACTTCGTCACCGTACTTTTCGCCGAACAACGCTCGGGCACCCGACGCGATGGCATCGTCCACCGCCATCAGCTTGGTCACAACCGGCGCGTTCTGGAGCAGCACCGCGTTGGCGATATCCTCGACCCGGGCGAGTTCCTCGGCCTCGATCGGCTTCGGATGGCTGATGTCGAAGCGGAGGCGGTCAGGGCTGACCAGCGAGCCCTTCTGGGCGACGTGGTCGCCGAGCACCTGCCGCAGGGCTTCGTGCAGGAGGTGGGTGGCCGAGTGATTGGCCCGGATCGCCTTGCGGCGGGCATGGTCGACCTTCAACTCCACCGGCTGGTCGAGGCTGAGGCTCCCCTCCTCGACGGTCACGTGGTGGACAAAGACATCGCCGAGCTTCTTCTGGGTATCGGTGACCCGCGCCCGCACGCCCGGGGCCAGGATCAGACCGGTATCGCCGACCTGGCCGCCCGACTCGCCGTAGAACGGCGTCTGGTTGACGAGGACGAGGCCGGTCTGGCCGGACTCCAGGTTCTGGACCTCAGCGCCGTCGCGCAGCAGCGCCGTCACGATACCCTCGGCCGTCTCGGTCTCGTAGCCCAGGAACTCGGTGGCGCCGACGCGCTCGCGCAGGCCGAACCACACGGTCTCGGTGGCTGCCTCGCCCGAGCCCTTCCAGGCCTCGCGGGCCGCCTGCTTCTGGCGCTGCATCGCGGCCCCGAAGGCGTCGGTGTCGACGCCGATGCCGCGGGCCTTGAGGGCGTCCTGCGTCAGATCGAGGGGGAAGCCGTAGGTGTCGTAGAGGGTGAAGGCGGTCTCGCCGGAGAGCTTGTCACCGTCCTTGAGGTCACGACTCTCGGCATCGAGGATCGACAGGCCGCGCTCCAGGGTCCGGCGGAAGCGGCTCTCCTCCAGCTTCAGTGTCTCGGCGATCAGGCTCTCGGCCCGCATCAGTTCGGGGTAGGCTTGACCCATCTCGCGCACCAGGGTCGGCACAAGCCGGAACATCGTGGGCTCGCGGGCGCCGAGGATCTCGGCGTGGCGCATGGCCCGGCGCATGATCCGGCGCAGCACGTAACCACGGCCCTCGTTGCCCGGCAGCACGCCGTCGGCCACGAGGAAGGAGGCCGCGCGCAGGTGGTCGGCGATCACCCTGTAGGACGCCATCGTGGCCGGCTCGGGCGCCCGCGCGACCGCGTGCGCGACGGCATCGATCAGCGCCCGGAACAGGTCGGTGTCGTAGTTCGAATGCACGCCCTGGAGGATCGCCGCCATGCGCTCCAGGCCCATGCCGGTGTCGATCGATGGTCGCGGCAGCGGGTTACGGACACCCGGCTCAACCTGCTCGTATTGCATGAACACGAGGTTCCAGAACTCGAGGAAGCGGTCGCCGTCCTCGTCCGGAGAGCCGGGCGGGCCGCCCTGGAGGGCCGGGCCCTGGTCGATGAAGATCTCCGAGCAGGGGCCGCAGGGGCCGGTATCGCCCATCTGCCAGAAATTGTCGGAGGTGCCGATCCGGATGATCTTGTCGTCGGAGAAGCCGGCAATCTTCTTCCACAGGCCGGCGGCCTCATCGTCGTCGGCATAGACGGTGACCAGCAGCCGATCCGGCTTGAGCCCGAATTCCTTGGTGATCAGCGTCCAGGCCAGCTCGATCGCACGATCCTTGAAGTAATCGCCGAACGAGAAGTTACCGAGCATCTCGAAGAACGTATGGTGGCGCGCCGTGTACCCGACATTGTCGAGATCGTTGTGCTTGCCGCCGGCCCGAACGCATTTCTGCGCAGTCGTCGCCCGGTCGTAGGCGCGCTTCTCCATCCCGGTGAAGACGTTCTTGAACTGCACCATGCCGGCGTTCGTGAACATCAGCGTCGGATCGTTCTTCGGCACGAGGCTGGACGAGGACACGACCTCGTGCCCGGCCTTGGCGAAGTAGTCGAGGAAGGTCGACCGGATCTCGTTGACGCCGCTCATCGGGGCTGACTCTGGCAGGACAGACAGGGAAAGGGCGGCCGCGCGTCCTCCGCGCGGCGCCCGCATGGCGCCCTCTTAAGGAGGGAACCCGCGCGAGTCACGGGCGGCCTGCCGCGAATTCGCCCCGGGACGCCTCAACTCAGCCACAAGCGCGGCCGTGTTGTCGCCACATCTGTCAAGCGATGGTGAGTCCGTAGCGCCGTCGCGGCGTGTGGAGAATCGGGATAACGATGCAGGGCCGCACGGTCGGATCGCCAAGGACCACCACCGGCAAGCAGGGCCATTTCGGCGCCGGCCATGCCGACGTGATCGCCGCCCAGCCGATGCTGGGCCGCGCCCATGGCAGCCGCCCCGCGCTGTTCCGCTCGCTGCTGACCGTGTCGCTGATCGCCGGCGGTCTCAGCGCGGCTCTGATCGGATCGGGTGTCGATCTCGGGAAGGTCGGCCTGTCACCGGCGGTCTCCGCCGCCCAGGCGGCGACCGAGTTGTCGATGCCGCGGCCGCGCATCCACACCGTTGCCCTGAACGATACGCTCGAGCAGACCCCGCTGCGCGCCGCCGCCAGCTTCGCGCCCGTGCACGATCTCGACACCGACATCGGCTCCAACACGGTGGACCGGGTCTCCTACGATTTCCTGCTCTCGGAGAGTTCGGGCGGCGACCCGAACGACATCCTCGAATTCGGGCCGATGAAGATCCGGCGCCACCTCGTGCAGACGATCGTGCGCGCCGCTCAGGCCGTTCAGACCGATCCAGTCCTGCTCATGGCGGTGGCCGACAAGGAGTCGAGCTTCGTCACCGCGGTCCAGGCCAAGACCTCCTCGGCCACCGGCCTCTACCAGTTCATCGAGCGGACCTGGCTCGGCGTCGTGCGCGATTTCGGCGCCAAGTACGGGCTGGAGAAGGAGGCGGGGCTGATCGCATCGGACGCCAACGATCGGCCGGTGATTACCGATCCGGCCGAGCGTGCGCGGGTGCTGGAAATGCGCCGCGATCCCTATCTCTCGGCCCTGATGGCCGGCGAGATGCTCAAGCGCGACGCGGCCCGCATCGCCCTGCGCATCGGGCGCGAGCTTACCCTCGGTGAGGTCTACCTTGCCCACTTCCTCGGCCCGGACGATGCCGGCGAGTTCCTCGCCAACGTCGTGAACAAGCCGGCCGCCGCCGCTGCTGCGCTGCTCCCGGGGCCGGCCCGCGCCAACCGCTCGATCTTCTTCGCCGCCGGCCGCTTCGTCGGGCGCGGCCGTCACCGCAAGCCCTTGAGCCTGTCGGTGGCGCAGGTCCACGAGAAGTTCGAAGCGATGATGAGCACGCGCGGATCGCGCTATCAGAACGTCCGTGCCGTCTCGGGCATCATGGCTTACGCCGATGCCGCGACCGGGACCGCCACGCAGTAACGCCTTCGAGAGGCCAAGGCTCGTTTCGGGCGCCGGCGCGCAACCAGCGGCCGATTGCCGACTTTCCTCCCTGAGCGCCGAATGTCCGGCGACCGCGAAGGATGACTTCGGGGGGAGTCCTTGAAAAAGCAAAAGTCTAGCGCGCCCCTGCCGCTCACCGACACGCTATCTCCGGGTATTCCGCTCGATCAGATCGGGCAGACACTCGCCTCTTTCTACGATGAATTGGTCTCCGAGGGTGTACCGGAGCACCTCGCCGCTTTGGTGCGCCGCGTCCGCCAGTCGGAAGATTCCGCGACCGCGCAAGCGGACGCAGGCCCCGCGACGGTCACCGCGAACGAGCTGCCGCGCGTTGCCCTGGTCGTGGAGGATGATCCCGAAGTTCGCGCTCTGGCAGAAACCCTGCTCGAAGAGACCGAGCTCGAGGTGGTGGGCTGCGATAGCGCCGAGGCGGCCCTCTCGGTCTTGCAGGCCCGGGGCGGCGACGTCGCCCTGGTTTTCGCCGATGTCAGGCTGGCCGGTGAGATGGACGGGCTTCAACTCGCCCGCGCGGTCGCGACCCTGTGGCCGCGGGCGCGGCTGGTGATCACGTCCGGACACGGCCTGCAACGCCCCGAACTGCCATCAGAAGCCGTCTTCATCGCCAAGCCCTGGCGCCCGCTTGACGTACTGGTCGAGGCCGAGCGCGCGGCTGCGCAACCCGCGCCGCCGGTCCTCTGACCCGGTCGGCGCAACGCTGGGGCTCAACCGGCGACGCAGTGCTGTCGGTCCGGAACCGGAAGCCAAGCGCGGCCTCAGGAAACACACCGAGACGGCGATCCGTGCACTGCCTGCCGGTCTTCAGCGTTTTCGGCGCGGCCAAGGCGACGGCGGAGCAGAGGCGCTGGGCCTGGCCCTTGCATGGCGGGGGCGTGCCGTCGGTGCGAGCCCGGAGCCTGTAAAGTTGCCGATCCTCTCCGTCCGCCACCGTACGGTCTACCGGTACCGGCGTCCGGTCGCGTTCGGCGAGCACCGGATCATGTTTCGGCCCCGCGACAGCTACGACCAGCGGCTGATCGAGGCGACGCTGGAGATCGATCCCGAGCCGACCGCGCTGCGCTGGATGTTCGATGTCTTCGGGAATTGCGTGGCGGTGGCGGGCTTCGACATCCGCGCGGAAACGCTCACCTTCACCTGCGGCATCACCCTCGAACACACGCCCGAGCACGCGCCGATCTTTCCCCTCGCCCCGCATGCGACCCATTACCCGTTCGGCTACGGCGCCGAGGACATGCCTGACCTCTCCCGCTCCATCGAGCGTCAATGGCCGGACCCGGGTCACGACATCGATTCCTGGGCGCGCGGCTTCCTGCCGGCGAACGGGCGGATCCCCACGCAGGAGCTGCTGGCTGCCATGACGCGCAGCGTGCGCGCCAATTTCACCTACGTCGCCCGCTCCGAAAAGGGCGTACAGAATCCGCTCACGACCTTGCGGAGCAAGCGCGGCTCATGCCGGGATTTCGCCGTCCTGATGATGGAGGGCGTGCGGGCGCTCGGCATGGCGGCGCGGTTCGTCTCCGGGTACCTCTACAATCCCAGCAACGACCGAGCCCGCCACGTGGGCGGCGGCTCGACCCATGCGTGGCTTCAGGTCTACCTGCCGGGCGCCGGCTGGGTCGAGTTCGATCCGACCAACGGCATCGTCGGCAACCGCGACCTGATCCGCGTGGCGGTCGCCCGAGACCCCGCGCAGGCGGTGCCCCTGCACGGCTCCTTCTTCGGATTGGCGAGCGACGATCTCGGCATGCAGGTCGAAGTCGATGTGGTCGCGTTGCCGGGCGCCGCGCCGACGACACACACATTTCAAGGTTCGTCGCCGCCTCTGGCGCGTTGAACCCCCTAACCCAATACAAACGTGCGTGGCGATCCCGCGCGAATGGCGATACAGCGAGAGGGCCGCGATGAAGATCAGGACCGGTTTCGACATCGGCTTCACGCTGTCCCAGCCCACCCCGATGATCCTGATGCTGAGCGTTCATCCCAGCCGGTTGGCCGATCTCCTGAGCCCGCAGGAAATCACCTTCGATCCGCCGAGCCCGGCGCATGAGTACCGGGACCAGTTCGACAATATCTGCCACCGCATCGTCGCGCCGCCGGGACAGCTGCTGATCTCGGCGGACTTCACGGTCCAGGATACCGGGGAGCCCGACCCCACCGTACCCGAGGCGCGGCAGATCCCGGTCCAGGACCTGCCCGATGGCGTGATGGTCTACCTGCTGGGCTCGCGCTACTGCGACACCGACAAGCTCTCGCAGACGGCATGGTCGCTGTTCGGCACCACGCCGGAAGGCTGGGCGCGGGTGCAGGCGATCGTCGATTACACGCACGAACGCATCCGCTTCGACTATCAGCGCGCCGACGCGACGCGGACGGCGCATGATGGCTTCATGCAACGCGAGGGCGTGTGCCGGGACTTCGCGCATCTCGCGATCGCGTTCTGCCGCTGCATGAACATCCCGGCCCGCTACGCCACCGGCTATCTCGGCGATATCGGGGTGCCGAAGGATCCCGCGCCGATGGACTTCTCGGCGTGGTTCGAAGTCTATCTGGACGGACCGGAGGGTCCGCGCTGGTACACGTTCGATGCCCGTCACAACCGGCCGCGGATCGGCCGCATCGTCATGGCCCGCGGACGGGACGCGACCGATTGCGCGATCGCCACGAATTTCGGCTTCGCGCATCTCGCGCGGTTCGACGTCCACACCGACGAGGTCTGAGCGGCCGCCCGTCGCACGGGTGAGGCGGCATGCGTATTCCGCCCTCCATCAAAATGTCGGCGTGTGCGTGGAACTGCCGGCCTATGCTCACGCTTGTAATGGCAAAGGTTATCGCACAGGCAGGCCACCCATGAAGACCTCGGTCACCGCACTCGGCGCGCTCCTCGGCGTGGCTGTTCTTGCCGCAACGCCGGCGCTCGCCGCTTCCTCGTACGATCCCTTCGGCTCGGGCAATGCCGACGAGTACTACTCGGATCAGGGACAGTACGGTTACCAGGGCACTTACGCGCCGGGCTACGGCCAGGGCGTGCAGGCCGCCCCGCAGGCGCAGGTCCAGCCGATCCCCCGTGAGGTCGTGGCATTCAATGCCCCCTACGCGCCGGGCACGATCGTCGTCTCCACCGCAGAGCGCCGCCTGTATTACGTGCTCGGCAATGGTCAGGCGCTGCGCTACGGCGTCGGCGTCGGTCGCCCCGGCTTCAGCTGGAGCGGCACCAACACGATCACCGCCAAGCGCGAGTGGCCGTCGTGGACGCCGCCCAAGGCCATGATCGCCCGTCGTCCCGACCTGCCGCGCTACATGGCCGGCGGTATCGAGAACCCGCTCGGCGCCCGCGCCATGTATATCGGCCACACCGAATACCGCATCCACGGCTCCAACGAGCCGGACACGATCGGCCAGGCCGTGTCGTCGGGCTGCATCCGGATGACCAACGACGACGTGACCGATCTCTACGAGCGCGTGAAGGTCGGCGCCAAGGTCGTCGTGCTGAACTGATCGGATCCCGGCCGGGCGCCCGCCCGGCCCGGCAGGAAGCACAATGGCCGCGTCATCCGGATTGGATGGCGCGGCCGCCTGCGTCCGCGATCAGATCACGGTACGACCCGGCCCACGGCGGTCTGGGCCGGGCTGAACGAGGCGATCGGCAGGTCGCAAAAGCAGCGCACGCCGAGCGGACGCGGCCCGGGCAGAGGACATGAGTACGGCTTCGGCCCGGTGAGACCCTGCTGCACGGCATCGCAGTTGAAGCCGACCGGCGCGCGCTCCGCCCGGCGGGGCGGCCGGCGATAGCCGCGCTCATCGCCCGGATCCTCGTAACCCGCGGGCGGCCTGCCGTAGCCAGGACCCTCGAGATACTGCGCGTGCGCGCCCGTCCCGGGCAGGGCGGCCGCGAGCGCCAGCGCGGCGATCGTCAAACGGAGAGGACCACGCAGGCCGGATCGGCCGGAGACAGTGAGGCGCATGCCTGAACCCTTCGCGCGACGCGGAGCCATCGCGTCCGCTCGGCGGCTCTCGGCGGCAATACGGGCGAAAACGAGACGGCCCGCGCCCGGAGTCGGGAGCGGGCCGCGGCCTAGTTCAGTGACCGGATGCTCAGTGCGTCGCGCGGTCGGCGGCGTCCTGGGCGCTCTGGGCGGTCTGCTTGGCGGCGTCCTGGCCATGCTCCATGGCCTTGCGCGCCTCGTCGGCACCCTGCTGCATGGCCGACTTGGCGCGCTCAGCCCCCTGCTGCATTGCGCTCTGGGCGAGGCCGCTGAACTCCTTGGCCTGCGCCTGGATGGCGGCGAACTGGCTGCGGACGAACTCGGCCTGATGCTGCATCGCCTCCTGCATATCCTTCGCCCGGACCATCTTTTGCGCGAGGTCGAACGCAGCGTTGACGTTCTGCTCCGCGTATTCGAAGCCGCGCGACGAGGCGTCGAGGGCGTTGCTCCGCGCCAGCTCGGCGGAACCCTGCACCGTGTCGGCCGTGCGGCGGGCAGCGCCAATGAAGCTGTCGAAGGCCTTGCGGGCCTGCTCGACGCTCTTCTCGGCGAAATCGCGCATTTCGGCCGGAACTTCGTAGTTCGGGGGGTTGCTCATCTTTCGTCTCCTCTCATTTTCGCCTGTGTATGGCGCTTTGTGCGGTGCAAAATAACCGATTCGCCACCATATGCCACCTGCGCCTCCGGCGTTAAGGTTGACATGACGTAAACGTGTGACGGTCGCGTCAAGAATCCAGCGTCGCGGCGCGAAGGAGTTTACAATAGGGCTACGGTCGCGGGTGTTTCTCAGGCAAACGAAGCCGGGAAACGGGGCTGGGTGCGAGTTCGAGGTTGTTGGCTTTGGAGACGACACTGATACCGACTGCCGGATCAGCCGAGCCTCAGCTCGCCGACGCCTTCGCGGCCTGGGCGGGAATGCCGAACCTTGCGACCTCCATCACCGCGCGTGATCCTGTTCATCTGGTGATCGATGCCGGGGCCGGGCGGATCGTGTACGCCTCTGCAAACGCCCGCCTCCTGGCCGACGCCCTCGGCGGCCCGGGCCTGGCGGGATTGATTCGGCAGATCGCCGCGTCGGCGCCCAAGGATGCGGCGCCGCGGCTCGTCCGCCTGCGCCTCGATCCGCGTCGGATCGCGCCCCCCGTGCTCTGCTGGCTCGCCCGCCACGATCACGGTTCCGGCGGCTCCGTGATTTTGGTTGCGCCGACGGCTCCAGTGGCGATGCCTCGGCTGCGCGCGACTCAGCCGGAGGCGGAATCGTCCCCGCAACGGCCGCCTGAAGCGGCAGCGCCCGAGCCCACGCTCCGGCGGGATGACCGTTTCCTGTGGCGGATGGACGAATCGGGCACGCTGACCGCCCTCAACGGTCCGGACCTCCTCGCGGGCCTCGTCGGCCAGCAATGGCAGGATCTGGCTGCGGCCGGGCGCATCACCGGTGCGGAGGGCATGCTCGCGGCACTGCGCGAACGGCGCACCTTCCGCGGCGAGCCGGCCGTCCTTGAGACCACCGGCGGACCGGTCCGGGTCGAGCTGTCGGGCGCACCGCTCGGACGCGGCGATGCGGCGTTCTCGGGCTTCGGCGGGTTCGGCCTGATTCGGTCCCTTCCCCGGCACACTTCGGGTCCCGTCCCGCAGGATACGGCTGCGAAGACGGCAAGGCCGGTCGAGGTCGCACCGATCACCCCGGCTCCGGCAGCACCTCCGCCCTACGAACCGCAGAGCGTTGACGTCGCCGATCCGGCCCCCGTGCCGGCTTCGCTGTCGACGGACGAGCATGCCGCGTTTCGGGAGATCGCCCGGGCGCTGGGCGCGCGGTACGCCGGTGATGAGGCGGGCCCCGATACGCGGGAACGGAAGCCGGAAAGCGGCGCGATCATGCCGTTTCCCGGATCGCAGACCGGCCTCCCGGAGACGCGCGACGCCGCGGCCGCGCCGGTACCCGGCACCGAGATCCTCGCCGGCCTACCGCTTCCGGCGCTCATCCATCGCGCCGACGCGATCCTGGCGGCGAACGGCAGGTTCCTCGAGCTGACGGGATACGCCGATCTGGCAGCCCTCGCGGCGACCGGGCTCGACGCATTGCTGCCGGGCTACGCGCCGGCGGACAAGCCGGCCGCACGCCGGGCAGCGGTGGTGACGACGGCCGGGGGAAGCACCCAGCCGGTCGAGGCGCTGAGCGGTGCCTGCACGTGGGCCGGCGCACCGGCCACTTGCCTGATCGTGCGGCCGCTCGAGGAAGCCGATGTGGCGGGCGCGCTCACGGCCGAGCGCCTGGCGCACGCTGCGCAGGCGGAGCGCACGGCGAGCGCCGAGGCGGCGCTCGACGCACTCCCGTCGGGACTCGTCACCGTCGACGGGGCGGGCCGCGTCGTCACGGTCAACCGCGCAGCCGCCGCCCTGCTCGGCTGCGATCCCCGTGAGGTGGTCGGTGGCAGCTTCGTGGCCCTGTTCGACCGGGACAGCGTACTGACCGTCGCCGATCTTCTGCGCAGCAAATCCGCGGGGTCGCATCCCGTCTCCCTCGCCGGCGCCCCTGTGATCCTCGACATCAGACGGACGCGGGACGACGACCGCCGGGTCGCCGTCTTGGACCCGGCACCTCAAGCTCCGCCCGCCCCGCCGCCAATCGCGGAGGATCGGGTCACCGCGATAGGCGGAAGCCGGCGCGCGGCTCTGGCCCGCCTCGATCAAGCGTTCCGCGAACCCCTGACCGGCATGCTCGACCTGGCTGACGCGATGCTGAAGGAGCCGTTCGGTCCGCTCGGGGACGCCCGCTATCGCGGCTGCCTCGCGGAGATCAAGGCGTCCGGGGAGGCCATGCTCCAGCGGGTCGGCAAGCTTCTCGACCTCGCCGCCGTGGAGGCCGGATCCCTGCAACTCGAGCCGCGCCCGCTCGACCTCAACGACGTCGCGGCCGGGTGCGTGGCGCGGCTCCAGGGCGAGGCCGCTCGCGGCCGCATCGTCGTGCGGACGAGCTTCTCCTCCGATCTCGAGGATCTGGAGGCCGATGAGCGCTCCGTCAGCCGTGCGGCCTCCCTGGTGATCGAGCACGCCATCCGGCGCTCGACGGCGGGCGGCCAGATCATCGTCTCCACCGGCGCGGCGGAGCGGACGGCCGTGGCCCTTCGGGTGCGCGACACGGGCGCCGCGGCGGCACGGGCCGCGGATCCCGAGGGGGATGTCGAGGAAGGTCTCGCCCTGCCCCGCGCCCTCGTGGAGGCCAATGGCGGCCGCCTTCAGTTGTCGGCGCGGCCCGAGGACGGCACGCTGGTGGAGATCATCATGCCGATCCGCCGCGCGGCGAATGGCTGATCCCGACCGCTCGGATGGTGATCGAGCCGTATTCGTGGCCACCGAGGGAAAGACTCGGCCGCCGACGGCGTCGCTGCCCTTCAACTCGGCTTGACAGGGCATCGCCGAAGCTTCAATCAGCCCCTTACATTGCGCCCAATTTATTTAGCAGAACCGACGCCCGCGCAGGCGGAAAGACGATGATACCGTCATCGTAGAATGTAGGCTACGTTACTTTGGAAGTCCTGGCTGCGCGGCATTCACCGCGATACGATCGGGCACCAAAACAGGGATGGAACGCCATGGAAGGCAGGGTCATCGAGGTGCAGGCTGCGTGGCGTGAGGGCGCTCACGTCGACGACGCCAAGTATCGGCAGATGTATGAGGCGTCGGTTTCCAATCCGGACGCCTTCTGGAGCGAGCACGGCAAGCGCATCGACTGGATGACGCCGTACACGCGCGTCAAGAACACAAGTTTCGAGCCCGGCAAGGTCTCGATCAAGTGGTTCGAGGACGGCACGACAAACGTCGCCTATAATTGCATCGACCGCCATCTGGAGCGCCGCGGCGATCAGACGGCGATCATCTGGGAAGGCGACAATCCCGACGAGTCCAAGCACATCAGCTATCGCGAGCTGCACGCCCAGGTCTGTCGGATGGCCAACGTGCTGCGCAACCGCGGCGTCGGCAAGGGCGACCGGGTCACGCTTTATCTGCCGATGATCCCGGAGGCCGCCTACGCGATGCTCGCCTGCGCGCGGCTCGGCGCGATCCACGCGATCGTTTTCGGCGGTTTCTCGCCGGATTCCCTCGCCTCACGCATCCAGGGCTGCGGCTCGAAGCTGGTGATCACGGCCGACGAGGGCCTGCGCGGCGGCCGCAAGGTGCCGCTCAAGGCCAATGTCGACGAGGCGATCAAGCGCATCGGCAGCGACCTCGTCGACCACGTGGTCGTGGTCCGGCGCACGGGCGGCAGCGTCGCCATGGAGGCGGGCCGGGACGTCTACTACGACGAGGCCGCCGAACAGGTGACCGACGAGTGCCCGGCCACGGCCGTGGAGGCCGAGCACCCGCTGTTCATCCTCTACACCTCGGGCTCGACCGGCCAGCCGAAGGGCGTGGTCCACACGACCGGCGGCTATCTCGTCTACGCGTCGATGACGCACGAATACGTCTTCGATTACCGCGAGAACGACGTGTACTGGTGCACGGCCGATGTCGGCTGGGTCACCGGCCACAGCTACATCGTCTACGGCCCCCTCGCGAACGGCGCCACGACGCTGATGTTCGAGGGGATCCCGACCTATCCGTCGACCTCCCGGTTCTGGGAGGTGATCGACAAGCATAAGGTCAACATCTTCTACACGGCGCCGACCGCCATCCGCTCGCTGATGGGCGGCGGCGAGGGGCCGGTGAAGAAGACGTCCCGGCAATCGCTGCGCGTCCTGGGCTCGGTCGGCGAGCCGATTAACCCGGAAGCCTGGGAGTGGTACTACAACGTCGTCGGCGACAAGCGCTGCTCGATCGTCGACACGTGGTGGCAGACTGAGACCGGCGGCATCCTGATCACCCCGCTGCCCGGTGCCACCGCGCTCAAGCCCGGCTCGGCGACCCGGCCGTTCTTCGGCGTGAAGCCCGAGATGGTCGACGGCGAGGGCAAAGTCCTGCAAGGCGCCTGCGAGGGCAACCTGTGCATCGCGGATTCCTGGCCGGGCCAGATGCGCACGGTCTACGGCGATCACGAGCGGTTCGAGCAGACCTACTTCTCGACCTATCCGGGCAAGTATTTCACCGGCGACGGCGCGCGGCGGGACGCCGACGGCTATTACTGGATCACCGGCCGGGTCGACGACGTCATCAACGTCTCGGGCCACCGCATGGGCACGGCGGAAGTCGAATCCTCGCTGGTCGCCCACCCGAAGGTCGCCGAGGCGGCCGTCGTCGGCTACCCGCACAACGTGAAGGGTCAGGGCATCTACGCCTACGTCACCCTCAACGACGGCGAGGAGGGCGACGACGCCCTGCGCAAGGAGCTCGTGACCTGGGTCCGCAAGAATATCGGGCCGATCGCCTCGCCGGACCTGATCCAGTTCGCGCCCGGCCTGCCCAAAACCCGTTCGGGTAAGATCATGCGCCGGATCCTGCGCAAGATCGCCGAGGACGATTTCAGCTCGCTCGGTGACACCTCGACACTGGCCGAGCCGGCCGTCGTCGAGGACCTGATCGAGAACCGGCAGAATCGGGCCTGATCGCGGCCGCGCGGCCAGAAAGGCGGCGCGGAACCGGAACGGGGCGGATGCCGGTGCGGCGCCCGCCTCCAACAAGAACCACGACCTTCAACACGACGGACCGGAGGGCCAGAGCGCGCCCTCGCGGGAGGAACAGCCATGAGCGGCACGACACTCGACCTTCGAGGGCGCACGACGCCCCCGGGAACACGACCACTCGGAACCGACGTCGATCCGCAGGTCGAGCGGATCGTCCGGACCCCGGAATTCCAGCAGCTCGTTGGCGAGCGCACCCGGTTCGCCTGGATCCTGACCATCCTGATGCTGGTGGTCTATTTCGGCTTCATCGGCCTGATCGCCTTCGACAAGTCGCTGCTGGCCGTGAAGGTCGGCGGCACCGCCTCCGTCGGGCTGTTCGCTGGCGTCTTCGTGATCCTGTTCGCCTTCGCGCTCACGGGCGTCTACGTGGCCCGGGCCAATACGCGCTTCGACGCGTTGAGCGCCGCCCTCAAGCGGAGCGTGGCCCGATGAACCGCCTCCTCCTCGGCCTGACGCTCGCCACCATCGCGGCTGGCGCGGCCTACGCCGCCGGACCGGATCTCGGCGCCGTGCAGCAATCGGCGACGAACTGGCCGGCCATCCTGATGTTTCTGTTCTTCGTGCTGCTGACGCTCGGCATCACCTACAAGGCGGCCAAGGGCACCAAGTCGGCGGCCGACTTCTACGCGGCGGGCGGCGGCATCTCGGCCGGGACGAACTCGCTGGCGATCGCCGGCGACTACATGTCGGCGGCCTCGTTCCTCGGCATCTCCGGCCTCGTCTACACGTCGGGCTTCGACGGGCTGATCTACTCCACGGGCTTCCTGGTCGGCTGGCCGATCGTGCTGTTCCTGATCGCCGAGCGCCTGCGTAACCTCGGCAAATTCACCTTCGCCGACGTGGCGAGCTTCCGCCTCGACCAGACGTCGATCCGCATCATCTCGGCGGTGGGCACCCTCGTGGTGGTGGCCTTCTACCTGATCGCCCAGATGGTCGGCGCGGGGAAGCTGATCCAGCTCCTGTTCGGCCTGCCCTACCTCTACGCGGTGATCATCGTCGGCGTCCTGATGATCGTCTACGTCGCCTTCGGCGGCATGAAGGCGACCACCTGGGTGCAGGTGATCAAGGCGTGCCTGCTCCTGGGCGGCGCGACCTTCATGGCCGGCGCGGTGCTGTTCAAGTACGGCTTCAACCCGGAGGTGCTGTTCGCCAGCGCCGTGCAGGTCCATCCGAAGGGCGACGCCATCATGGCGCCGGGCGGCCTCGTGTCGAACCCGATCGAGGCGATCTCGCTCGGCGTCGGCCTGATGTTCGGCACCGCCGGCCTGCCGCACATCCTGATGCGGTTCTTCACGGTGTCGGACGCCCAGGCGGCACGCAAGTCGGTGTTCTACGCCACCGGCCTGATCGGCTATTTCTACATCCTGACCTTCATCATCGGCTTCGGCGGCATCGCGCTGCTGATGTCGGATCCGAGCTACTTCAAGCTCGGCGCGGCCGGGACCTTCGACAAGCTGAAGGACATGATCGGCGGCACCAACATGGTGGCGGTCAATCTCGCCAACGCGGTGGGCGGCCCGTACTTCCTCGGGTTCATCTCCGCCGTGGCCTTCGCGACGATCCTCGCGGTCGTCGCCGGCCTGACGCTGGCCGGCGCGTCGGCGATCAGCCACGACCTCTACGCCCAGGTGATCGCCCGCGGGCGCACCACCGAGAAGCACGAGGTCAACCTGTCGAAGATCTCGGCCGTGTTGATCGGCATCGTGGCGATCTACCTCGGCTACGTATTCGAGAACCAGAACGTCGCCTTCATGGTCGGGCTGGCCTTCGCGGTGGCGGCAAGCTGCAACTTCCCGGTGCTGGCCATGTCGATCCTGTGGCGGGGCACCACCACCTGGGGCGCGCTCGCCGGCGGCCTCGTCGGCCTGCTTGCCGCGGTGATCATGGTCGTGCTGTCGAAGGCCGTCTGGGTGGCGACGCTGGGCAACCCGGCCCCGCTCTTCCCCTACGACAACCCGGCCCTGTTCTCGATGCCGCTGGCCTTCGCGACGATCTGGATCGTGTCGCTGATGGACAAGTCCCGGCGGGCCCAGCGCGAGCGGGCTTCATTCGAGGCGCAGTACGTGCGTTCCGAGACGGGGATCGGGGCGTCCGGCGCGCACGCGCACTGATCCGGGCTCGAAGCATCGAACAGGTGGAGGGCGCGGCGTCAGCCGCGCCCTTCGCGGTTTTCGGCCCATACGCGTAAGCGCCCGTGTTGATAGGATTCTTCACGATCGCTTTACCGGTTGACCTGCCCGACCCTTGCGATAACGCATACGTGATCTGCGCTCTGCGCAGAGCCGTCCGGGAAAAGGGGCGGTGATGGGGCGATCCGAGGCCCGGTGCGCCCGTATGCGTCTGGGAGGACCTGTTTAATGGCTGTGGCAACCGCGATCCCGCGGACCGGAGACGCCGCGAGGCCGATGACTTCGGCCGAGAAACGCGTGATCTTCGCGTCCTCGCTCGGCACCGTGTTCGAGTGGTACGATTTCTACCTCTACGGCTCTCTCGCGGCGATCATCGGCGCACAGTTCTTCTCGGCCTATCCGCCGGCCACACGCGACATCTTTGCGTTGCTGGCCTTCGCGGCGGGCTTCATCGTCCGGCCATTCGGTGCCCTGGTCTTCGGCCGCATCGGCGACTTGGTCGGACGCAAGTACACCTTCCTGATCACGATCCTGATCATGGGTCTGTCGACTTTCATCGTCGGCATCCTGCCGAACGCGGCCACCATCGGCATCGCGGCGCCGATCATCCTGATCGTCCTGCGTCTCGCCCAGGGCCTCGCCCTCGGCGGCGAGTACGGCGGCGCGGCGACCTACGTGGCCGAGCACGCCCCCAACGGCCGGCGCGGCTTCTATACGAGCTGGATCCAGACCACCGCGACGCTGGGCCTGTTCCTGTCGCTCCTCGTCATCCTGGCGACCCGGAGCTTCACCGGCGAGGCCGCCTTCGCCGAGTGGGGCTGGCGCATCCCGTTCCTGGTCTCGGTGCTGTTGCTCGGTATTTCCGTGTGGATCCGCCTGCAGCTCTCCGAATCGCCCGCCTTCCAGAAGATGAAGGACGAAGGCAAGACCTCGAAGGCGCCGCTCACCGAGGCCTTCGGCGAATGGCGGAATGCCAAGTTCGCGATTATCGCCCTGTTCGGCCTCGTCGCCGGTCAGGGCGTGGTGTGGTACACGGGACAGTTCTACGCGCTGTTCTTCCTGCAATCGATCCTCAAGGTCGACGGCTACACGGCCAACCTGCTGATTGCGTGGTCGCTGCTCCTCGGCACGGGCTTCTTCGTGGTCTTCGGCTGGCTGTCGGACAAGATCGGCCGCAAGGTCATCATCCTGGCGGGCTGCGCGATCGCGGCGGCGACGTTCTTCCCGATCTTCAAGGGCATCACCTCGACCGCCAATCCGAAGCTCGAGGCGGCGATCGAGAGCGTGAAGGTGACGGTGACGGCCGATCCGGCCGTCTGCGGGACCCTGTTCAACCCGGTCGGAACCCGGGTGTTCACCGCACCCTGTGACCTCGCCCGCGACTTCCTGTCGAAATCGTCGGTGCGCTACTCGACTGCCCCCGGTGCCGCCGGACAGCCCACGACGATCCGGGTCAATGACACCGAGATCCCTTACCCGCAGGGCGGCAACGTCGAGGCCAACAAGGCTACGACCACAGCGCTCCAGGCCGCCGGTTATCCGAAGGCCGGCGACCCCGAGATCGTCAAGATGTCGAACCCGTTCGACATCTTCCGGCCGCAGGTCGCGCAGGTGATCGGCCTGCTGTTCATCCTCGTGTTGTTCGTCACAATGGTCTACGGCCCGATCGCCGCCATGCTGGTGGAGCTGTTCCCGACCCGGATCCGCTACACGTCGATGTCGCTGCCCTACCATATCGGCAATGGCTGGTTCGGCGGCCTGCTGCCGGCGACTGCCTTCGCCATGGTGGCTCAGACCGGCGACATCTATTTCGGCCTCTGGTACCCGATCGTCATCGCGGTCGCGACGGTGATCATCGGCGTGCTGTTCGTGCCCGAAACCAAGGACCGCGACATCTTCGCCGATACCTGAGCCGCGGATCCGCCCAACCGACGCCCAGGCCGCCCGCGCGGCCTGGGCGTTGTCATGTGGGCCCTGGCGCAGCCCGCCCGGCCCGCTCACCCCCATGCCTGCGCTGCCATGCCGCGTGCGCTCAATCACGCCGTGCGGACCGGACGGACGCTATACGCACATCGACATTTGCTTTTGGATTGTAGCAACCGGAGGATGTAACTCAATATTTCCGTCCTTTTACGTGCAAGTATTTATATTATTTGCCGTCATGACTGTCGTCGCCGGCCGATGAACGTGCTTGCTAAAACACAACGATATGCATCAAGACAAATCGAACTCGGGCGTGGATCCGCGATCAAAAGCCGGATCAACGGAATCATAACTCGTACTTCGCCGTATAGACTGGCCTGAACCCAAAGACCGGAAACCAGCGGACGTGAACGACCTGACAACGAGACCCGTGCGTGAATCGGGCAAGAGGCCACCACTTTCACTTGTAGTCAGCTGGTGCCTGGCAACATTAGCGATATGGGTTGCTGTGAACAGTGAGGCCGGACGCTGGGTCTGGTGGTGGTGACGGCTGCGGCCGGCGTCAGTTGCTCTCTTGGTAGCCGCCGCAATAGGCACCGAGCAGATATCCGGATTGGTGCGCAGTGAGATAGCCGAGCGTGATCAGCACGTGCAGGAGATCGATCCCGAATACGGCCATAAAGATGGTCATCGCCGTGAACAGGATCACGGACGAGGTCATCACCAACACAACCACACCGAACAGACGGCCGATCACCCAACCGACCAAGAACAACATCGCGGCGACGAGCATCAAACCACCCAGATGAGACCGCGTTCAGACATCGCGCGCCGCGATCAGCGCAAAGATAGCTGAGCCATCATGGCAATCTGGGGAAATGAGATCAACCCGTGTCCGGTCGTGAGTTTTTCCGCCACCTCGATCGGTACGTTGAGTTACAAAAATCGACAAATTAGCATCGAACCGCGACGCGACGTCGAATCTTTATAGATCGCCATTCGATGAACACTATAGCGTGTCCGGCGACGACATGCGCGCGGTCGACAAGTCGGTCCGGAGCACCTTTTCGCGGCAGAGCGTTAACGGAAGCCCCCGCGCAATTCTGGCCGGACTGGACCGCGCCTCAGTGGCGGAAATGGCGATGCCCTGTCAGGACCATCGCGAGACCGGCCTCGTCGGCTGCCGCGATCACGTCCGAATCGCGCATCGAGCCGCCCGGCTGGATCACCGCCGTCGCGCCCGCCTCGGCCGCCGCCAGCAGACCGTCGGCGAACGGGAAGAAGGCGTCCGACGCCACAACGGAACCGACCGCGAGGCTCTTCGGCAGATTGAGGCGCTTGGCGCCCTCCGCGGCCTTCCAGGCTGCGATGCGCGAGGAATCGACCCGCGACATCTGACCCGCGCCAATCCCCACGGTGGCGCCGTCCTTTGCGTACACGATGGCGTTCGACTTCACGTGCTTGGCGACCCGGTAGGCGAACCGCAGATCGGCGAGCTCGGCCTCGCTCGGTGCGCGCCGGGTGACGACCTGGAGCGGCATGTCGTCCACGACGGCCGCGTCCCGGCCCTGGACCAGCAGGCCGCCGGAGACGGAGCGCACCATCTCGCCGGCAGCTCGGGGATCGGGAAGGCCGCCGGCCAGGAGAAGCCGCAGGTTCTTCTTGGCCGCGACAATCGCCGCCGCCTCGGGCGTGGCGTCCGGAGCGATGATCACCTCGGTGAAAATCTCGACGATTCGACGGGCCGCCTCGGCGTCCAGCGTCCGGTTCAGCGCCACGATACCGCCGAAGGCCGAGGTCGGATCGCAGCTCAGCGCCCGCTCGTAGGCCTCCAGCAGGCTCGTGCCCTCGGCGACGCCGCACGGGTTGGCGTGCTTGATGATCGCCACCGCGGCCGAACGCGCCGGGTCGAACTCGGCGACGCATTCGTAGGCCGCATCGGTGTCGTTGAAGTTGTTGTAGGACAGCTCCTTGCCCTGAAGCTGGCGGGCCGTCGCCACGCCGGCGCGCACTCTGCCGGGAGCCCGGTAGAAGGCGGCTTTCTGGTGCGGGTTCTCACCGTAGCGCAAGCCCTGCGCGAGGGTTCCGCCAAAGGCACGGAACAGGGCCGGTTCGCCGGACCCGAAGCGGCCAGCCATCCAGTTGGCAATGGCCGCGTCGTAGGCGGCGGTGCGGGCAAACGCCTTCTGCGCCAGGCGGCGCCGCAGCTCCGCCCCGGTGGCACCGTTGTTGGCTTCCAGCGCGGCCAGCACGGCCGGATAATCCGCGGCGTCGGTGACGACGGCCACGTCGGCGTGGTTCTTGGCCGCCGCGCGGATCATGGCCGGCCCGCCGACATCAATGTTCTCGATGCAGTCGGCATCCGGCTTGTCGGCCGCGATGGTCGCCTCGAAGGGGTAGAGGTTCACCACCAGCAGGTCGATCGCGCCGATCCCGTGGGCGGCGAGCGCGGCCTGGTGCTCGGGGTTGTCGCGGATGGCGAGCAGGCCGCCATGTACCGCCGGATGCAGCGTCTTCACCCGGCCGTCCATCATCTCGGGAAAGCCGGTCAGGTCGGCGACCTCGGTCACCGGCAGGCCGGAATCCTGCAGCGCCCGGTGGGTGCCCCCCGTCGAGACCAGTGCGACGCCGCGCTCGTGCAGCGCCCGCGCGAAGTCGACGAGGCCGGTCTTGTCGGAGACCGAGAGGAGCGCGCGGGAGATCCGCACCTGATCGTGCGCCATAGCTTCGTGCCGGGGTTCGAGATTTCGGCGCGCGGTAGCATGGAAACGGGGATGCGGGCCAGCCGCCCTGTCAAGATGGCGCGACGCCCCTGAGGGGCGCCGAGGCCAGGCGCTCGAAGCTCCAGCGCACCTCGACATCCTCGGAGACCCGCAGGTGCAGCACGATCTGGTCGGTGCGGCGCGGTCCGGTCAGGCCCGAGAAGTACACGCTCTCCTCAAGGGTGATCTCGGCGTTCTCCGCGCGGAAGGTCCAGATCTCGCCGAGCGCCGAGGCGAGTTCGAGGCCTTCCGGAATTCCGCGTACGGCAATGCCGGGATGCAGGTGGAAGCGGATGGCGACGTTCTGGCCGCGCTGGCGCGCCCGGCTGGCGGCCTTGCCCTGGCGCAGGAAGGCATCCCGGCCCTCCAGGCGTGCGGTCGCGGCGAAAAGCTGCCAGCGGCGCTCGTGCACGATGCCGAAATCCCGCCCGTAACCGTCGTGGCGGGCCGCGAGGGTGACGCTGTCGACATCCTCGGCCCGCTCGGCCGCCACCTCGGACGGTCCGTCCAGCACCATGGGCCCGCGCCGCCGGATCAACCAGTCGGCCAGGCATCGATCTCCCCACCAGCCAGTGCGGGTGAGGAACCGGCACGAGGACGTGTCGGCGACCGAGGCGGTGGAATGCGCGGGCGTCGAGCGGGCGAGGAGGCGCAGATCCGGCCCACTCGCCGGCAGGCCGCAATTGACGATGATTCGCTGGGGGCCGCTCGACATCTCGAAAGCGAGGCAGCCCGCCCCGGCATTCACCGAGTAGGGCAGCGGCGGGCTCGCGCCGACATCGGCCACGATGACGACCCGGCCACCCTCCAGGCGCTCGTAGCCGGAGTTCGGGGCATGCATCAGCGGGCGGGCGAGCGCGCCGTCATAGACCAGCAGCGTCGCGAGATGGTCCGCATCGGTGGCGCCCATGCCGTTGAAATGGCTGAGCGAGGCATCGGGGTGCCGCAGCAGCCGCAGCAGCGGCAGCATCCGGTCGACGGCGCGCAGCAGCGCCAGAGGGGGCTCGACGCTGCGGCTCAGATAGCTCTGGCGCAGGGGCAGCAGGTCGAGCAGCAGCTCCATGGCGAAGCGCGGGTCGCGGGAGCGGTGGCCGCCGTCGGTGAGGATCTGCCGATCGAGTTCCCGCGACAGGATCCGGGTCGCCCGGCGCAGGATCGGCTGGATGCCGTCGCAGCACAGGCCGGCATAGCAGAGCGCCACCGCGGCGTTGAGGCGCCATTGCGGCGGCACGCCGCGCCGAATGTCGCGCTCGAGCTGCTGCGCGTTGCGGGCGATGGCCTTGAGGAAGCTCTGGTAGAAGCCGTGGTCGGCCCCCTCGAGCACGAGCGGGGACTGGCACAGGAATGAGATCAGCCGCCGGGCGGCCACCGGGGTGTGCCGGGCGAGCGCCGCGTCACCCCGTCCGGCGATGAAATCGGCCACGAAGGCGCGGGCATTCGCCCGGGCGAGCGCGGTGTCGGCGGCGCGCAGGTGCCGCAGCCAGCCGAAGCCGTAGAGCTCGTCGGCCCATTCCGGCGAGGGCGCGGCATAGTCGAAGGGCGAGCCGCCGCTCGCCGCCAGAGAGCGACCCGCGAAGACGAACAGGCCGGCGTAGATATCGTCCGCGAAGGTCGCATCGGAGGTGCGCAGATCCTGCGGAGCGATTACCAGCCCGGTCACCCGCATCCGGGCGAGGATGTCGGGCGGAGCGGTGACGCTGGCGCTGGCCGCGCGGACGGCGCGCGCGGCCTCGCGCGCGACGAGCCGATAGAAGCGCCAGCGGTCAGGCCCCCAAGCCACGCGATCTCCGAGCTGCGCGTTTTCACAAGGCCCCAAGGCCTTGAGCCCTCGTGGACGAGGATCGGCTGGCACCCGTTTCGTAAGGCTAGTGAGGGCCTCTTAACCGCCGGTTTACGCTATGTCATGTCCGACGCGGTGAAGGCGAACCACGGCGAGGCATCGGGATGCACACGCGCGGCGGGGACCTGCCTCACCCCGTCGTTCCGGGGCCGCGCAGCGGAGCCCGGGATCCGGAAACCCCACTCGCTCGAAAGTGTGCACGCATCAGCAGCTCCGGATTCCGGGCTCGCCTTCGGCGCCCCGGAATGACGAAGCCGATGGACTGCGTCGAGACCCGGATGCGGCGGTGAATCGTCCGAGGCCTGGTATCTTAGGCCCGCGCGGGTAAGAAACCCGCACCGATCCGGCCGCTGGCGGCCCTAGCCCGGAGCCAGCGCGGCGTCGAAGGCCTGCACGTTCGACCGCATCAGGTCCAGATAGGTTGCGGCCGGCCCGTTGGGCGCCGAGAGCGCGTCGGAATAGACCTTGCCGCCGAGTCGTGCACCGCCCTCGCGAGCGATCTGCTCCATCTGGCGCGGGTCGCTGATGTTCTCGAGGAAGACCGCGGGGACACGCTCCTTGCGGATCTGGCGGATGATCGCCGCGACATCCCGCGGGCTCGCCTCGCTGTCGGTGGACACGCCTTGCGGCGCGATGAAGCGGAGGCCGTAGGCCGCCGCGAAATAGCCGAAGGCGTCGTGCGTGGTGATGATCCGCCGCCGCTCCGGCGGTATGCGGGCGATCGCCGCCCGGACATCCCGCTCCAGCGCGTCGAGCTTGATGATGAAGCCGGCCGCGGCCTCGCGATAGGCGTCGGCATGGGCCGGATCGACCTGGGCGAGGCCATCCCGGATGTTGGCAACGTAGATCCGCACGTTGGCGACATCCTGCCAGGCATGCGGGTCGACGGCGTGATCCCCGTGTCCGTGGTCGCGGTCACCGAGGCCGTCGCCATGGGCGTGTTCGTCCTGCGCGGCGATCGGCGTGATCCCCGTTGAGGCGACCACCACCGGTGCGCGCGTGCCGGAGGCCCGGATCAGCCGGTCGAGCCAGCCCTCGAGCCCCAAGCCGTTGACGATGACGATGTCGGCCTCGGCGACCTTGCGTGCGTCGCCCGGTGAGGGGCTGAACCCGTGCGCGTCAGAGTCGGGCCCGACAAGCGTCGACACCGTCACGTGCGCGCCGCCGACCTCCCTGACCAGATCGGCCAGGATCGAGAAGCTCGCGATCGCGCGGACCGAACGCGCACCGGATTGCGCAGCGGCCGGCACGGCGAGGCCGAGACACAGCGCGAGACCCGCGAGCCACGCGATCCCGATCGTTGCCGCCGCCCGCCGCACCATGTCTACCTCCGCCCGCTGCGCGACATGGGGATTAGTGTAACATTGTTACATATACAAGCGGGATACAAGCCTGGCGCCAGATGCGCGGCGTCGGAGGCCGTCGCCGACCGCCGGTCACGACGGTGTCCAGGGCGTTAAGACGGAGGATTGCATGTCCCGACGTTTGAGAGCGGCCATCCTGATCACCGGTGCGCTCGGGCTGGGGCTGGCCGGCGCGGCCGTTGCACGCGACCATGGACCCGAGGGCTTCCGCGGGCACGGCCGCTGGAGCGCGCTCAGCCCCGAGGACCGCGCGGCCTTCACGGATGCCCGCATCGCGGCCCTGCATGCCGGCCTGAAGCTCAATCCCGATCAGGAGAAGCTGTGGCCGCCGGTGGAATCGGCGATCCGCGACATGGCGAAGCTGCGCCAGCAGCGCCGCGAGGCGATGCGCGACCGGCCCAAATTCGTCGACGATGCCCCCGCGGCCCTGCGGGCGATGGCGGATTCCGCGACCGCCCGTGGCGACGCCCTGCGCAAGCTCGCCGACGCCTCGCAGCCGCTCTACGCCAGCCTGGACCAGGACCAGAAGCGGCGCGCCATGATCCTCGCTCGGCCCATGGGCGGCCCTCGTCACGGCGGCTGGCACCACGGCCACGACGCCGATCGCGGACCGCACAGCGACGACCGCTGACCAAAAGCCTTGATCCGCGGCGGCGGCGGCGGCAAACCGCTGCCGCCGCACATCCTGTACGGGCGGCACGGATCCGACCCGGTAGGTTTCATGGCGCGCCTTCCCGGCGACACGGCTCCCCTCCTCGTCCGGCTCTGGCGCATCTGGCTGTATCCGCACCGGGCCACCCTCGCGGTCGTGCTGGTGCTGATCGCGCTGGTCGGCGCCTCGACCGGGCTCTACCCGGCGCTGATCAAGGCCGCGTTCGACGCCTTCGACCGCAAGGATGCGGCGGCCATCGCCTACGGGCCGCTCGTGGTGATCGTGGTCACGGCCACGCGCGGATTCGCACTCTACGGGCAGACGGTGCTGACCAACCGGGTGGTCACCCGGGTCGAGGCCGACATGCAGGCGGCGCTCTACGGGCACCTGATCGACTCGGATCTGGCCCAGCTCGGCCGTGAGAGCCCGGCGGCGCTCACCCAGCGCTTCACCACCGACTTCGCCTTCATCAAGGAGGCCCTGACCCGCATCTCCACGGTGCTGCTGCGCGACATCGCGATGCTGATCGGCCTCGTGGCGGCGCTGATCTGGATGGATCCGGTGCTGACACTGGTGGCCGGGCTCACGGTGCCGTTCGTGGCCGGGCCGATCGGCCGGATCGGCAAGAAGCTCCGGCGGGTCTCGACCTCGACCCAGGAGCAGATGGGCGCCACCGCCAGCCTGATCTCCGAGAGCCTGCAGGGCGCCCGCGTCGCCAAGACTTATGCGATGGAATCCTATCTGAAGGGCCGCGCCGCCGCGGCGCTCGACGAGGTCCGCCGCCTGAAGATGAAGGCCGCCAATGCCCGCGGGCGCCTCGACCCGCTGCTCGAGATCGGCGGCGGCATCGCGGTGGCGGGCGTGCTGGTGCTGGTCGGGCAGCGGGTTCTGGCGGGCGAGAAGACGGTCGGTGACTTCACCGGCTACGTGGCGGCCCTGCTGCTGGCCGCGCAGCCGGCCCGGGCCCTGGGCAACCTCAACGCCATCCTGCAAGAGGCGGCGGCCGCGCTGCGGCGCTACTTCGACGTTATGGATGAGGCGCCCGCCATCCGCGAGGCGCAGGATGCCCGGTCGTTGACGGTGAAAGCGGGCGCCATCCGTTTTGCGGGCGTGCACTTCCGCTATCGGCCGGACGCGCCGGCGCTGGAGGGCATCGATCTCACAGTCTCCGAGGGCTCCGTCACCGCGCTCGTCGGGCGCTCCGGATCGGGGAAATCCTCGCTGCTCAACCTCGTCCCGCGGCTCTACGACGTCACCGGCGGCGCCGTGACCATCGACGGCCAGGACGTGCGCGCCGTCACCCTGGCCTCCCTGCGCGCCGCCGTGGCGGTGGTCTCGCAGGAGGTCGTCCTGTTCGACGACACGATCGCCGCCAATATCGGCTTCGGCCGTCCGGGGGCGACCCGTGCGGAGATCGAGGCGGCGGCGGCCGCGGCCGCGGCCCACGGCTTCGTCATGGCCCTGCCGGAGGGCTACGAATTCCGGGTCGGCCCCGGCGGCGGCCGGCTCTCCGGCGGTGAACGGCAGCGCGTGGCGCTCGCCCGCGCCTTCCTCAAGGACGCGCCGATCCTGCTTCTCGACGAGGCGACCTCGGCCCTCGATTCCGAATCGGAGCGCTTGGTCCAGGAAGCGCTGACCCGGCTGATGCGCGGCCGCACCACCCTGGTCATCGCCCATCGCCTCTCGACGGTGCGCGACGCCGATCAGATCGCCGTGATGGAAGCCGGCCGGGTGATCGAGACCGGGCGGCACGACGTCCTCATCGCGGCCGGCGGCGCCTATGCGCGCCTGCACCGTCTGCAATTGTCGGAGCCCGCGACCGCGGAATGACTCGCATATCCGGCGCCGCCGTCATGCGCCGGCTCCGTAGATTCGCGCGCCGGAGCGCGCCATAAGGGCGTCAGCCGATGAGGACCACACCGTGAGCGACCTGACGTTCGAGATCCAGAGTCATCCCGCCCCGCGGGCCGCCGAGGAGCGGGCAGCGCTGATGGCGAATCCCGGCTTCGGCAAGGTGTTCACCGACCACATGGTGGTGGCGCGCTACGAGGCCGGCCGCGGCTGGCACGACGCGCGGATCCAGGCGCGCCAGGCGATCCCCCTCGATCCCGCCTCCGCGGTGCTGCACTACGCCCAGGAGATCTTCGAGGGCCTCAAGGCCTACCGCACCGCCGATGGCGGCGCCGCCCTGTTCCGGCCGGACGCCAACGCGCGCCGCTTCCGCCACTCGGCCGAGCGCCTGGCGATCGCGCCGTTTCCGGAGACCGCGTTCGTCGAGGCGATGCACAAGCTCGTCAAGATCGATCGGGCGTGGATCCCCAACACGCCGGACGGCAGCCTCTATCTGCGGCCGTTCATGATCGCCACGGAGGCGTTCCTCGGGGTGAGGCCGGCCTCCGAGTACCTGTTCATCACCATCGCGTCGGCGGTGGGCTCGTACTTCAAGGATCCGAACAGCGCCGTCTCGGTCTGGGTGTCGGAGCACTACACGCGGGCCGCCCCGGGCGGCACCGGCGCGGCCAAGTGCGGCGGCAATTACGCGGCGAGCCTCGCGGCACAATCGGAGGCTGTCGCGCAGGGTTGCGAGCAGGTCGTGTTCCTCGACGCGGTCGAGCGCCGCTACATCGAGGAACTCGGCGGCATGAACGTGTTCTTCGTGTTCGAGGACGGGACCTTGGTCACCCCGCCACTCTCGGACAGCATCCTGCACGGGATCACCCGCGACTCGGTGATCACGCTGGCGCGGGAAGTCGGTCTCACCGTGAAGGAAGAGCCCTACACGATCGATGCCTGGCGTGCCGATGTGCGGGAGGGCCGCCTTACCGAGGCCTTCGCCTGCGGCACGGCGGCGGTGATCACACCGATCGGCACCGTGAAGGGCCGGGAGGAGACCTTCACCATCGGGACCGGCAAGGCCGGGCCGGTGGCCCAGCGGCTGCGAAGCCTGCTGGTGGACATCCAGCGGGGCAACACCAATGACGCCCATGGCTGGTTCCAGAAGGTTTTTTGAGACGTTCGATCTGCGTGTACGGGCGGTGAGCGGGGTGAATTCGCTCCGCCTGCACCGCGGCTCCGCCACGTGCCCGCCCTTCCCCCATTGCGGGGGAGGGAGGAAGACGCACGGATGACCGACGCGCCAGCCCAAACTCCGGAACCGGCCATCGGCCCCTGGAACCCGGGCGTCCGGTCCGATCTGCCGTCCGCGTTCCTACCGCTGGTCACCGTCTACCGGGCCGAGCACGTCGAGACGCCGCTCCGCGACGCCCTGGATCTGAGCGACCTCTGCGGGCTGCCCGCCCGGCAGCTCACCCGGTTCCGGGCCGGTCGCCTCGTCGTCCACGAGGTCCTGATCCGGGTCATGTCGGACCTGTCGGTGCCGGTGGGCGCGGTCTACGCCGATCTCGGCGTGAACTTCCGGGCCATCGTCGCCACGATCCTGCGCGAGGGGATCGAGCCGCGCCTCGGCCAGGTCGAGGCCGCCCTGGCCGGGATCCGCGCCGAGGCCGACGCGGTGCTCGCCCGCGAGGTCGGCGCCATCCTGGACGACCCGCCGGCCCCAAAGCCGCCGGAGCCGCGTTGGCTCGACCGACTCCTTGGACGCCGCCCGCCGGTCATCGAACCCCCGCGCGAGGATCTCGCGACCCGGGCCCTGCGCCATCTCGAAACCTGGCAGCGGCGCGCCGCCGAAGCCGGCGACGCCCTTGAGATCGCCGCCTGTGAGGCGCTGCGCACCGTGGTGTCGGGTCTCATCGCCCGGCAGAATGCCGTCATCCGCGACGCGGCCCTGCTGCGAACCATCGCGGGGACGCTGGTCTCGAACGGCTACGGCAGCCGCCGCATCGGCGAACTGATCGAGCCCTGGATCGGCGCGGTGGTGGACGCGCACGGCTACCGCCGGCTCGCGCCGCAGGACCATCCGGTGGTGATGAACGTCAAGGGCGCCTCGGCCTCCGGCAAGAGCACGATCCGCCCCTACCAGCTCGGGCTTGCCAGGCGCCTCGGCATGGCGTGGTCGGATTTCGCGGTCATCACCCCGGATGTCTGGCGCAAGTACCTCCTCGACTACGACAGCCTGGGAGCCGCCTCACGCTACGCCGGGACGCTCACCGGCTACGAGGTCGAGATCATCGACATGAAGCTCGACCGCTACGTCACCCGCAAAGCGGCCGAGCGGCGGATCTCGAACCTGTTGATCGACCGGTTCCGGTTCGACAGCTTCCAGGCGGAGGCCGGATCCGACGGCGGCGGCCAGCTGCTCACGCGGTTCGGCGACCGGGTCTACATGCAGTTCATGGTCACGCCCCCGGCCGACACCGTCGAGCGGGCCTGGAAGCGCGGCGAGCTGTTCGGCCGCTACAAGGCCGTGGAGGACCTGCTGGCCCACAACGTCGAGGCCTATACCGGGATGCCGCGCCTGTTCTTCAACTGGGCGCTGTCGCGGGACAAGCAGGTGGTCTGCGAGTTCCTCGACAACAGCGTGCCGCTGGGCGAGCGACCGCGCACGATCGCGTTCTGGGCGGACGGTATCCTCAACATCCTCGACGTGAAGGGGCTGATCGACATCGATCGCTTCCGGAAAGTCGACATCTTCGCCCGCGGCCCCGAAGCGGTGTTCAACGGCGCCGACCTCTCGGCATCCGCCAACACCGCCTTCCTGAGCGAATGCCTGCGCAGGATGGCCGTGGTCCGCTTCGTACAGGCCGAGACCGGACGGGCGATCCTGCGCCTCGACCGCGGGCGGATCACCGCGCTGGATCCCGGCGCCCTGGCCGCGGTAAAGGAAGGGTCGGAATGGGCGGCGGCCTGCGCGCTCATCGGCTTTCCGGCCGATCCGGGCCCGATCCCCGTCCTCGACGAAACGCTGGACCCGGCCGATGCGCCGACGCTCGGTACCTGGGGGCCTGGGACAGCCACGGAGGCCTTATAGCGACGGCGGGCGGCACAGTCCGGGTCTTCGTGTGAAAGCCGCGGTCGATGCCGCTCCCACCGTCATCACGAGCGACGCGATGTGACCCAGGGCGGCCCGACATCCGAAGTCTCGGCGCTTCCCTGGATAGGTTTCGCCCCGCTTGCAAGGACGGCGGCGGATCGATGCCGGGAAGCGTCCTCATCGTCCGTCGGGAGGCCCTGCCGCCTCATCCGGCCCGGGCGTGAAACGGAATAATATCTCCTGCCTGACAGTTCATCCCGTCCGTCTCACGCTGGTATATTGCATACCTAGAACAGATGTGCATGATGATCGGCGCACTCGAGACGCCGCCACAGCAAGGCCGCGCCGCCCAAGAGAAGAGGCTCAGGGATGGAACGCCAGGACTCGCCTTCGGCGAAATGGTGGCAGCTCGCCTTCGGCGTGATCTGCATGGCCATGATCGCCAACCTTCAATACGGTTGGACGTTGTTCGTCGATCCGATCGACCAGCGATATCACTGGGGCCGCGCGGCGATCCAGCTCGCCTTCACGCTGTTCGTCGCTACCGAGACCTGGCTGGTCCCGGTCGAGGCTTGGTTCGTCGACCGCTACGGCCCGAAGATCGTGGTCGCCTTCGGCGGCGTGATGATCGCCCTGGCCTGGACGATCGACGCCTACGCCGACAGCCTGTTCATGCTGTATCTCGGAGCCGTGATCGCCGGCATCGGCGCGGGCTCGGTGTACGGCACCTGCGTGGGCAACGCCCTCAAGTGGTTTCCGCATCGCCGCGGTCTCGCCGCCGGCGCCACGGCTGCCGGTTTCGGCGCGGGTGCGGCCATCACGGTCGTCCCGATCGCCCGCATGATCGCCTCCAACGGCTACCAGGATGCCTTCCTGTACTTCGGTATCGGTCAGGGCGTCGTGGTGTTCGCCCTCGCCTTCCTGCTGCGCAAGCCGTCGACCACCACGCCGGTTCAGCGGAAGAGCACGCGCCTGCCGCAGACCAAGGTCGACCGCAGCCCCCGCGAGGCGGTGCGCACCCCGGTCTTCTGGGTGATGTACGCGATGTTCGTGATGGTCGCGTCGGGCGGCCTGATGGCGGCGGCGCAGATCGCCCCGATTGCCCACGACTTCCAGGTGGCCGGCGTGCCGGTAAGCCTGTTCGGCCTCCAGATGGCCGCGCTGACGCTGGCGATCTCGCTCGACCGGATCTTCGACGGGTTCGGCCGGCCGTTCTTCGGCTTCGTCTCTGACCATATCGGCCGCGAGAACACGATGTTCATCGCCTTCTCGACGGCGGCGCTGGCGGTGATCGTGCTGCTGACCTACGGGCATATCCCGATGGTCTTCGTCTTCGCCACGGCGGTGTATTTCGGAGTGTTCGGCGAGATCTACTCGCTGTTCCCGGCGACCTGCGGCGACACGTTCGGCTCGAAGTACGCCGCCAGCAATGCCGGCCTGCTCTACACCGCCAAGGGCACCGCCGCCTTCCTGGTTCCGTTCGCCAGCCTGCTCTCAGCGGCTTACGGCTGGTCGGCGGTGTTCGCGCTGATCATCGTTCTCAACGTGACGGCGGCGGCGATGGCGATGTTCCTCCTGCGGCCGATGCGAGCCCGCTACCTCGCCGCGGAGGAGCATCCCGCGGCGCTCAGCGCCCAGCCGATCCGGGCGGCCTGACCGACCCCTGCGCCGCGACGTCACTCAAGCGACGCCCACCCTTACGGATCCCCCCCTCCCCTGCATCGGGAGTTTGGGAGATCCTCGGCCAACCGGCGCCGAGAGCCGCCCGTACTGACACCGATCCTCCGGGAGAAACCGTGATGACCGCACTCGCCAAGATCGTCCACCCCACGCCCGAGGTCGAGGCGGAGCCCGACCTGACCGACGGCTTCCACCTCGTCATCGACGCGCTCAAGCTCAACGGCATCGAGACGATCTACGGCGTACCGGGCATCCCGATCACCGATCTCGGCCGCATGGCGCAGGCCGAGGGCATGCGGGTGATCTCGTTCCGGCACGAGCAGCATGCCGGCAACGCCGCGGCGATCGCCGGATTCCTCACCCAGAAGCCGGGCATCTGCCTCACCGTCTCGGCCCCGGGCTTCCTGAACGGCCTGACGGCGCTCGCCAACGCCACCACCAACTGCTTCCCGATGATCCTGATCTCGGGCTCCTCCGAGCGCGAGATCGTCGACCTGCAGCAGGGCGACTACGAGGAGATGGACCAGCTCGCCATCGCCAAGCCCCTGTGCAAGGCGGCGTTCCGGGTGCTGCACGCGGCCGATATCGGCATCGGCGTGGCGCGGGCCATCCGCGCCGCCTGCTCCGGCCGGCCGGGCGGCGTCTATCTCGACCTGCCCGCCAAGCTGTTCGCCCAGGTGATCGACGCCGAGGCCGGCCGCAAGTCGCTTGTGAAGGTGATCGATCCGGCTCCGGCCCAGCACCCCGCCCCCGAAGCGATCGCGCGGGCGCTGGAGGTGCTCAAATCCGCCCGGCGTCCGCTGATCGTGCTCGGCAAGGGCGCCGCCTACGCCCAGGCCGACGAGGCGATCCGCGCCCTCGTGGAGACCAGCGGCATCCCGTATGTGCCGATGAGCATGGCCAAGGGCCTCCTGCCCGACACCCATCCGCTCTCGGCCGGCGCTGCGCGCTCGACGGCCCTGAAGGACTCCGACGTCGTGCTGCTGATCGGCGCCCGGCTGAACTGGCTGCTGTCGCACGGCAAGGGCAAGAGCTGGGGCGAGCCGGGCTCGACCAAGTTCATCCAGATCGACATCGAGCCCCGCGAAATGGACTCGAACGTCGAGATCGTCGCGCCCGTGGTCGGCGACATCGCCTCCTGCGTGCAGGCGCTGCTGGAGGGCATGGGCAAGGGCTGGCAGCAGCCCCCGTCCGACTGGATCGAGACGCTGAAGTCGAAGCGCGAGGCGAACATCGCCAAGATGGCGCCGAAGCTGATGAGCAACGCCTCGCCCATGACCTTCCACGCCGCGCTCGGCGCGTTGCGCACCATCATCAAGGAGCGGCCGGACGCGATCCTGGTCAACGAAGGCGCCAACACCCTCGACCTCGCCCGCGGCATCATCGACATGTACCAGCCGCGCAAGCGCCTGGATGTCGGCACCTGGGGTATCATGGGCATCGGCATGGGCTTCGCCGTCGCGGCCGCGGTCGAGACCGGCAAGCCGGTGCTCTGCGTCGAGGGCGACAGCGCCTTCGGCTTCTCCGGCATGGAGGTCGAGACGATCTGCCGTTACGGGTTGCCGGTCTGCATCGTAGTGTTCAACAACAACGGCATCTATCGCGGCACCGACACCGACCCGACCGGCCGTGACCCGGCTACGACGGTCTTCGTGCAGGATTCCCGCTACGACAAGATGATGGAGGCCTTCGGCGGCGTCGGCTACAACGTCACCACGCCGGACGAGCTGACCCGCGCGGTCAACGAGGCGATGAATTCGGGCCGCCCGGCCCTGATCAACGCCGTCATCGACCCGGCCGCTGGCAGCGAGAGCGGCAATATCGGCAGCCTCAACCCGCAGAGCGGCATCAAGAAGAAGAAGTGAGGTTTAAATCCTCGCGAGATCTCTGATCCGAACCATCGAAGCCGGGCTCGCGTATCGAGCCCGGCCCCTTTCCTTGATGAGAACGGCATCGCGGGTCCGTGCGGGATGGCGATCCGCTGAAGCTCCTGACCGCCCGGAGATCTTCACCCGCACCGACGTCTCGCGCGACGCGAAGTGACCCAGGGCAGCGCGGCCGCGATCCGCGCGGAGCGACCGGATTGCTTCGCTGCGCTCGCTTAGACGGCGGCGGATCGGTCATCCGTTCGGTGACGGTGCATCCATGATCGATCCGGACCTCGCCGGCCGCCTGCATTTCCGCCATCGGCTGCCCACCGGCGAGCCCCTCCCCCCCGGACGGCACGAGCTCGGCCTCTTCGCCGAGCGCGACGCGGTGCTGGTGGTCCCCGAGCGCCTCGAGCCGCGCCGCCCCTGCCCGCTCGTGGTGCTGTTCCATGGCGGCGGCGGCAGTGCCGAGCGCATCCTGCCGATGCTGGAGGGGCACGCGCAGGCCGAGCGCTTCCTGCTTCTCGTCCCGCAATCGCTGTTCCCGACCTGGGACATCGTCATCGCCGGCCACGGGCCGGACCGGGAGCGGGTTGCCGCGGCACTCGACGCGGTGGCCGACCGCTTCCTGCTCGATCCGGAGCGGCTCTGCTTCGCCGGCCACTCGGATGGCGGCAGCTACACCCTTTCCCTCGGGCTGGCGAACGGCGACGTCGCCAGCCACCTCATCGTCTCGTCAGCCGGGTTCCTGTCGGTACACGTGCAGGTCGGCGCGCCGCGAATGTTCCTCTCGCACGGCCTCCGGGACGAGCAGATCCCGATCGCGCGGAGCGCACGCATCCACGTGCCCCGGCTGCGGGAAGCCGGCTACGACGTGACCTATGTCGAGTATGACGGCCCCCACGCGCACCAGCCGCCTGTCGTGGCGCAGGCCGTGGCGTTCTTCATGGCGGGGACCGAAGGCGTGGCCTAGCGCTCCTGGCCGGATAGGACACCGGTCCGGCGCGCCTGCGCGCCCTGGCGGGGGCTAGACGGGCGGCAAACGAAGTCCGAGCCCTTCGTCCTTACGAGCGGAGCGAAGCAATCCAGGAGCGCCCCGCCCGGCGATCCGGCGATGTCGCGCGGCCCTGAACTGCTTCGCTCCGCGCGCAAAGACGGGCTGGATTTCGCCGCACGTGTCAGAGGCCGATCCCTGCGCCCCGCCCTGCCGTTGCCGAGCGATGGACCGCAAGCAAAGCTGTCTTGCGTCCCGACATGAAAAAGGACGGCGCCCGGGGGCGCCGTCCTGGCTTCGGAGCGGGAGGATGGCGGTCGATCAGACCGCGCGGGACTCGTGCATCGCCCGGATCTGTTCCGGCGTGTAGCCCAGATCCGCCAGCACCTCGTCGGTATGCTCGCCGAGCAGCGGCGAGGCCTTCACCTCGACCTTCAGGTCGGAGAACTTGATCGGGCTCCCGACGGTTAGGTACTTGCCGAGCTTCGGGTGCGCCACCTCGACCACGGTGCCGCTCTCGCGCAGGGACTTGTCCTCGGCGATCTCCTTCATCGACAGGACCGGCGCGCAGGGGATGTCGTAGGTGCGCAGGATGTCCACCGCCTCGAACTTGGTCTTGTCGGCGAGCCACTCCTCGATCGTCTTGAAGATGTCGAAGATCTTGTCCTGGCGCGCCCGCGGCGTGTTGTAGGCGGGATCGGCTATCCACTCCTCCTTGCCGAGAACCTTGCAGATCGGCGCCCAGGCATGGCCCTGGATCGTGAAGTAGATGTAGGCGTTCGGGTCGGTCTCCCAGCCCTTGCACTTCAGCACCCAGCCCGGCTGGCCGCCGCCGCCCGCATTGCCGCCGCGCGGCACCACGTCGGAGAACTCGCCGTGGGGGTATTGCGGGTATTCCTCAAGGTAGCCGAGCGCGTCGAGACGCTGCTGGTCGCGCAGCTTCACCCGGCAGAGGTTGATGACCGAGTCCTGCATCGACACGGCGACCTTCTGGCCCTTGCCGGTCTTGTTTTTCTGGTGGAGCGCCGTGAGGATTCCGATGGCGAGGTGCATGCCGGTGTTGGAATCACCGAGCGCGGCTGCGCTGACGGTGGGCGGTCCGTCCCAGAAGCCCGTGGTCGAGGCGGCACCGCCCGCGCACTGAGCGACGTTCTCGTAGACCTTCAGGTCCTCGTAATGGTGGCCGTCCGAGAAGCCCTTCACCGAGGCCAGGATCATGCCCGGGTTCAGCTCCTGGATCCGCGCCCAGGAGAAGCCCATCCGATCCAGCGCGCCGGGGCCGAAATTCTCGACCATGACGTCCGAATCCTGGATCAGCTTCTCCAGAACTTCCTTGCCGGCCTGGGTCTTGGTGTCGAGGGTCAGCGAGCGCTTGTTCGAGTTCAGCATCGTGAAGTAGAGCGCGTCCGCGTCCTCGACGTGGCGCAGCTGAGTGCGGGTCACGTCGCCGGCGCCGGGGCGCTCGACCTTGATCACGTCGGCACCGAACCAAGCGAGCAGCTGCGTGCAGGCAGGCCCGGCCTGGACGTGCGTGAAGTCGATGATCTTGATCCCTTCCAACGGCTGGCTCATTGGGCGTTCTCCCTGTGCGGTTTGGTGATCGGGACCTTCGGGTCTCGTCCGGCGGGCTTAAGGTGCCCGGCGCGACGGATCCGAGGAGGCTTCGAGTTCGGCCACGCGCTGGCGCAGGCGCTTCTCCTCGGCCCAGCGCGCGGTCTCGTCGCGGATCACCGCGACGATCCCGGTCACCCGGTCGGAGGCGTCCCGCACCATCCCCACCGTGAAGGCGATGGAGAGCTGGCGGCCGTCCTTGTGGATCGCCGGCACCCGCAGGGTCTCCGCCCCATACCGGGTGACGCCGGTGTGCATCGTCTTCGCGTAACCGTCCCAGTGGCGGCGCCGGTGCCGCTCGGGCGTGATCAGGTCGAGGGTCTCGCCGAGCGCTTCCGCGGCGGTAAAGCCGAAGATCCGCTCGGCCGCAGGATTCCAGACCGTGATCGCACCCTCGGGATCGGCCACCACCACGGCATCGCCGATCGCCTCCGCGAGGCCTTCGAGCTCGCGGGCGGATGCGGCGGCCGTGCAGGTCGCTGCCTCTGTCATGCGCGGCCCTTCCCCCCACCAGTGGAGCTAAAGTTCCGACTTGTCGGCGCCGTATCGTGCGAATGCGCTCGGTCGGTTGGTATTTGGTATGCCATATGCCGGAAGACGTCAACGGCTGGGCAGAAGACTGCACTTTCATGCCGGAGGAAGTGTAGCGCGCCGGCACGGCCGCAGCGTGCCCCGCCCGGCACCGCTTGGGTGCTATCGCCTTCTCAGATTTGCCGCTTTCGGCGAGCAGGTACCGGCAAGCCCCGAGGCACCGGCCAGCGGCTCGGCCGACCTGGAGACCATTTCGGTGATCCGTTTCGAGAAAGTCAGCAAAGTCTACCGCACGGACGGCCATCGGCGGACCATCCTTGAACAGGCGTCATTCAGCCTGAAGCCCGGCGTCTCCTACGGAATTCTCGGCATCAACGGCGCCGGCAAGTCTACCACGATGCGGCTGATCGCGGGGACGGAGGATCCGACGCGCGGGAAGATCCACCGCGGCGTGCGGGTTTCCTGGCCCCTCGGCTTCGCCGGCGGATTCCACCCGAAGATGACCGGACGTGACAACGTCACCTTCGTGTCCCGGATCTACGGCGAGGATCCCCGAAAGGTCCTCGACTTCGTGGAGGATTTCTCCGAGCTCGGCAGCTACCTGGACGTCCCGATCTACACCTACTCGTCCGGCATGGGCGCGCGGCTCGCCTTCGGGATGAGCATGGCGATTCCATTCGACTGCTATCTGATCGACGAGATCACCTCGGTGGGCGACGCCCGTTTCTCCAAGCGCTGCGACGAAGTCTTCTCTCAGCGGTGCAAGCATGCCGACATCATCATGATCTCGCACTCGATGGAGACGATCCGGAAATGGTGCTCGCAGGGCCTCGTGCTGCTCAACGGGCGCGCGATCGTCTACGAGAATGTCGACGACGCCATCGAGGTCTACCGACGCCTCAACGCCTGAGGCGTCCCGGATCGCGGCCGTAAAGACATGCTTTTGCCGTCTCGGCGTGGGACGGGGCTCGGACGCGTGCCCGGCCGTGGGAGCGGGTGCCCGGTGATGGGTCGACCTTCATGGCCGGGGAGGCCAGGAATCAAGCCATGAACATGGAGATCCGAAAGGCTGACGGGCAGCCGCTGACGACCGCGGATCGCCAGCAGGCGATCACGGAATCGTTGCGGCAGATCGCGCGCATGTCGCGCTTCGTCGACCGCAAGAAGGGGATCCGATCCTACCAGACCGGCACCAAGAGCGATCCCTGGATTCCGATCCTGTTCGTGATCTGCTTCGTGCTGCCGACGCTGGTCGGGGCGGTTTATTTCGGGTTCGTTGCCTCGGACCGCTACGTGACGGAGGCGCGCTTCGCCATCCGGCAGGCGATCGGCGCGTCCGAGAAGTCGTCAGGCGGATCGGACGCCGGCAGCTCCGACGGTGCGGGGCAGATGATCTCGCAGGATCGGCTGATCACACGCGAATACATCCTGAGCCGACCGATGTTGGAGACGCTCGAGGCGCAGCTACCGCTACGCGCGTGGTTCAGCAGCGAAAGCATCGACTATTTCTCGCGGTTCGAAGCGGAAAAGCCGATCGAGAAATTTCTGCGCTACTGGCGACGTCGGGTCAGCGTGTCCAGCGAACCCTCTTCCGGGATCATGTCGGTCTCCGTCGAGGCCTTCGATCCCGATCAGTCCCTCGCCATCGCCCAGGCTGTCATGAAGGAAGCCGAGCGGATGGTGAATGATCTCACCGTGAAAGCGCGTGCGGA
This sequence comes from Methylobacterium sp. PvR107, assembly GCF_017833295.1. NCBI lineage: Bacteria > Pseudomonadati > Pseudomonadota > Alphaproteobacteria > Hyphomicrobiales > Methylobacteriaceae > Methylobacterium > Methylobacterium sp. PvR107. The sequence goes on from NZ_JAFIBW010000001.1 coordinate 2,082,800, forward strand.
CGCGGTTGCGGAAAGCATCCGGGAGTTGGCTCTTGCCGGCGAGCAGATGAGCAGGATCCGCCTCGCGATGCGGGATCTTCGGAACCGCCAGGGGGTGCTCGACGCGCACAAGGCCAACGACGTCAACCTCAAGATCATCGCTGAGCTGCGGGCGTCCCGCATCACCCTGTCCAGCCAGCTTGCGATCGGCCAGCGCGATCTCGGCCCGGATTCCAGGCGGATCTTGGACTTCAAGCAGCAGATCAAGGATCTCGACGACAACATCGCGCGGATCGAGCGGCAATCTGCTGGCTCGGATCCGGCGCAGAAGCAGCTCCTCTCCGACGCACTGATCCGTTTCGAGTCGCTGGAAAACGATCGCAAGAATGCCGAGAAGTACTATCAGCAGGTGCTGATGGCCTCCGAGCGCGCCCGCATCATCGCGGCGCGGCAGATCGAATTCTTCAGCCCGATCGTGGAGCCCGTGAGGGCCGAATCCGCCCTCGAGCCGCGGCGGATGCTGATGATTTCCTTGATTACCCTCGGTTCGGGAGTCCTTTTCGGTGCGGCGATGTTTGCCCGCAAGATGATGACCTGAGGCGGGGCTCCGACGGCGAACCTAGCGCTCAGCGGTCAGTGCCGACCGGTGCCCGCGATCCATCCGCCGCCGGGCCGACCGTGCCGCCGGTCCAGCCCTGCGCCCGCCAGCCTTCCGCGCGTTCGTCGAGGTCGATCGAGCCTGCCTGGTCGAGCAACGTCAGCACACGCTCGGCCCGGCTGTCGTCGGTCCGCACCGTTACCAGCGTGCCGCCGCGCCGGACGCCCTCGGCGTAGGTCTGGGCTTCCCCTTCGCTGAGCCCCGCACCGGTGAGGCCGCCGATTAGCCCGCCGGCCGCCGCGCCGACCCCGGCGCCCGTCACCGCGGCGACCAGCCAGCCCGAGGCGATCACAGGGCCGAGACCCGGGATTGCCAGGAGCCCGAGGCCGGCAAGCAGGCCCGCCCCGCCCCCCAGCACCGTGCCGACCGTCGCGCCGGTACCGGCGCCCTCCGCGGCCTCGGCCGGATGACGGGCGGCCCGGCCCGCCGGAGGCGCGGACGCGTCGGATCCAGGCCGATTCGCGACGATGCTGATATCGGCATGGGGAATGCCGGCGGCCTCAAGGTCGTCGACCACCTTGGCCGCGGCCTCGTACTCGTCGAACAGCGCGGTCAGGACGCGTACGGTCATAGCTGTCTCCCGAGGCCTGGGGCCTGCGCCCGCGTGCATGGCGACCACGCGCACCGGGACGCGCGCGTGCCGGCCGGGCGCGGTGCTGCTGCCGTTCGGTCAAGCGGCGGGGCCAGTCGCGGTTCCCTCCGGTGTCACGGCCCTTCTTAACGCGCCGCTAACCATCCGCCCGGCAGATCTTGCCGAGTGCGCGCGGGGAATGCCTTTCCGGCGGACGGCAACGGGTGGCGGTGATGGCGGAGACGGCGAGCGCGCCGGCACGGGTTGGAGCGGCCGCGGCGCTCGGGCAGTTCACGCTGCCCACGCGCGGCGACCTCCAGGCCCTGTCCAAGCGGTCGGACCTCCTGTTCGCCACCGGCGTCATGGGCATCCTAGCGGTGCTGATCTTCCCGCTGCCGGCGATCCTGCTCGACCTGCTGCTGGCGGTCTCGATCATCCTCTCCGTGCTGATCATGATGACCGGCCTGTCGATCGACAACCCGCTGGAATTCACCGTCTTCCCGACGCTGCTGCTCATCGCCACGATGCTGCGGCTCGCCCTCAACCTCGCCTCGACCCGCCTGATCCTCGGCCACGGTCACGAGGGCACCGCGGCGGCCGGCCACGTGATCGAGGCCTTCGGCCACTTCGTGATGGGCGGCAATTTCGTCATCGGGATCATCGTGTTCGCGATCCTGATCATCGTGAACTTCGTGGTCATCACCAAGGGCTCGGGCCGCATCGCCGAAGTCGCGGCCCGCTTCACCCTCGACGCCATGCCGGGCAAGCAGATGGCCATCGACGCCGACCTCTCGGCCGGGCTCATCGACGAGAAGGCCGCCAAGGCCCGTCGCGCGGCCCTGGAGGAGGAATCATCCTTCTTCGGCGCCATGGACGGCGCCTCGAAATTCGTCCGCGGCGACGCGGTGGCGGCCCTGCTGATCACCTTCATCAACGTGGTTGGCGGCATCATCATCGGCGTCGCCCAGCAGGGCCTGAGCTTCGGCGACGCCGCCAAGAGCTACACGCTGCTGACCATCGGCGACGGGCTGGCGAGCCAAGTGCCGGCGCTCATCGTCTCGACGGCCGCGGGCCTCCTGGTCTCGAAGGCCGGCGTGCGGGGTGCGGCCGACAAGGCGCTGGGCAAGCAGCTCGCGCATTATCCGAAGGCCCTCGGCATGTCGGCGGCCGTGATGCTGCTGATCGCGCTGCTGCCGGGCATGCCGATGCTGCCGTTCCTGCTGCTGGGCGGCGGGGCGGGCTACGCCGCTTGGCGCATCAACAGGAACGCCAAAAATGCCCCTCCCCTCGACGCCGAGGGCGTTCCGATGGACGCGACCGCAGTGGCCGCGGCGGCCGCAGCCAAGGAGGAGACGGTCTCCGACCTCCTGAAGCTCGACGACCTCAAGCTCGAGATGGGCTACGCGCTCCTCGCCCTGGTCAACGGCGAGGGTCAGGACCGGCTGACCGATCAGATCAAGGCCCTGCGCCGGCAACTCGCGGCGGAACTGGGTTTCGTGATGCCGTCCGTGCGCATCCTCGACAACGTCCAGCTCGACGCCAACAGCTACGTGGTTCGGGTCAAGGAGATCGAGGCCGGCACCGGCCGGATCTTTCCCGGCCAGTTCATGGCGATGGACCCGATGGGCGGTCAGGTCCAGCTGCCCGGCCAGCACATGCTCGAGCCGACCTTCGGCCTGCCGGCGACCTGGATCGACGCGGCACTCCGCGATCAGGCGCAGCTCAAGGGCTACACGGTGGTGGACGCCGCCACGGTCGTCTCGACGCATCTCACCGAGGTCATCAAGGCGCACGTTTCGGAACTCCTCAACCACGTCGAGGTCTCGAAGCTGCTGCGCGAGCTGCAAAAGGAGCACGCCGAGCTGCTCAAGGAGATCGTGCCCTCGCAGATCTCCACGACCGGCATCCAGCGGGTGCTGCAGTTCCTGCTGGCCGAGCGCGTCTCGATCCGCGATCTCGGGGCGATCGTGGAGGCGGTCGCGGAGGTCGCGGGCGGGGTGAAGAACCCGCGCGACGTGGTCGAGCATGTCCGCGCCCGCCTCGGACGGCAGATCTGCGCGCAGTATCAGGATCAGAACGGCACCCTGCCGATCATCACGTTGTCGCCGGCCTGGGAGCAGGCCTTCATGGAGTCGATCGTCGGCGAGCGCGAGGAGCGCTACCTCGCGATGCAGCCCTCGAAACTCAGCGAGTTCGTCAACGCCGTGCGCGACCGCTTCGAGTCGGCGGCCCGCCAGGGCGAGATGCCGGTGCTGGTCACCTCGGCTCAGACCCGACCGTTCGTGCGGTCGATCATCGAGCGCTTCCGCCGTGAGACGCCGGTGATGAGCCAGGCCGAGATCCATCCCCGGGCACGGCTGCGCACGGTGAACTCGATCTGAGCGCCACCGCAACACCTCGGGATGATCGAAGCGCGGACGGGTCCCTGCGGCTGCTCTTAGAACCTCAGCCTCTGCGCAGGAAGGACGGGCCGTCCTTTCGGGGCCGTGCAGCGGAGCCCGCAATCCAGACTCGCAGGCCAACCAAAATTAGGAGCGTCAGCCGCTCTGCCTTCCGAATTCGCCTGCAGCGCCCCGGAATGACGGGTCGTCGTTCGGTGCGGAGTCCGAACGCCAATGAACCCGTCGCCTCACACCGCCTTCTGCTTGAGCTCCCGCTCGAGCTCGTGCGCGTTGAGGCCCGGCACGATCACCGGCGGCTCCGGTACGGCGGAGGCCTTCGGACCGTGCGCGGCCGAGCCGATCGCGGCGGCCAGCCGCGAGCGCTCGAAGGCGATCACGACCGCCACCGAGACGAGGGCGGGGATCCAGAAATAGAAGATCCGGAAGATGATCACCGCCGCGATGATCGCGTCTTTCTGGGCCTCGTCGGTGATGTGCATCGCGGTGATGAACACGATCTCGAACACGCCGAGGCCGCCCGGAGCATGCGAGGCCAGCGCCACAGAGAACGAGGCGAGGAAGATCGCCAGGACCGGGATGAAGCCCGGATTCATCGCCTCCGGTAGGGCGAAGTAGATGATGCCGGCGGCGCCCAGCAGTTCCAGGGGCGCAGCCAGAAGCTGGCGGCCCATGATGCCCGGCCGGGGATACTCGAGCTTGAACGAGCGGATGTGCAGCGGGCGCAGCCGCATGATCGAGCCGATCACGTAAAGGCCGACGAAGGCCAGCATGCCGATGCCGACGATCAGCGCGGTCTTGGGATCGGTCAGGAACGCCGGAAGCCTGCCTTCGAGCCGGGTCAGCAGGTGCGGATCGACCACCAGCGTGAAGCCGCCGAGCAGGATCGTGCCGAGGAAGAAGGTGAACGAGCAGAGGGCCACGAGCACGGCCACCTGCGCGGCCGTCAATCCCTTGGCGGTGTAGGCCCGGTAGCGCACGAGGGCGCCGGAGAAGACCGAAGCGCCGATATTGTGCGAGAGCGCATAGGTGGTGAAGGAGCAGAGCGAGACGAACAGCCACGAGATGTGGCGGACGCCCAGGTGCAGGAGGGCGATGCGGTCGTACCAGGCGAGCGCCGCGTAGGCGACCAGGGTCGAGAACGCCGCGAGCAGGATCCGGTGCGGCGGGATCGCCAGGATTGCGGCCCAGATCGCAGACAGCGAGGTTGTCTTCAGTTCCTGATAGAGGAAATAGCCCGACACGACCACGGCCGCGAGGCCGATCAAAGGCCAGATGAACTCGCTGATCTTCTTCATGAACACCGACGCCCCGGGGGAGAGCCCCCTGATGCGCCGGCACGCGACGCGCTGCAAGCGGCCTGAATACCACCCCGATCCCCCTTGTCAGGCGATCGTGACGGTTTCGTGCCGCCAGGTGCTCGACCCGGCCGGTCCGGTCGCGGCGCGGCCGGGATCCCGGCGTCAGCCCCGGGCGCGGTTGAGGCCGATGCCGTCCATCGCGGCCTGATCCCGGGCCGATTCGGCGGCGCGCTCGGCGGTCCGCTCCCGGTCGTTCAGGATCTCGACCTTCTTCAGCTCCTCGAAGGCCTCGCCGAGCTCCGCCTTCGCCTCGGCGAGCTGGCCCTCCAGCGCCTGGGCCGACTGGAGCATGTTCTCCCGTCGGGTGGCCGCCGCTCTGGCGTAGGTCGGGTAGGCGAAGTGACCGACGTCGGTGATGCCGGCGCGCGCCTCCTCGACGGCGACCTCGCGGGCGAGCTCCACCGCCATCCGCTGGAAGTCGGCCATCATCATCTCGATTTGGGTCACACGCCGGCGCTTCTCGTCGACCTGGAAGCGGCGCAGGCGGATCAGCGTGTCACGCGATTTCATCAGGACGCTCACTCCACGCAACGCTTGAGCCCGCGCCTCGGATCATGCCCGGGCCGTGCCCCTAGGCTCCACCGACGATCTGGCCGAGCCGTGCGTAACCATCGCTGATGGACGTTGCTTCTTCCTTACCCTGCCCCAGAAAAGCCTCAAGCTGAGGCATGAGCGCCACGGCCTCGTCGACCTCCTGGGACGCGCCCGCCCGGTAGGCACCGAGCCGGATCAGCTCCTCCATGTCGGCATAGGTGGAGAGCACCCGCCGCGCCCGGCGGACCACCGGCAGGTAGGCCGGATCGCAGGAGCGGGGCATGGTCCGGGAGACGGAGCGCAGGACGTTGATCGCCGGGTAGCGGCCGCGCTCCGCGATGGCCCGCTCCATGACGATGTGGCCGTCGAGGATGCCGCGCACCGCGTCCGCCACCGGCTCGTTGTGGTCGTCGCCCTCGACCAGCACGGTGAACAGGGCCGAGATCGTGCCCTGCCCCACGCCCGGTCCCGCGCGCTCCAGCAGGCGCGGCAGCTCGGAGAACACGGTCGGCGTGTAGCCCTTGGCGGTCGGCGGTTCGCCGGCGGCGAGACCGATGTCGCGCTGGGCCATGGCGAAGCGCGTGATCGAATCGATCATGCACAGGACCTTCGCGCCCTGGTCGCGGAAATGCTCGGCGACTGACAGGGTCACGTAGGCGGCGTTGCGGCGCATCAGCGCCGGCTCGTCGGAGGTCGCCACCACGACCACCGAGCGGGCGAGCCCGGCGGCGCCGAGATCGTCCTGCAGGAATTCCTGGACCTCGCGCCCGCGCTCGCCCACGAGCCCGATCACCGCCACGTCGGCCGCCGTGTAGCGGGCGAGCATGGAGAGCAGCACCGACTTGCCGACGCCCGACCCCGCGAAGATCCCCATCCGCTGGCCGGCGCACATGGTCAGGAACGTGTTGATGCACCGGACGCCGAGATCGAGCGGGGCGCCGACCCGGGTGCGCGCATGGGCCGGCGGCGGATCGGCCCGGAGCGAATAGACGTCCTGCCCCTGCGGCAGGGGCCCGAGCCCGTCGACCGGACGGCCCAGCGCGTCGATCACCCGTCCCAGCCAGCCGGCGGACGGCCGGATCGCGCCCGCCGATTCGTCGCGCACGTAAGCCGGGCATCCGCGCCGCACACCTTCCAGGGACCCGAACGGCATGGCGAGCGCCCGGTCCCCCTGGAAGCCGATGATCTCGCAGGGTACCAGCCCGTGGCCGTTCGCGCCCTCGACATCGATCCGTCCGCCCAGCCGCATCGCCGCCACCGGGCCGGCGACTTCCACCAGCAGGCCGCGGATCGCAACAACGCGGCCGAACGTCTCGAGCACCTCGACGCGCTCCAGGGCCGCCTGCGCGGCGGCGAGGGACGAAATGAACCTTGCCGAATCCTGTGTCATCGGCCCCGCTCTCAACGCTTCGTTTACCGGCCTCCTTAACACTGCGCTTCACGGGCTCGTAGCGGCTCGATCCGGGGCTCGATGACAACCGAGCTCAACGAAAACGTGCGTTGTGTCCACAGGACCACAGCGCGGATCGAATCGTTACGGAGGAAGTACTTACGCCGGAGGTTGCAGGCGGCCTGGACGCAAGCGGATCGGAATCACGGACCGATGCGAGAGGGGAGGAACGCTGTTCCTCCTATCAAGCTCGCGGAAGTGCGAACAAGACGCTTGCGGTAGGGAATCAGGTTTTGTTAACGATTAATCCATAGCGTTCCACGTCAAGAGCGGCGGAGCGCCCGTCCACAGGCCGGTGGCGGGCGAGCGATAGGGACGTGTCTGCGCGCTGATGCGGCCGGCGGGGCTGGGGACCGACGATGCGGGTACTTTTGATCGAGGACGACAGCGCGACCGCGCAGAGCATCGAGCTGATGCTCAAGTCCGAGAACTTCAACACCTACACCACCGACCTCGGGGAAGAAGGTGTCGATCTCGGTAAGCTCTACGATTACGACATCATCCTCCTCGATCTGAATCTGCCCGACATGTCGGGTTACGAGGTGCTGCGCTCGCTGCGCGTCGCCAAGGTGAAGACGCCGATCCTGATCCTGTCCGGCATGGCCGGCATCGAGGACAAGGTGAAGGGCCTCGGCTTCGGCGCCGACGACTACCTGACCAAGCCGTTCCACAAGGACGAGCTGGTGGCGCGGATCCACGCCATCGTGCGCCGTTCGAAGGGTCACGCCCAGTCGGTGATCACCACCGGCGACCTGATCGTGAACCTCGACCAGAAGACCGTCGAGGTCGGCGGCGCCCGGGTGCACCTCACCGGCAAGGAGTACCAGATGCTGGAGCTCCTCTCCCTGCGGAAGGGCACGACGCTCACCAAGGAGATGTTCCTCAACCATCTCTATGGCGGCATGGACGAGCCCGAGCTGAAGATCATCGACGTGTTCATCTGCAAGCTGCGCAAGAAGCTCGCGAACGCCAGCCAGGGCAAGAACTACATCGAGACCGTCTGGGGCCGCGGCTACGTGCTGCGCGAGCCGATGGACAGCGAGGAGCGCATGGCGGTCTGATCCGCCACGAATTCCGGTTCTCATGAACCCCGTGCGGCCCGGCCGCGCGGGGTTCTTCGTTATGGGGTCGGTCCTGTGCGCAGTCCGGCTGTGGCGGACATGCAGCGTCACGATTGGCGCGCAACGCGCCCTGCCGCCTTATAGGCGGCCCGTACACAGAGCCTTTCGACAAGCGACCCCTCATTCCGGGACCGCGCGGCGGCGCCCGGAATCCAGACGCGCCTTCGGTCCGAGACCTGGCGCCGGCGACGGCTCCGGGTTCCGGGGCCGCCGCCGGCGCCCCGGAAGGACGGCACGGTCGTTCCGCATCGGTGGTGATCCGATGCGGGCGGTTCAGGCGTTCGGCACCTGAACCCTGACAGCCCGATGATCGGCCGCCTGACGCATACCCCTCACCGCACCCCGGTCGCCGAAAAGACCTGTGCCGCCGGAGCGATCACCACGTAGCCGCCGCAAGGCGCCGCCCGGCTGATCACCGCGCTGGCGACACCCCAGACATAGGCGCCACCGCGATCCTCCGCGACGACCGGTCCGCCGGAATCGCCGAAGCAGATTCGGGCGCCGTTCGCCCGGGCGATCGTCAGGCCGGTGCTGCTGGCCGCCACCGGAGTCAGCGTCGCGGTGCGCAGCCGCCCGACCATGCGTCCGGACAGACCGGCCCCGGCGATCCGCAGGCTCTTCGGGACCCGCTGCGGATCGGCGGCCAGCGGTACGGGGCGCCGACCCCTCACGGGTTCGGACAGGCGCAGCACCGCGAGATCGACGGAGAGATCCGAGAGGCTGACGCCGGAGGCATCGTTCGGCAGCATCTCACCGGGATCCGGGCTGTAGCGCGCCGCGACGCGCGCAGCGTAGACCGGCCGCGTCGGCTCGGTCCCGCGGAAGAACACCACCAGCGCGCCGAGGGGATCACCGTTCACGCAATGCGCCGCCGTGAGCACGAGATCGGGGGCGATCAGGACGCCCGAGCAGCGGGTGAGCTGCAGCGCCTCCTCGGGCCGGGTGATCGTACCGATGGCGACGGTGGCTTGCGCCAGCGCATCGCGGCCCGCGGGCGCGCCGCCGTCGATGGCCAGCGCCGGCCCGGCCAGCGCCGATCCGAGCGCCAGGGCCGATCCGGCGGCGGCGAGACATGGCCTGATGGTCCCGAAGATGCTCACGTGCTGGTCTCTCCCGGCGAACGGCCCCCAGCGTGACAGATGCGCCCCGCGAAGCGTGGCGCAAGCGGGCGCGAGGACGCGGAGACCGTCACGTCCGCGTCATCGGGGCCGATCCGGCGCTCAGCGCGCCACCGTCCAGGTGGTCGTGCCGTCCTTGTTGTCCTTCACGGCGACACCCAGCGCGGCCAGAGCGTCGCGCGCGCGGTCGGACGCGGCCCAGTCCTTGGCGGCCCGGGCCGCGCGACGCTCTGCGATCAGCGCTTCGACCGCCGCCACGTCGACTCCGGAAGCCGCAACCTGGGCCTGCTCGCGGTCGCTGCGCGTCCGCGTCAGGAAGCCGAGCAGGTTGGCGCCGGCCCGCAGGTCACCGGGCTGCGCCTCCGGCCCGCCGCTCAGGCGGTGCAGCTCGTTGATCGCCGCCGGCGTGTTGAGATCGTCGCAGAGCGCGTCGACGACCCCGGCAGGGACGTCGCCCGCGGCCGGCGCGTCGCCGGCCGCGTTGTACCAGCGATCGAGCACACGGCTCGATTCCTCCAGGCCCCGCAGGGTCCAGTCGATCGGCTGCCGGTACTGCGTCTTGAGCATGGTCAGCCGCACCACCTCGCCCGGCCAGTCCTTGAGCACGTCGCGGATGGTGATGAAGTTGCCGAGCGACTTCGACATCTTCTCGCCCTCCACCTGGAGGAAGCCGTTGTGCAGCCAGACATTGGCCATCACCGGCGTGCCGAAGCAGCAGCGGGACTGCGCAACCTCGTTCTCGTGGTGGGGGAAGATCAGGTCGATGCCGCCCGCGTGGATGTCGAAGGTGCGGCCCAGATGCTTGGCCGACATGGCCGAGCATTCGATGTGCCAGCCCGGGCGCCCGGGCGCCGCGATGCCGGCGGGCGACGGCCAGGACGGCTCGCCGGGCTTGGCGGGCTTCCACAGCACGAAGTCGAGGGGCGAGCGCTTGTAGGGCGCGACCTCGACACGGGCGCCGGCCTCCATCTCGTCCAGCGGCCGCTTGGACAGGCCGCCGTAATCCGGCATCGACGGCACGTCGAACAGGACATGGTCCTCCGCCACGTAGGCGTGGCCGGACCGCACCAGAGCGTCGATCATCACGACCATCTCGTTGATGTGGTCGGTGGCCCGGGGCTCGACGAAGCGGGGGCGCTCGCCGGCGACGTTGACGTCGCCGGGCATCAGCACGCCGAGGTCGCGCACGTCGGTGTGGAACTGCGCCAGCGTGCCGTCCGTGAGGTCGCGGATGGTGATGCCGCGCTCGGCCGCGCGGGCGTTGATCTTGTCGTCCACGTCCGTGACGTTGCGGGCGTAGGTCACGTGCGCCGGCCCGTAGAGGTGGCGCAGCAGCCGGAACAGCAGATCGAAGACGATGATCGGCCGGGCGTTGCCGATATGGGCCGCGTCGTAGACGGTCGGGCCGCAGGCATAGATCCGGACGTGGGCGGGATCGATCGGCGCGAAGGTCTCCTTGGCGCCGGTCAGCGTGTTGTAGAGCCGCAACATCGGCGCCATGAAACCCATCCCCCTCCCGGCGCCGCGGATGACGTCCGGCCACGCGCCGTGGCCGGAAACCGGCCCTGCCTTCAACGACCTGCTGGCCGCACGCGGCGAAGAACGGCCGAAACGTGGCACCGCCTCCGGTCCCGGCCCAGCATCCTGTTGCATTGCCGCGACGGCGCGGCCCGCCCGATGGGGCTAACCCAAAAGCGTGAGAAATTCGAGAAGGTCTTCGCGCCGCCCGGGTAAGGCTTCCTTAACCGCGCCGTCGGACCGTTCGGACAGCGATCCTCACGTTACAGATCCTGTGCCTAGGGACATTTCATGCGACGCTCGGCCGCCGGTTACTTCGTTCTCGCCACCACGCTTGCCTGCGCCGGCCTGACGCATGTCGCGATGGCCGGCACGGACGGTGAGACGCCCGCGAAGGCGCCGGCCCATGTCGAGAAGACCTTCCTGATCCCGTCGAGCGACGGCTACGGCGTCGGCGAGTGCCTGACGACACCGGGCAGCGACTGCGGACAGGTCGTGGCCAACGCGTGGTGCGAGGCGCAGGGCTACGCGGCCGCCAATTCCTACGGCGTCGCCGCAGCCGACGAGTATACCGGCGCCATCAGCCAGCCTGTCCCGACCCCATCCGAGCGCCCGATCCGCATCACCTGCCAAGACTGAACCTGCCAAGACTGAACCTGCCAAGACTGAACCTGCCAAGACTGACCCAGCCAGGACTGAGCGCACCCGGTGCGCCCTATTTCAGGGCGTCCGCGCATTTCGGCGCCGGCTCCGTGCCCCAGGGTGCAAGCGGCACCGCCGAGGTCGAGTTCTTCGGCGAGCCCTGAATGACCTTGTCCGAATAAACCATGTAGATCAGCGTGTTGCGTTTGACGTCGCAGCCGCGCACGATCTGCATCGACTTGAAGATAAGTGAGCGGCGCTCGCTGAACACCACCTCGCCCTGGTTGAGCTTGCCCTTGAAGGCGATCGGCCCGGTCTGGCGGCAGGCCAGCGAGATGTCCGAGACGTCCTCGGCAAGGCCCAGCGTGCCCTTGATCCCGCCCTTCTCGGGCTGGGTGTACCAGCAGGCCACCCCCGCAACCGCCGGATCGTCGACCCCGTAGACGACCAGCTTGTCGTTGGGCGTCAGCGGGCGCCAGACCGTCGACTTGTCGAAGATCCGGTCGGGCTCCTGCGCCGCCGCGGGCCCGGCCGCGGCCAGACCGACGGCCATCAGACCAACATAGGTGAGACTCTGAAACCACATCGCCGGCCAATTCCCCCTCAAGCTTGCCGACGGGATGTAGGAGGGGTGTCGTGGTCTTGCGAGGGGGCATAGAATGGCTCCGCTTCGGCCCCGAAGCGCGGATGCGCACACGCCCGGATCCCTTCGGAGCGCCGCGCACCCGATCAACGCGATGCTGCCAATGCCTCACCGTCCGATCGTCCGTTCGCTCGGCCGCCTCATCCTGAGCGCGGTCCTCGCCGTCGGGCTGTCCAGCACGCTCCTGCATCCCGCCAGCGCGCAGGAGGGCCCGGCTGCGGCGCCCGCTGCCGAGGTGAAGCCTGCGCCGCAGCTGCCGTCGCCCCAGTGCCGGCGCTACCGGGCCGAACTCGCCGCTGTCCAGAGCGGCGCCAGCACGACGCGCGCCCTCAACGACGAGATCGGCCGGCTCGAGGCCTATTTCCGCGGCCTCAACTGCGAGGGCGGGAAGTTCCTGTTCTTCGATACACGGCCGCCGCAATGCGGGGCCGTGGAGCAGCGCATCCGCGCGTTGAAGGCCACCTACGGCGGCGCGGTGCTGGACGACAGCGGGATCCGCCGGCGCGAGCTGCAGGGGCTCGTGGCCTCGACCTGCCCGGCGCGAGAGACCTATGCCGGCACCGGCGAGACCTACGCCCGGGGCGGCCCGCAGATGGTCTGCGTGCGGACCTGCGACGGCGGCTTCTTCCCGATGAAGAACCTGCCCGAGGGCCGCGGCGGCGCCGACGAGATGTGCCAAGCGCTGTGCCCCGGGACCGAGGCGCAGGCCTATTCCATGCCGTACGGCGACGAGGCCCTGAAGCACGCCGCCTCCGTGAAGGGCAGCCGCGCCTACGCGAGCCTCGCCAACGCCTTCAAGTTCCGCAAGGAATTCGTCCCGAACTGCTCCTGCAAGCCGGCGAACCAGACCTGGGCGCAATCCCTGGTCAAGGCCGAGAGCATGCTGGTCCGGCACAAGGGCGACATCTTCGTGACGCCGATGCAGGCCGAGGCGTTGTCCCGGCCGAAGGTCCGCCTGACCCTGGTCGGCCGGGCCGATAGGACGGCGGCGGAACTCGCCGCCGACGCCGCCGGTCGCGCCGGGGTCGACACGAGAGCCAGCCTGACACCGGACAATGCCGGGACGGGCGAGCTCGTGGCGGCGAAAATTGAGGCGGCCAAGACCGATCACGTTGCCGTGCGCATCATCGCGCCGGACGTCGTCGCGGTGCCACAGCGCCTCACGCCCTGAGGCCGCTCCCGCGGGTGCGCGGGGAACCAAATGGCGCGTCCCGGGTTCGGCTCGTCCTGAACCGACTTGGGACCACGATGCGCCTGCTCCGCCTGATCCTCCTGACCGGCACGGTGCTGCCGGGGCTCGCGCTCGTGCAGACCGTCGGCGCTTCGCCGGCCCGGATTCACCTGGCGCAGGGCGGACCGGAGGAGCGCGGTCCCCGCGGCGGCGGCGAGCCTCCGCATGGTGGTCCGCGCCCGGAGCGTCCGCCGCAGGAGCGCCCCGGCCCGCAGCCGGGCCCGCCGGCCGCGCGCGAGCGGCCCGAGCCGCGGCCGGAGCGTGCCGCACCGCCTCCGCCGCCCCGCGAACGCCCCGAACCGCCCGCCCAGCGCCAGCCGCAGGCTGAGCCACCCCAGCGCGAGCGCGCGCCCGAACGCCGCCCCGAACCCCCAGCCGCGCGTCCGCCGGCCCAGGAGCGGCCGGACCGTTCGCAGGAGCGCCAGCAGGACCGGCGGGACCGGCAGCCGGATCGTCCGGATCGGGATTCCCCGGAGCGTCCGGCGCCGGCGCGGCCCAGCTCCGAACGACAGCAGGCGCCGGAGCGGGATCAGGCTCCCGCACCCCAACCGCGACCCAGCCCCGAGCGGCCGCCGGTATCGCCGCAGCAGCGACCGGCACCGGATCGGGATCGCCCGGGTCCGGACGCCCAGCCGAACCGTCCTGCGCAACGCGATGCCGCTCCGGACCGGCCCGCGCCGGACCGCGGGCCGCCCGGCCAGCGCCTGGGTGGACCGCGGACGCCCAACGACCGCCCAGGGCCTCCCGACGCGGTACCGGGTGGCCCCGGCCGGCCGGTCCAGCGTCCGGATGCCCAGCCCGAGAACCGCCAGTTCGAGAATCGACAGCAGCCGAATGCCGGCCCCGGTGCCGAGCCCGGACGACCCGTGCCGCCCAACGTCGCGCCGGGCGTTCCGGGCCAGCCGGTCCAGCCCCGGAATACGCAGCCCGACGGGCGGCCGCAGGCCTCGCCGAACGGTGCCCCCGGCGCCGAGCCGGGGCGGCCGCTTCCGCCCAACATGGCGCCCGGAATCCCAGGTCGGCCATTCGTGCCGCCGGGTCAGGCGCCTGCTCCCGGTCAGGCTCCGCCGCCCGGCGGCGTGCAGCCGGGACAGCCGTCGGCGGGCGGCTCCGGCGGTCCCGGTGCCTTCAACCGGCCGGGCCAGCCGGGCTACGTCCCCGGCGGCTTCCGCCAGAACGACGCGGTGCGCGACTTCGAGCAGGTCCGCACCGACCGCCGCGAGTTCCGGGAGGACGGCCGCACCTATTACCGCGAGCCCGGCCGCATCATCGTGCAGGACCGCGACAGCTTCCTGATCCGCCACGACGAGAACGAGCGCTTCCGCGATCTCGACCCGCGCGGCTACCGGTTCGAGCGGCGGGGCGCCGATTTCTACAGCACGGTCGACCGGCCCGGCGGCGAGCAGATCATCACCGTGACGGACGACGACGGACGGATGCTGCGCCGCTATCGCCGCTACCGGGACGGCCGCGAGGTCGTGCTGATCGACAACAGCTATGCCGGGCCGCTCCGTCCGGTCTACGAGGACGTGGTGGTGCTGCCGCCCCCGGACATCCGGATCCCGCGGGAGCGCTACGTCGTCGATTACGCGCAGGCCGACGAGGCGGAGGTCTACGAGGCCCTGACCGCCCCGCCGGTCGTCGCCGTCGACCGGCGCTACACCCTCGACCAGATTCGCTACAGCCCCGACCTCCGGGCCCGTCTGCGCGCCGTCGACATCAACACCATCACCTTCGACACCGGCTCGTTCACCGTCACGCCGGACCAAGCGGCCAAGCTTTCGGTGATCGCCGCCGCGATGAACCGCGCCATTCAGGCCAACCCGCAGGAGGTCTTCCTGATCGAGGGCTTCACCGACGCGGTCGGCTCCGCCATCGACAACCTTTCGCTATCGGACCGCCGCGCGCAATCGGTGGCCACCGTGCTGACGCAGCAGTTCCGGGTGCCTCCGGAGAACCTGACCACGCAGGGCTACGGCGAGCAGTACCTCAAGGTGAACACACAGAACCCTTCCCGCGAGAACCGCCGCGTCGTGGTCCAGCGGATCACCCCATTGCTGCAGCAGGGTCAGGGTCAGGCAGTGCCGCCCCCGCCGCCGCGCTAAGTCGGTCGCCGCGCAGCCATGCCCTGCGCGGCAGTTGACGGTTCGGCCCTGGCACCTCACCACCGATTGAGGACAGCGGCACGGGACGGTGATGGACAGCGAGGCGGACGGGGGACTGATCCGGTCGGGCACACCGGTCTTCCGCCGCACGGCGCTGGCGCTGGCGGCGGCAGGGTTCTCGACCTTCGCGGTGCTCTACGCCGTCCAGCCGCTCCTGCCGATCTACGCGGACGATTTCGGCGTCTCGCCGGCCGAGAGCAGCCTGGCCCTGTCGCTGCCCTGCGCCCTGCTCGCGGTGGCGCTTCTCGTGGTCAGCCCGCTGTCGGAGATGTGGGGTCGCAAGCGCGTGATGCTGACCTCCCTGTTCGCCTCGGCGCTGCTGACGATCGTGGCCGCGCTGATCCCGGGCTGGCACGGCTTCCTCGTGCTCCGCGCGCTCACCGGCCTCACGGCGAGTGGGCTGCCGGCCGTCGCCATGGCCTACCTCGCAGAAGAGATGGACGTGAAGGCCATCGGCCTGTCGATGGGCCTGCTCGTCGGCGGCAATGCGCTCGGCGGCATGTCGGGCCGCCTGATCAGCGGCGTCATGGCCGACCACATGAACTGGCGCATCGGCCTCGCCACGATCGGGGCGCTCGCGCTCGCGGCGGCCCTGGCGTTCTGGCGCTGGCTGCCGCCTTCGCGCCGCTTCGTGCCGCGCCGTCTGGCGTGGCGCGACGTCCCGGGCACGTTCGGCCACCACTTCCGCGATGCCGGCCTGCCGTGGCTGTTCGCCGAGGCGTTCCTGCTGATGGGCGGCTTCGTCTGCATCTACAATTACATCGGCTTCCGCCTGCTCGACCCGCCGTTCTCGCTGAGCCAGACGGTGATCGGGCTGATCTTCTCGGTCTATGTCGCCGGGATGGTGAGCAGCCCGGTGACGGGGGAGCTCGCGAGCCGCTTCGGCCGGCGGCGCGTTTTGTGGGTCGCCACGGCGATCGCCCTCGCCGGCATCCTCATGACCCTGTCGGACCACATCCTGCTGATCATCGCGGGCGTCGTGGTGGCGACGGTGGGCTTCTTCGGCGCGCATTCCGTCGCCAGCAGCTGGGTCGGCCGGCGGGCGCTGCGCGACCGGGCGCAGGCCTCCTCGATCTATCTCGGCTTGTATTACCTGGGGTCGTCGGTGCTCGGCACGGCGGGCGGCTGGTTCTTCGCCCATTCCGGTTGGAACGGCGTGGTGCTGTTCGTCGGCGGCCTGTACGGTCTGGCGCTGATCATCGCCCTGCGCTTGTCGCGCCTCGCGCCGCTGGCGACCGGAGCCGGAGGGACATCATGAGCGCGCGCAGCCATGTCAGCCACGTCGTGGACCAGTTCGGCACCCAGGCTTCCGCCTACGTGACCAGTGCCGTGCATGCCGCGGGCGCCGATCTCGACCGGATCGGCGCGCTGATCCGCACGACGCCGGGCGCGCGGGTCCTCGATCTCGGCTGCGGCGGGGGTCACGTCGCCTTCGCGGCCGCCGCGGCCGGCGCCGCAGTCACCGCCTACGACCTCTCGGACGCCATGCTGGCGGCGGTGGCCGCCGAGGCGGCCCGCCGCGGTCTCCCGCGCATCGAGACCCGGCAGGGCGCCGCCGAGATCCTGCCCTTCCCGGAGGCGAGCTTCGACGCGGTGCTGACCCGCTACAGCGCCCATCACTGGCGCGACGTCCCGGCTGCCCTGGCTCAGGCGCGGCGGGTGCTGAAGCCGGGTGGGCTGCTGGTCGTCTGCGATATCGTCTCGCCCGAGGAGCCGCTCCTCGACACGCATCTGCAGGCGGTGGAGCTCCTGCGCGATCCCTCGCATGTGCGCGACTACCGCGTCTCGGAATGGCGCGCGCTGCTGGAGGC